>JAGQOW010000202.1 GCA_020427155.1 Planctomycetales bacterium | reverse complement strand
TTCCTAGTAGAACCAGCTTCGGTCATGGGAGGGCTGTTATTGCTAGTGTGTATTTGGGTCGGTAATGCCTGATTGCCGTCACCGACGGCCTCAAGGGCATTCAAGAGCATCAATGCGCGGCTGCGCAAGATCATCAAGACGCGGGGTCACTTCCCTAGCGACGATGCCGCCAACAAGTTGATCTGGCTGGCGCTGCGCAACATCACGGCAGACTGGGGCAAGGCGGCCCACAACTGGAAGGAAGCGATGAACCAATTTGCGATCCTCTATGAAGATCGTTTCACGAAGGCGGCCACTTAAGATGTGGCTCCAACTTGCCCACCGCGTCGGTCGTTCGTCGCAAGCGACGCCCGCCGCCGTGGACAAGTTTCAATAGTCCTCAAACACAAAAATTCGGACATCCCCCCTTCGCGCTGTATTCGAGGAAAGCAACCTCGGGCGCATTCACCAACATCGCGCAAAGATACAAGTCTTCAGGACGATGCGGAGGTCGCTTTAGCTGCCGAACAACAACGAACGCAGGCTCATTTTGGAACTCAGGGTCTTCACCTGCGACACCTGCCTCGAAGTTGAACCGTGGGTCGTCCTCCAGGATGCTCTCGTCATCATGAATACCGACAAGCTTGGCACCTCGGACAATCTCGCTCACGTTGTCCGCCATCTCATCAATAAGCCAATCACCAAGGTCAGCATAGCTATGAATCTTTGGCACTGCATCGATAGCAAACCAGTTCTTTTTGCCGGTTACAGGTCGAACACGCACCATAGCGCCAACCAGAAGCAACATCGTCATCTACCAATCTCCATGTAATGATTGAGGCGATAGTCTAGAGTTTCGCAATCGCGTTTCGCGGAAATAATGCACATCAAGAACTGATTCTTGACGCTGCCATTAGGGTGGATGAAACGAATGATTGGTTCCATCATGCGGCGCCTATGGCGCTTGCACTGCAGAAAGAAACTCGTTGTATTCAACGAAGTGCTATTGAGAAAAACTTGCAGTTTGACGACCACGCATGCATTGGGCATCGGGTCTTCTTCTGGGCGTATTGCTGGGTCTGGCTGATGGCCCCCAGTGAAGGGCCTGCGAAATCTTGGCATGGCAGTCGCCCTGCGTCTGGCGGTGAAAGCCGCAGCCGAAAGTGCGTCTTCTTGTACCGTCTTGTAAAAGTCTTCCGCAATCTCTTGACCGGTAACGAACTCCACTTCTTCCATGTGGCCCGACAACGTCGCCATCGCCTGTCACCAGCGGTCCGTAATTCGATTGGTTTCGTCGTAGATTGAGTGTTCAGCGGGGAAATCATCGAGCGCACTAACTCAACACCATAAGTGTCTACCACCTTGATGATGACAGCCGGGCTAGCTGGCTTCAAGCTCCATTCTTTTGGGAGAGCGTATGACCCCTTTTAGCAACCACAATGCCGTCGTCGCCTGCCTTCGGGCACGCCGGCGGGTGCAGCGTCAGCGAATTGGGCGGCAACTAGAGGTTCTCAAGGGTACGATGGTGACTTTGTACTTGGCTGGTGAACTGTCCAATGTATTTGAGGCATTCGACGGCCGTGATACAAGCAACGAGGACAGCTACAGCGGACCCGCTTCGGGTTTCGTCAACTTCTGACGTTCTCGTTTCAAACAATGCCCGGGGTTTGAGCGGTCGCTATGACCCGGAGTTCGTGCAACCAGGTTCCTTGAGAATCTGGGCAATAGGCCGGCAATTGAAGTGAGGAGGCATCGGGTCTGTGTTGCAGCTTCGGTCGACCACTTAGATGGCCATTTCCTCGGCCTTCTTGCCTTCTTCAACTGCCCGGACGAACCATCCGGGCCTCTTTCCGTGGCCTGTCCACGTTCTTTCGGATGCCGGGTCCTTGTACTTTGGAGCAGTTCTGGTCTTCACGGGTCTTTTGGCGCCGAGCCTTGCACCTTTTGGCCGCCCGGCCTTTCTGTGCTTCGGTTGAAACAGGTCTTCAACGGTCAACTCGTAAAAGTCAATCGCTTGCTGTATTCGCGCAACGACGCCAGCAATCTCTTTCCGACGAACATCCTCAGCTTCCTTCTCGAGTTTCTTTATCTGCTGCTTTATCTGAACTAGCGTCCTTGCCATGTACCTTCCTTTCAGCTCGGAACTGGCGCCAATTCATGAGTTGATGAATCAGACACTCAGTCTGTCGCGTGTATTACCTTAGACGCATTCAGTCTAACGGGATGAGTCGCGGAACTCAAATCGCCGTTTGAAAGCCCTATGAGTGCAATATTCCTTATCGCCGACGCTTGGAATTAGGCTGACGTTAGTCCTGCCATTGCAGACGTACCGGTATCGACCGACAGAAGCCAACGGTCAAAGTTTCCCTACGCCGTCGCTCCCGGGTTGGGCACGCCGCAGCCAGTTGTTGCGAATGCAGTAGTCGACGAAGCCTTTGCCCCCACCAGGATGGGCATGTTGACGAACCGCAGCGACTAGTTCGTTGTATTCGGCGCTGCCGTATGCCGAAAGCAGAGCTGAGAGGACGCTCCACGACGCTGAATTTTGCTCGGCAGTGTGCTTTGGCGTGAGGCCTGCAACATAGCGTCCCGAGTCGAGTGTCATTACGCGGTGGACAAGCAATCGCTTTTCGGACAGTTGAGGTTCTACCCAGAACGCTGCCGCGCAAACGCGACACTCGGTGGGTTTGTCTTCCGATGAGCCGCGCTGGTGTGGCATCAAGGTCGCAAGGACAGGTGCTCCGCAATTCAAGCATGAGAACGCAACATTGTTTCCGTGCGCATCCGCAGGCACTGGCTCGCTTGCTGACCATAGGTTCAAACCCGTTACGGTAGTCAAGTTCGTCTCCTGGCAGACCTGGCAAAACGCGGAGCTTTGCCGCGCAGGCATAGTTGTCGAAATCGCAAATGGCTCATCGTCAAGTCATCAGGTCGATTGAATTCGACCTTCTACGCTTGGCGAATTATGTCTGTGAAGTGGGCGCGCGTCGCGACAAATCGATGGTCATGAGTCGACCGATGGCTGCTGTTTGTCCGTGCAGCCTAGTTTGCGGCGCAACCGCTTCAGACGTCAGTTGGGGCTGTCGTCCGGATAACGTGTGCCACAAGCATGCTTACTAGAACAAGGTGCCAAATTGACGGTCTCGGTCCGACTTGCGATTAGGGGTCGCCATCCGTACGATGCCTGGCATCCATTGCTTTCACGGGAGTGAGGTGTGACGATGAAGCTTCGAGACGGCTTCCATAGCCGAGATGCGCAGCCGGACCAGCGCTTATGGAAAAACCTTGGATATGGCGGTAAGACCGGTAGTGAGAACACTTGGCGCTACTGGCCGCAGTCTGGCTCTGGTCCCTGGACAATTGCCGCTCCACTCGGAGCCGCCGAGTACACCCAGGACAATGGTTGCCTGTTTTATCAAGGTGAACTCGTCTACCGGGCGAAGCATGGCGAAGGGCAGTGGGATGTTACGTGGCAAGCGCTCGCGCACTTTTACGGCGTACTTGCACGGAGAATCGCGAAAGATGTGCCGCTAAGTGACCTTCAAAAGGGCGGGTAACGACCAACAGCAGGCGTTTGATTGAGCTACCGCAATCGGTTGTTCGTGAAGAGGCAACATTTGTGAACTGGCGATTCTCTGGATGCCTAGCACCAATCGGCTGTTCACGGGAACAAGTTCCAGATTTTGGGATTTTCACATCAAGTTGCGACCTGAAGCACCTGAATGTCCGGAGGTGGCCCGAGGGCTTGATTCCGGCCGGCTCGCTTTGCGCTGTAAAGCGCTTCGTCCGCACGTGCGATTACGTCGTCGATTTCTTCTGGACGTCCAGATGCTTGGATTGTCAGGCGCCTGTGTGCGTACCCTGCCGATAGCGTGTAGGTCACTTCCCTGCCGTCGCGAAGCCGCACTCGTTGCTTGGCCGCTTCTACGACTAGCCTTCTGGCAAATTCCCTTGCCTCGGCCTCGTCACATTCGTGAAGCAGGATGCAAAACTCCTCCCCTCCGTATCGGCCGGCGATGTCGGAGATTCGAACCGAGCTGCCAATGAGCCGACCAGCATGGGCAAGTACCATGTCTCCACCGGTATGCCCGTACGTATCGTTGACCTTCTTGAAGAAGTCGATGTCTACCATTACCACGGAGTAGACTTTTGGGACTTTGAGCTCGTCGAGTTCTCTTGCCAGCTCGAAGAAGGCCAGTCGGGTGAGAAGTCCCGTCAGTCCGTCACGCCGCAGACTGGCTATGGTTTCACGCTGGCGCCTTTCGCCAAGCAATGTAAAGAACGACATCGACAATGTGACTGCGAATACCGCCCCCATGATTGCCGACACGATAGGCAATGGCTTTGCCTTGATGAGGGTCGTTGGAGCCTCCTGAGATATCGCGGTGATGGCGTGAACAGCAGCCAACGTCGCGGCCACAGCAGCCGCCGCGCATGCGAGCCAAGCCATACGGGGCGAGTTGCGGTTGATATTGCGCAGAATCGTCACAGCAGTCAATCCGACTGGGATAGCCCAAGCAAGAGAGACTGTGAAAATTCCGACCTGCCGTGGTGCGCCTAGAAAATACACGGCCATAAGGCCACTCATACCAAAGGAGCTGACGATTGCAATCGTCAGCCAAGGTGGCTCAACGTCGAAGAGCCGTGCGTGCCCAATAAGGCCATAGGAGCTCGCCGCGATGATGAGCACGTTTGCTATTAGCAGACTCAAGAACAGAGGTGCATGACCTCTGGCAAAAAACAACAGGAACCCGCCGCCCATGGCGAGCATGGCTATCCCCCAATCCTCGAGGCCAGAGTTTTGCGCTCCCAAAGTGCCCGCGAAAGTGAAGGAAGCCGCTGCCAATAGAAAGCCCATCACAGCAACGGAAAGCAGAAGTGTCGGTGGGTCCAACAGCAGGCCGGGCACTACTTCCACGTTGTTCCCCTGAAAGTGACGAAGAAAATGGGGGCAGGGTGCCGCGCGGCAGCTAGTTCGGCAGACCAGGCGGTACGGCCTGGTGTCCACCAGGCTGAGCGGTCTTGCAGTGTCAATCTGTGCTGTCGTGTTGGTCTCAAACGAGCCTCCATGCCCAATTTGCGCGAAATTATGGCACCTTGATGCAATGCCTTGGCCGGAGGTGAATCCCTTGCGACTGACGGGAGAAATCAGCATTGACTTAGTCAATTTCACAATTTCACTTGCAGCCTGACGAAAGCAGCCAACAGGCTGTGAGGTGAGCGCATGTGACCTCAGCGCCGTTTTGTGCACGCCGACCAAGAGCGGCCATCCGGTTGGTTGTCCGAAATCGGAATTTAGGTCCGTTGCCGAGTGAACTTGATGGAACTGGGGCCCTGATTGCCAGCACGGCTCATTTCAGGCACTGGCGAAAAATATAAAACTGGGTTCTTTACTCTGTATCGACTGTGATTCGTTTCACGCCGATGCGCCACCGCGCAGGTGGCTTCGAAAGACTCGCCTCCGCGCAGGAGGTTATAAATCCTTCCGAAAGAAGGTGAATGCGGCTCCTTAGGGGGCCGCATTTCTTTCTCCCCCAGTTTGTGGGAGCGCCGTGCAGCTGATGGTCCGCATTGGGCTCTGGCGAGAAATATAAAACTGGGTTCTTTACTCCGTATCGACTGTGATTTGTTTCACTCCGATGCGCCACCGCGCAGGTGGTTTC
>JAGQOW010000201.1 GCA_020427155.1 Planctomycetales bacterium | reverse complement strand
CCAATGATGACTTTGAAATGCATGTCCGTCTTGCCCCTAAAGTGTTACAGCCTGCGGTCTGATCGCGCTTTGGTGTTGATTGTGACCGAATCGATCATCGACGACCGCGCAGTTGAGCAAGGAGTTGGCCATGAGGAGGAACGGAGGTAGGCAAACCGAGGCCTTCCTGACAACGTGGTTGCAATAGCTACAAAACCAGGAAAGATCGCCACAATGGCTCAGTTTATCTCCAATCGTGAATAGGCGGCAACGTCTTCAACGGCAAACCTGCTCGATCAGGTTGTCAGCAATGTGTGACGCGTTGCAGGATGTGCCGACGCTGTCGAGGGAGGCCACGCCCAGTTCGTTTGAGCACTTCGAACAAGAGTTGGCCGGATCCCTGCGGGAGCTGAAGAGACGAACTTAAGGCAGTCTCAGCCGGGAAATCGGACAGCACCGCTGGGTACTCCTCGCGCCGTTAGCTCGGCCCCGTCGACTCCGGCTGCTCCAGAATTTCGCCGCGTATCCCAGCAGTCACAATTCGGTCAAAAGTGCGACGTCAATTCGGCCCGTAGCACCTCACTCCACCTCACTCGCCGGGCGCAGAGAAGTCCCCGAAAGAAGACCAACATGAAAAAAATGCAATGATAACGGCAAGCACGACGGCAGCACTCGCGAGTCCGGATAGAATCCGTCGACCTACCCCGTCATGGCCGAGGGTGGTTGCAGTAAGCATGACGAGAAGTCCGCAGGCAAATGCATTGGCTCCGACGAACGGTTCTATCCCTATAAGAATGTCATCCAAAACGTCGGGTATCGCGGCGGCGGCATCAAGTACAATTACAACAGATGGGCTCAGAAGTCAGAAGTACAAGCCACCAAATAAACGATAATGTACGACAAATGCCTTGTCCTTGGCACGCTTGAAGGATCGCTGGGCTGTCGTACGGATTTGATTCAGTCATGCTACTCGTCAATGCCTCTCACCGTCGCTTGTCGTGACATCGCTGCCAACCGCCAACCGTCCATGAGGGGCCATCCGCGCAATCGTCACCCACCACAGCCGGGGGTGGCGTTGGCTTGGCGTCGATCCTATCGCACATCCGCCTGCTCGGCCGAGCTTCGGCGGTCAACTGCTGCGAATGGCTCGAACGAAACACCATGAGGGCCACTTTCACTTCCTTTGATCCGTTTGCGGCGAGCTTCGCGCCACGGTGTACCCAAGAAACAACCTGGCGCACTGTTTTTGCTGCGGCCACAACACCAACAACATCGACTTGCTGATGAGCCTCGACTACTTTCTAGAAAATGAATTTAAGACAAGTCTTAGCCAGGAAATCGTGGAGCGATGTTTTTTAGCAGCATCTGGAAGTTTTCGCGGTCCGGCTCGATAGCGATGATGCGGGCATCGAGGAAGCGCTGTGCAAAGAACACCGTCGAATGGCCCGCGTTCGCGCCCGCGTCGATGATCGTGCGAGGTGGGGAGTTGAATGGCAATTCGTACGCGAGTTGCTCAAACACCTCGTTCAAGCATCGCTCATCCGTTGTGTCGGTACGCATCCAGAGCGGATTGTCAATGGATTCCAATTCAACCTGCTCTAGGTCCATCTCGTCGATCTCCGCCTGGAACACGTTCGAACGCGGAAGAATTTCTCAATTGCTTGCCAATTGCCAGCCGTTATCCGCTGTACGCCTCAGCTCGAACAACCGCGACGACGTGCGAATCGAGCACTCCCATTGCTCATCTGGACTTCGTGCCCAACGAAGCTCTACAAGTCGAAATCCGCTGCTCACATGGGTCAGCTCCGAAAGGTCGACCCGCTCCAACCGGAATTGGCTGCCGGAAACCTTGCGGCCGTTCGGCGCCAACAGAGTAACCAATTCGAGGTTTTGCTCTCGGTCGTCGACAAGTTCGGCGATTGTCATAACTCGGCCGCAGACGAACGCAATTCCAAATGTTTGGCCGCCGCGATGAACCGCCTGATGATCCATCGGGCCGTCGTCCGGAGTGGGCCAAGCCAATTCCTGGGACTCCCAAATCCGTGCTCGCCGTAAATCGGTCTGAATCAAATCGACCCAAAGACGGTGGCGGCTCGCATCCGACAACTCGACTGCAGAATTGAACCGAACATTCGATTTGTCCGACAACCTGACCGTCGAATGATTGGCTGCCGGAGCGAGTTCGGGAAGACCTGACGCGTCCGTCGCGAGAAACGGCGGACTGACCAGGATGCTCTGGTCGTCTGGCACAAAAAACCTCGGCCCAAATATCCAACCAATGCAACCCATGCCAATCGCCACAAGGGCCACCAACGCCATTAACTGCCAAAGATGGATTCTAAATGCAAGTCGCATCGGTTGCCCACCGCCATAGACTCACAACAAAGTGCAAGGGAACGAGCAAGTTGGGTTTCAGCCTGCCATGACAGGATCGCAGATCGACCAGCTGCGATCTCGAATTTGAAAAAGAATTTGAGGGAAACGAATTTGAGACAGTCTTAGCCAGAACACAGAAGACATCGTACCCCGCTCCCGATTTTTCCGGTCGCCCGAAGCGTTGCTCTTTCTGGAATCGCAGCCGTAGCCGGGGAATGAATACAGGCGGTAACAATTCATGCGCGACAAGGTTCACTTCATGGGTGAGCCAAAGAGTTCATCTAGATTATCCGCTCCTTCAGAATTCTTGGCAATTCGAAAACAAATTTGAGGGGGCGAGCTCAAGTCGCTCCGCGTCGCCCTGGGAAACAAATTTGGGAAAACAAATTTGAGACAGTCTTAGCTGAAAAACCCTTACGACCTTGGCTCACCACTCAACGCAGGCTCCACAATTTGGCCAACCATCGTGAGGATGTCGGAGGCCAGTTTAAACACAGGTCAGAAGGGGATGGCCGAGTCCACGAGGCCTTTGAGGCGCCGCCGAGTCGCCTCCATGCGGCGTATGATTTGCTCGGCCTGCCTTCTTTAATCTTTAACGAAGCTACGACCAAAGTTATTTCGCTCGGCCTTCACGTAGATCGCCTCGGGTGCTTCATCGAAATACCGATACAGCGCCGGGCAAAGCCATCCCTCTGCTTCCGGCTCGTCGCTGGCGTACCACCAGCCGCCGAACTCTTCACGCAATCGAGTCAGCTTCCGCTGATAGCCGGGAAACGGTGCTGCCGAAAACAGCAGCCCCAAACCCTGCCGGGCATTGTGAATGTCGGTAGCAGCACGGAGGCGAGCCATGGCATTTTCCACACCGAGCGATTCCCTTCCCGAGCTGGAAGCATCGGACGTTCCAGCCGAATTCCGGCGTGAATTCCTCGAAGACGTTGCCCTCACGGACGGTTTCTGCACAGCGACTCTCAACGACGAGTATCAGCGAGTAGTGAACATGGGCGAATACGCAAAGAGACTGCACAAGAAACTGGCGAGTAAGTCCGCAGGTCTACCCACCAAAGAGCCCAAGAGGCGTCCCGGCGAGCCATTGCCCGGTGGCGTCACCGATATGCAGACGATGATCAAGCAAGGGTATGACCCGATCCATGCGGCCTATGCTTTTATCCAGCAGTTGTCGGCCCACTTTGGCGAGGTTGTCTCTCATTTACCGGAAATGAAAGCATGGCCACGAACGGTCGAGAAGGCGGAAGACGAGTACATGCCCGCCGGTCCTCCGATGAGCCCCTTGACCAGCAGCTACTTCTGGATGTGGGCGCTATACGATTTCCGCATCGGAAAAAGCGCCGACACCTTGGCCTTGTGCCAGATCGCCGCCAACGACGTGATCCTGATGAACCCCCATCAACTGGATGCCTGCAAGAAACTGGCAGCGTCGCGGATGGGGATCTACGAGCACGTTGGTCGAGAAGGACCGCATGTTCGGCTGCGGGAATTGATCACGGACGACCAGTTCATCTGCCATTGCCCGGCTGGATACGTCGGACGTAAGGGCGAGTTGTGGTACGTGCGACTGGCCCCGCCTTTGGAGCCAGAACTGGCTACTTACTGGATCGCGATGACCACGCCTTACGTTCTGATCGAAACGAGCAAAGCTGACTGGCTCGATTTCTTGAAACGAGCGATGGTCCAGTTTGACGGCCCCAATGAAAGAACACGCCTGCATCGTTTGTTGAAGCACGGGCCGGAGACCCACTATTGGAATGAGTTTGTCTTCAAGGCGTATCACCATCACCAGCAGGACGCCGTGTTTCTGGCAGGCATCCCAGATGTGCAGGCCAGCCTCCCCCATGCTGAGAGAGTGTGACATGGCCAAACACAAATCATCCCATTCGTTTCTCGGGCAGGGAAGAAGGGCGGTCGGAAGCGCCGCTGAAATCGTCAGCGCAATCAGAGGACGTGCCGTGTCCAAACAGAAGAGCAAGACGCTGCCCGCAGCCCCATTTCGGGTTAATTCTTCACTTACCCTTGCCCAGGGCGGCGCACCGCGGCAGCACTGCTGCGCCCTGCCCCGGGTGACCTGTTTAAGCCGTTAAAACGGTGGGGTAGATTCAATCAACAAGCCCCGTAGCGGTGGGACGTGCGGTCAATCCTCGCGAGACTCCAACGCTTCTCGCGCGTAGGTGCGGAAGGGTTCCTGTTGGCGGTCGATGTACATCTCGACCGTCTCGTCGTCGCGCAGAAGGCCGCTGAGACGATACATTGTTTGGGTTTGCTCTGGCGCCAGGATCTCGAACAGTCTCGCCGACGTCTTGAATGAGAGTCGTTCGACGAGCTGGTTGATTTCGCGGATCCTTTCTTTGTCCTCGCGCTCGACGGCCTCACTGTACTTTTCCCGTGCGTAGATGTTCTTCCTTAACGCCCGCAAGTCGGACGACATTCTCAGCAAATCCCGTTGCTGATCCTTGGTCATTTTCAACACTTCGTTTGCCCAAGGGTGACAGATGGCCTTGAAGCTGCCGGATTTTATTATCTGATGCGAAAGCTCTCGGCGCTGCTGCTGGGAAAGCAGCGCTCGGAGCTGAGCCAGCGTCTCTTTCTCCCGTTGCTCTTCCACCCTCAAGACGCTCTTGGATCACCTTGTTGACCGGGAGCCTTGCCTTGACCGCCGCCACGTCTTCGGCCCAGTCATGGGTCCATTGCTCCGTCCGATGCTTGACCAACTGGTCGACCTTCTCGCTCTCGCTGGCGTCAAGGTCCAACGCCTTCCGGGCCTGTGGCTTCACGAGGACGTTAACGACGCTGAAGGGACGGGCCTCCGTCAGCATTTTCAGGTCCTCTTTGAAGTGCTCCTGATCGAACGCGCTGCCAGTCTGTGTCAGACACATCCCCGTCAACACAACCGTTGCCAGTCGCAGAATCGACTTTGCCATGATCTCACCTGAAAATGATGTCAACTATCGACTATCGTCGCCCCGGCCGTTGCCAGCCCTTCCGGATGCTCTACAGGGGAGGGTCGTCGTACAGGGGAGGATCGTCCATGGCAGGCGGGTCGGTGGGAGGATCTTCGTACGAGGGAGGGTCGTCCATCGGGAGGGTCGTCCATCGGGAGTGTCGTCGAAGGGAGTGTCGTCCATCGGGAGTGTCGTCGAAGGGAGTGTCGTCGAAGGGAGTGTCGTCGAAGGGAGTGTCGTCGAAGGGAGTGTCGTCGAAGGGAGTGTCGTCGAAGGGAGTGTCGTCGAAGGGAGTGTCGTCGAAGGGAGTGTCGTCGAAGGGAGTGTCGTCGAAGGGAGTGTCGTCGAAGG
>JAGQOW010000200.1 GCA_020427155.1 Planctomycetales bacterium | reverse complement strand
CTCGCCGACATTGACGCGTATCTCATGGCCGCCATGCAGCCCTACGCCTGGGCGCACAACCTGCTGCAGACCATCCCCGGCATCGACGAGATTGCCGCCTCGCTGATCCTCATCGAGATCGGTGACGATATGGCGCGCTTTGCGTCGCCCGAGCGCCTGGCCTGCTGGACCGCGCTGAGCCCGGGCAACCACGAGAGTGCGGGCAAGCGCAAGTCGGGCCGCACGCGCCACGGCAACAACGTCATCCGGTACATCCTGTGTGAATGTGCCAACGCGGCGCGCATGACCAAGAGCACCCTGGCGGCCAAGTACAAGAGCCTGATGGTGCGCAAGTCGCACAAGAAGGCGATAGTGGCCGTGGCGCACAAGATGATCCGCCTTATCTACATCCTGCTGTCGCGCCGCCAGCCCTACCTTGATCAGGGCATCGACTACGCGGCCATGAGCGCGAAGAAGAACGCGCCGCGCTGGATCAAGCAGCTCAAGGCCATCGGCAAGTGGCCCACCGCCAGCGCACCTGCGGCACACGCCGCCACCTGATTCGCCGCTGAATACCTGGGGTCGGGCCCAGCGGTAATTCAAACGATGCTGCTTGGCGGCAGGCAATGTCACGTCTCTACCGGGTTGGGCTTTCACGGTAACGCTGCCCATGAGCGGCCGCGAAACCGCGTAGCGGTGGAGCGGTCCGGCGCGCGGAGCGCGCGAACTCGATGGGCTTGTTATGTGCGATTGGTTGCGTCTACTGCCAAGTACCTTTGATCGTTATTAAAGCTAGCGCTGGCACCATGCACGTGATGTGCTGCCCCACCTTTATTAGGATGCATCTTTGAAAAAGAGCAACAAAAGCCGCTTCGGCTGCCACAAAATTAGCCAACACGACGCCAACAACTGCGCCGACCGCAGCCGACGCGAGCGCACAATCTGAGACAATCTTCATCAATGTCGCGTCAGCTTCCCGCTTTGCCACAGCCACAGTCGCATAAAGGACAACCTCCGCGATTCGAGTCCGAAGCTTAGGAAGCCAAATTTTCACCCGGGTGCAACCGAGCTTAACAATGTGCGGATACCACTCAACCTTGAACTCCGGCCACGCTAGGACTGTCATGACTGGGTGCTTGTCCTTTACGTAGTAATCGTCGCAATTCAGTTCTCCGGCGATCTTGTCTGCGATGTCATCAACGATGCTATCTGGATCTCGCCCTTCGGCATCCTGTTCCTTCAGCGGATCTTTGACGGGTGTCTGGATTCGATGCCCTTCTTCTTCCGAAACTAGCTTGAGCCTGATCTTATTCTTTTGAAACCACTCGGAGTCTCCTCCGACACTCGCCCCACCTTGATACAGCTTCTTTATAGCGTTTACTTGGTCTTCCCACGGTTGCGAGCTAATTAGTCTCAACGTATATCGGACTGCCACGTAGAATTTGTCGGTTGCGATCCCTGCGCGACGAGCCTCATCTACGATGTACGATAGGGGGTCGCCACCCATCCGGAAATTGTTCTACGCATCAATTATCGTCTTCTTCTGCGAAGCGGTAAGCCCGGAGTCGGCTATGTACAGAAGACTTTGGAGTCCGATCTCAATTTCGTGCGCTACTGGAACCTGAATCCGGAACTCTCCAACGACTAGCTCTCTTCCTGTTTTCAAGTCCTCTTGCAGAACAAGGTAGTGTCGATTGTTCGCGGTCGTATGAGTGACCTTTTCAACTTGAGGAATAGGCCGCTCTGAACCACAAACTTGCTGAAGGCCAGCAGCGACAATATCTTGATCTTCTATGGTTTCCTCAAACGTCGAGCCGTCCTTTTTCTTGATCCAGTCCAATACTGCTTGCGAGTTAAGGTCTACGGTGTGGTCAAGCTGAAGGGACATGTCGATTTTCTCCTATGTTGAGATTAGCGAGCACATAACGTTCGAGTTAAGCGGGCGCCGCCGGCAGGCCGCCAGGGCCCGGTTCGCGACAATGTACCGCGTGCCGCCAACCGGGCCCTGACGGCCTGCCGGCGGCGCTCCGCTTGAACGAGGGGTTAGGCCTCACTGGCAGTCACTTCGCGGGACCACTTGGTGCTGTATTACCTTGGCGTCAAACTCGTTTGCCAGGGCAACAACTGTGGCACGAGCGGAGGCCACGACGCCGAACTCAACAGAGATCTTCTTCCCTGCCGCGGCACCAAAGGCAGGGAATCGCTGACAGAAGTCTTGATCGGCCACGCCATCGTGATGAACCAGTAGGTGACGAAGTTCGAAGTAAGGAAGCGCGGCATCAAGGGTCGGCTGATCTATCCCGAGGCCAAGCTTTGCATCCATAGCCTGGATCAGGGACTTCGTGTTCCGTTCATCTTCAAGCTTTCGGAACAGTGACTTGGCAACCATGTGGACCACGGCGTCCCAGTTTCCTGCAGCAAGAAGGTCATTCGCCTCAACATTGATCTTGTGGCTACCGATCAAGCGATTTGGATTGAGGCCACCTCTTGCAGCCGCTTCAAGTACATCTTGCATGTACTTCCCGAAGTCTTCGTAGAGATCCTTTACATAGCTCGCGCAAAGACTAGCCTTCAAGTGACGGACTGCAAGCCGCCTGTTGTGATCATTGCTCTTGCGCTTAGCCAAGCGCGGGTGCTGTGCCGGATTGACAGCGTCAAACAACAGGTTTCCCCCGCCTGCAGAGAGCGCTCCTGACCCCGATGCGATCGCCAGTACATCGACAAGCTCAATATCGGCCTCAAAGTGCGCTGCGCGGTTCAAGAACTTGACGAGGTACTTGGTTTTCATGGCATCAACCGTGAGCAAGGGTCTCGTGTGAGGCCTAACGTGGAGCTAACCGGGCGACGACGGCAGGGCACCAGGCCCGGGCCGCAGAAAATGTACGGAGTACCTGCGGCTCGGGCCTGGTGCCCTGCCGTTGGCGCTCCGGTTGAGCGCTGAGTTAGGCCCCACTTGACCCGAGGTTACTTCGACTCTAGTTCGGAGATGAAGTCTCGGACTACTTCGGAGCACTCTGCGGGGGAGGTAGTGAAGCGATGGACCTCCACGCCCGAGAGATCAGAGGGCAACTCGACGTCCCCTCGAACGAGCAAAAGGCATCGCCCACGTCCGAAGCGCCCCCAAAACCAACCAACTTCCACTATTACGTTCTGACGGGCGCGACTTGATTGCAGATTCGTTCTTGCCGTTACGGCAATGTCGTCAGGCGTTAGTATGGCCATTGCGCCTCGAACTTCGCCCGCTATGCGCTCAAACTTCTCCGGCAAGGTTTGAGCTGCATCAGTTTCATCAATCATCGTTACTGGAGACACGTGCGGAAATCTCTTAAGAAGAAAGTTCTCTAGCTGGAGTCGTGCACCAGTGTCATGGCCATGCACAATCATTAGGGGTATTGCGCGAATTGGTCTGTGCAGAATCGGCAGCGCTCCAATAGCGAGCGGCGCATTGCTTTGGACTCCTTCGCGTGCCGCATAGAGTGCAAAGTCTCTAAGCTGCACAATTCGATCAATCATGTATGGGTAATTCGAGAATCCGAGTTGAATCCATGCCCAGAATCGATCGAACAGATCAGTACGCTGCTCTCGAATTGCATCGAAGTTCGTATTCGCTGCGATCCCAGAGCCAGCTGTAATAATTAGCAGAGCCTGCTCTGCTGCATAGAGATCACCGGCGACCAAAAGACCCAGCCGATCTGCAGTCATATGGGCTTTTCTTTGCCACGCCCAGTAGAAGAAAAGTGAGAACTGGCCGATGGTATGTCGAATAGTCCAGTACCTAAAATATCCTGTCGCGATAAGTCCAAGTTGACGACCTATGAAGAACATCAGCTCTCGTGAAGAGCCGCGCTCTGTAAGATCATCCAGTAAGTTCGATGTGATTATTAAGAGCCCGCGCCTAGAGAACTTTCTGGCAACAAAAGCCTCGAACAATCCGTGACCTTGCAATACGAAGACGGTAGGGGTATCGATTCCAAGGGCGCTGCTTGCATCCGATACGATGCCGTGTAGCTGGGGATATTGAGAAGGCCCGACTCGTATTGCGTGACCATTGATAAATGCCAAAAAGAACTGCCATCCGATCCAAACAAGTAAGGTCAACGCCGCTGACACTGCGAGAAACGCTGCAACGACGAGGGGTTCTGCGACTGCAAGTCCCACAAGTATAAGCGCCAGCAATATTGACGGCAGGCATACGAGGGCTTGATAGAAGCGCTCCTTTGGTACTCGTATTGCGCCAAGATTCAGATGTTGCCCCTTACCTAATCGCGGCAGTTCCCACAATTCAGCCGTTGAACTGCTCGCTGTGGCGACTGAGTTTCGGGTAGTTTCGAATTTCATTTTTCCTCCTCGTGTCTCTTTGCGATCGTCTTACGTGTTGGGTCCGCTTGACTCCGTAGTTCAATGGAGTCCAGCAGGATGCACAAGCCTGCGCATCCACTGCATTGAGGAAGAAGGGGAGACGACGAGGTCCTCAGTACAAGGTTGGACGTGGGGCCTAACGCAAAGCTAACTTGAGCGCCACGGCGCGAGCGCCACAACAGAATGAAGACGAGATGACCGATGCAGACACCAGGCCCGCCGTGGTGGGTCAAGTTGAGCGACCTGTTATGCAGCAACACAAAGGACAGACGTGAGCGAATACCACAAGATTCAAAGCATCTTCAAGCGCGACATGACCAGCAAGCGAAAGACTCTGATCGATGGCGACTGGACGTTGCCGGAGTTTGAGTACCTGGCCGGCAACGTGTGGACGTTCACCGAGAAGGTGGACGGCACCAACATCCGCGTGATCTTCAAGGATGGCGGCATCACGTTCGGCGGGCGCACCGAGGACGCGCAGATCCCGGCGCAACTGGTGGCACGGCTGAATGAGCGTTTCCTGCCGCTTGCCGAGAAGCTGGGCGAGGTGTTTGCGGACGGCGCTGCCGTGCTGTACGGCGAGGGCTACGGCGCGAAGATCCAGAAGGGCGGCGGCAACTATCGGGCCGACCAAGACTTTGTGCTGTTCGACGTGCGCGTGGGCCAGTGGTGGCTGCAACGCGCCGACGTGCACGACGTGGCGCAGAAGCTGGGCCTGGATGTAGTGCCTGTGATTGGCGAGGGCACTCTGCACGACGCCGTGGCCTGGGCAAAGCGCGGCATCCGCTCAACCTGGGGCGACTTCGAGGCCGAGGGCATCGTGGCGCGACCGAAGACCGAACTGAACACGCGCAGCGGCCATCGGCTTGTGGCCAAGATCAAGTGCCGCGACTTTGCTGCATAACGATGGAGGTGAGCCGGAGACAACGGCCCGCACCAACCTGTAAGAAACGCTGATGAGTTGCCAGCCGTTGGCTCTCGGCTCGACCGACCAGTTAGGCCCTGGCTCCGAAACGAACTGACAAGGAAGACTTGACACATGGACGACCCGAACATGCACGCCTACGGCGAAGATGGCCCGGACGATGCCGAGATTGGCCGGCGGTGGCGCGAGGACAGCAGTTTGGAGAAGTGGTTCCCGATCACTGCCGAGCGGCTGGCTGCGAAGGAGCGGGAGAACCTGCACCTTGCCCGTGAAGCGCGGACGTGGTGGGAGGCAGCGCAGACCTATGCCACCCGACTGGAAGCCCACAAGCCGCTGATGCAGGCAGTGGAGTTGATTCTCGAAGACGGCCACATGAACCAAGAGCACTTGGCCCGCCTGCGGGCTGCGTGGGAGGCGGCCTAGTCATGGCTGAC
>JAGQOW010000199.1 GCA_020427155.1 Planctomycetales bacterium | reverse complement strand
AGCCAAAACCAATTCGTGGTGGGCTCCAACCTGCCTGACCAGCCAATTGCGCTCGCCGTCGGTAAGGACCTGGTAAGTGATCGCCGCCGGTTGCCAAGTCGCCACTCCGGAGTCCCGGCCCGCAAACCCGTTGAGCGTCAAGGAGGTCGGCGTGAGACTAAAAGTGCGGGAGTTGGCCAAGTCGTGCTCCAGCACCCCGTCCAAGGTACGCTGCCAGCTGGGGATTGGCCGCCGCACCTCCAGTGCTGCTTCCTGGGCCTTGAGCCCCCGCAGGACTCCCAGCATGGCAACCATCAACAGCGACGCCAGCAGCGTCGCGGCCACGACCTCGACGGCCGTCAGGCCGCGCTTTTCAGGAGTGCATCTAGGGTCGGTCACGCGCAGTGCCTTCCGCAGCGCCAGAGCTGGCAACCAGCAGTTCCACGGCGGCCAGGGTTTTTCCGTGGAGATAGTCCGGATCAAAGACTTCGATCCGCAGGATGGCCGCGCCGATGGCCGTCGTCGCTGGCTCCGTGCGCTGCTGAGAACGCCAATAGAACGGATTCTCGCCCGGCAGCTTGTCGTCAGGGCGTTCATTGTCTGTGGGGGTGCCGGGGTCGGTGCGCTCCAGGAGTAGTTGATCGAGGGCGGCGATGGCCTCCAGCCGTCTGTCGGCCTGCAGCAATTGCCGCACGTGCTGGCGCTGGGCGGTGAGGATGGCCACCAGCAGCGTTCCCACCAGAAACAGACTGGCGACCACTTCGATGAGACTAAAACCGTCGGCTGACGAGGGCAAGCGCTGCATCGGCCTCCCTTTCGGTTGGAAACTGGGTGAACTGGCCACTGCTTCCCGCACACAACAGCCACAGTTGCTGATTGCCAGGACACGTTAGCTGGACGATGTAAGTTGGCGAGGTGCCATCGGGGGCGAAAACAATCTCGTCGCGACTGTTTTGTTGCGGGACGGTTGTCCGTAGCGAGTCGAGGTGGACTCCCCGCCCCAACTTCTCCCAGGCGGGATTGTTGCGGTCCTGGGCGTGGTAAAGCTTGCGGACGCGGTGGTTGCGCAGATCGAAGGAGAGGCCGCAGGCGGTTCGCTGCAGTCGCGCATAACTCCGCAGGTGCTGATCGAGAAACTGCAGCTGGCTGATCGCCGAAGCGGTCACCGCCCGCTGCTGAACGCTCGACCAGCGCACTACGATCACCGCCGCAAGGAGCGCCACTAGCACCAGCACGACAATCAATTCCAGCAGCGAGAAACCTGCCTGACTACTGCTCGTAGCTATCCGCACTGGAAATATCCTTGTCGGCCGCCTCGCCTCCCTCTTGGTTGTCGGCACCATAACAGATGACCTCGTACGGGGAATCACGGCCCGGATTTTGGTAAACGTACTGGTGGCCCCAAGGGTCTTGCGGCAGCTTGTTGAGCAACCCGTCGGGAAAGGCGTCGCTCTTCTCGGCCAGCACGGCGATCCCCTGGTCGTTGGTCGGATACTGGTCGGTCACCGTATAATAGGTATCCAGCGCCTGACAGATCTTGGCAATCTCCATCGCCGCCACCGATTGCTTGCCCCGAATCAGATAGCTGCGCACGCTTACCGTCACCGCCCCGGCGAGCAACCCGATAATCACAATCACCACCATCAACTCGACCAATGTAAATGCCCGCAGCTTCTTCCCTTCCGCTTTCCGCTTCCCCCATTCCGCTTTACTAAAGCACATTCCCAGCCTCCAAGATCGGTAGCACGGTGGCGAACAGTATAAAGCCCACGAACAAGGCCAGGCCCACAATCAGCACCGGTTCGAGCAAAGTGGCCATTCGCATCGATAGGGTGGCGACCTGGCGGTCGTAGGTGTCGGCCAGCCGCTGGAGCATTTCTTCGAGTTTACCACTTTGTTGGCCGACGGAGAAGATTTGCACCACAGTAGGGGAAAACTGGCCGGTCGCTTCCAGCGCCTCGCCGATCTCGCGACCCGACTGAATCGCCTGCTGGCTGTCGGTCAGCGCGTCGCGGAGGACCACGTTTCGCATCGCGCGGCCGGCAATCTCCAGGGACTGCAGTAGCACCACCCCACTACGGAGCAGGGTGGAAACGATCAGCGCCATGCGGGCCACCTCTTGCTTGCGGGCCATCGTGCCAAACATCGGCAGCCGCAGGAGCGTGCGATGCCAGAGGCGACGGCCCCTTTCAGTGCGCAGCAGAAAGAAGAAGGCGACGACCGCTAGCGTGGCAAGGGCGAGTATTTCGAGGCCGTGGCCGCGCACGAAATCGCTCATCCCTTTCAGCACGCGAGTCGGCCAGGGAATCGTCTTACCGGCCTCCAGCAGATTATCGAGCAGCATCGGTACGACCACCGTCATCAAGAACATGCCGACCCCCATGCTCAGCAGGAAGACGACCACCGGGTAAAACAGGGCGTTCACCACGCGGTCTTTTAGCTGCAGGTACCGCTCGCTAAAATTGGCGAGCTGGTCGAGCACCACGTCGAGGGTGCCGGAGTTTTCGCCCACCTCGACCATGTGGACGCTCAGCGCGTCGTAGACTGCCGGCTGCTCGCGCATCGCCTCGGCCAGGCCGCTGCCGGCGGCCACCCGGTCGCGGAGCATCAGCAGCGACGCCTGAAAACTGCCCGTGTGTTGCTGGGTTTGGGAATCGAGGGCGTCGAGCAGCGGGATACCGGCCGAGAGCAGCGTGCTCAACTCGCGGACCATCGCCACCCGTTTGGCCATATGCCGTGCATGTCGGCGAAAGGGCCACCAGCGGCGATGGTTTGATTCTGCTTGAGCAGTGACCGACTCGACGAGTAGGCCGCGACTTCTGAGCAGATCACGGGCGGTGCGCAGATTGTCGGCCGAGATGGTTCCTTGGATCGCAGTCGCCCGGTTGTCGAGGGCTTTGTAGGCGAAGACAGCCATAGATAGCTAGCTTAGCACCTTGTCGAGGCGAGGGCCATGCTACCCGCTGCTGCTTCACGACATGTCTTTTCGGTTGACCACGTGGTGGTCGTCTCCAAACATGGTGCATCTGCAGTTGCTGGCAAGCGCTGAAGCAGGCAGAAGCTCTTGACGTGTCCTAGCTTCTAACGGAACCCAGGGAAAGGCTAGCGGGGTCCAGGGGGCGGCAATGAGCCCCCGGTCTGCGTGGACGCAAATAAAAATGGCGGCACCAGCCGCTCCACTTGATACGCCTATTGGGAAAAAACCCGTCACTTGAACATGCTGAACCAGAGCATGAATTCCAATAGATAGAAAGGAATTCAAAATGATTTTTGAATCGGCTATTGACCATTTCTAAGACCGTCGCTGTCCCCGTTTCCGCTCCCTTTTTAAAGCGGGCGACGAAGGGCAATCATTCTAGCTAGGGCGCGGACTTAAACCCTACCCACTCACCTGCAACTTCTTTTTCAAGCAAAGAATTAGGGATCTTCTCGTTCAATGTGGGATCGTAAAAAGTCGCATAAACACCCCGTTTTTCATTAACTGATGTGTATTCTTCTATCTTCAGTATCAAATAAGAATCCGAGTCTATCCACAGCACCATTTTTTCGTCTGCATAAATCCCCTCTAGTCGATAGCAAACCACCTTTTCGATCGTTTCAATTTGTGGCGGCTTGAGGTGGGACAACTCGATTAGTCGGCGTCCCCCGATTGAATTGGGCATGAGTAGGGCAGGAATATTGTGAACAGTGCTGAAAGACACTCCAGTAAAGCGAGCGACCGATCGCCCCAAAGCTTCTTGCGGTTCAAACTTAGCCGGCTCTCCCTCGCTAACCAAAGTGCGTTGACCATCATGCCACAATATGATTGGTTCCTGGTATCCTCGATCATAGTAGTCTTTTCGATATGTGAATCTGAATCTCTGAGGAACTCGTTGAAAGGCGGTACGAAATGCAATCTTACGTGACCATTTTGAGCCATCCTTTCTGGTAACCGTGTTCTCAAACCTGCCCGAATCTCTATAGGAAGTGCAACTCTTGTAGGTATTTGCAACTCTGTCCAGAATTTGCCTTGGAGAGAAACGAAGTAATCCTCGCGATTTCTCCTCGTTCTTAGCGGCTATTGAGATTCCTTCGTCTGCCGAGAAAGCTGATTCGCCAACAGATGAATCAGAATCAATAGCAAGACAAATTGTTGGCGACTGCGAGGAATAGATTCCAGAACACACAACAAAGAATGCGAAAAGACCACTGCCTCTAATGAATAGGTGCGATTTCATAAAACTACTCCAATCAACAAGAAACCAGTGCGCTCAGATCAGCAGAGTAACTCCGACAGTTCAATCAAAAGACTAATCCTTAATCGCTCTACCCATTACACAGGCATTGTAGGCCCTTTGTTTATTGGGAAGTTCGTAGCAAGCTGAGCATGCAGCCACGTTTCCCTTCTTCAGTATTCCACAAAGTGCGCACGAGGCTGCTGCGGCGGCCAGACCTGCGGCTTCAGCTAGGCATTCTTCTGGGGCAAAATAACACGTATCGTTACAATCTAGATCGGGAAATCTACCTTGGCACCCCTTGTTGCAATCATCGAGCTCTTGCTGAATATCCTCAAGGTCTCTTCCTCGTATATTGTCCGACTTGGTTATGTCACGAAAACACTTGTTCTTGCAGTCCGCTCGATCACTCGCGTTCTTGTTGTCTTGTTGCTCGCAGGTTAGGCCTATGATTTGGCCGCTAGGGTCGAGTTCAATCGTGGCTCGACTACCCACATACTCATACAAATTCCACGGACTCCCCTCATACCCAATCGGGTCCCGATTCACCCACCTGCCCAACTGCTGATGGTAAAACCGATTGCGATTGAGCTGCAACCCGGTCTCGGGGTCTCTACGGCGTCCAGTATACAGATACTCGTTAGCGATGTCGCTGACGCCGTCGGCGTCGGCTGAAAAATCGGCATCGAGCACCGTCGCCTCGCCGTACGGGGTATAGGCATACCGCTCGACCACCGTGCCGCCGTCGTCGGTGACGGCCGTCACGTTGTAGTTGGCGTCTTGCAGGTAGTAATGTTCCACGATGCCCGAGCCATCGGTATCCTCGTCGTAGTACCGCAACGCCATCGCATCGACATAGTCGGGGTGATACACATACTGCGACAGTGGATCGGCGTCGATCGTACGGCCCACTCGGATCCGCTCTTCGAGCACCTGCCATTGGCGGCTGTAATAGAAATGACGCTTGTTGCCGCCTCGGTTGGATTCGTCACGTTCGATCCGGCGATTGAGTCCATCGTATTGGTTAACCTGGACCTTCAAAAAGCCGTCTTTCACCTGCACTACCCGGTTCCAGGCGTCGTACACCAGCTTGTAATCGTCGCTGGGGTCCTGCGGCTGGGGAATTGTGGTCATGTTGCCCGCGGCATCGTGGACCGGGTCGACCCAGTTGGTCCCCGTGGTGGTGGTAATCCCGTTGTTGCTGCCGTCGTCGATTTCGTTGACGTCGTTGTGCGCACGGTCCTGATCCAAGGTGGTCGTTCCCGCCGCCTTGACGACCAGGTTCGACCAGTTGCCTAACTGGTCGAGCGTCCAATCCTGCTCTGCGACAGGCGTGCCGCTAATGGAGCTGCCCGACAGCGTGCCGCCGTCGTACGTCTGCAGCCGATGCAGCCCGTCGTAAGTGTATTTTTGGTCACGGTCGTTCGTGGAATACAGACTAGCTGGAATATCGCGCGTGAGCCGATTGCCGGCGTAGTCGTAGGTGTAGTCGACCTGGTCGGCCGTACTGCTCGCGCCGTAATCTTCCCACTCCTGCGACACGGTACGTCCGAACCGATCCCA
>JAGQOW010000198.1 GCA_020427155.1 Planctomycetales bacterium | reverse complement strand
GCCGTCAAAGCTAACAATCGGGTGCAGATTCAATATGCTGAGAAGGCCCTGGAAGTGGCCAATGCCGAGTTGAAGCGGTCTCACGAATCGATCGAACAATTTGCCAAAAGCATCTCCCAGTCGCAGCTGGACGTTGAGCGTCTGACAGTCGAGAAGCTAACCCTCGAACGCCAACAAGCAGAGCATGAACTGGCTCTGGCACGATTCGACCAGCAAATGGCACAAAACCAACTCGAAGCGGCCCAGCTAAGCCTGGAGCAGCACCAGATCTATGCGCCATTTGCCGGCACGGTCGTCATGGTTCGCGGGCGAGTTGGCGAGTGGGTGGAAGTCGGCGCCCCGATCTTGCGCTTGGTAGCTACCGACAAGATGCGAGCCGAAGGCTTTCTGCCGGCGGAACTTGCCTCGACGGTGCTGGTCGGCCGCCAAGTGCGGCTTCAACTCGAGTCGCAACCCAACCCCGTGGCAGGCGTGCTGCGATTTGTGAGCCCCGAGCTCGATGCCGTCACCCGTCAGGTTCGCATTTGGGCAGAAATACCCAACGTCGAGGGCTTGCTTCGCTCAGGTGAGCAGGGCTCGATGGAGATTCTCTCGAAGCAAGCCGACGTGAGCGAATCAAAGGTGATCGATCAATGAGCCCTGCTGACGAGTACCAACTGGCTGCGGTCGATCGGTCTTTGGCATTGCGTGCGCGGGAAGATGTCGAAGCGACTTCAGTTTCGTTCTCCGGCCAGCAAGCCTATGTGCTCAAAGATCCGCTGACGCTTGAGATGTTCCACCTGACTGCTGAAGAACACTTCTTGTTTCAGGCGCTGCGCGAAACGGTTTCGCTGAGCCGTTTGAGGCGGCTCTTCGAAGCTCGATTTGCGCCGCGCCATGTAAGCCACGAGGCCCTGCTGCAAGGGATCAACAATCTCTACAATCAGGGCTTGCTGCTAGGAGATGCGCCGGCTCAAGGGCAGGAACTACTGGAACGCGGCGACCGCCGCCGGCGAAGCGAACGGTTGCAGGGCTTGCTGCAATTGCTCTCCATTCGAGTGGCTAGCTTCGATGCGACTCCCGTGGTGGACGGTCTTTACGGCAAGGTTCGCTGGTTGTTTTCGCTACCAGTCCGATTGCTCGCGTTCTCGGCGATGCTTTACGCCGGTTGGATTTTGCTTGGCCATGGTCGCGAGGTGGTAGCCCGCCTGCCGAGTCTCGCCGAGCTTGCGCAACCGCAGTATTGGTTGCTGTGGGTGGCGACCATCGTCACGGTCAAGGTGGTTCATGAACTGGCCCATGCCACAACGTGCCACCATTACGGCGGCCGTTGCCACGAGATAGGCGTGCTGTTGCTTGCGTTTATCCCTTGTCTCTATTGCGATGTCTCCGATGTCTGGCGAGTGCCCAGCAAATGGCGCCGTATAGCCATCTCGGCGGCCGGAATGATTGCCGAGTTAGTCATTTCTTCAGTCGCGCTGATTGCCTGGTGGCATACTGCTCCAGGCTTGCTCCACACCTGGTGTCTCAGCCTGGTGATTGTCTGCTCGGTCGGCACCTTGTTGGTAAACCTCAATCCGCTGCTTCGTTACGACGGCTACTACATCTTGTCGGACCTGGCCGAAGTGCCCAATCTGGCTGGCCGGTCGCAGGGCCTCTTGCCAGCTGCTTTGAAGCGTTGGCTCTTGCGGCAACCTCGAACCCACGATCCGCTTCTGAGCCCAAGGCAGCATCACGGTCTCTTGTTGTATGCTTTGGCCACCAGGGTTTATTTGACATTGGTGCTGCTCGGGATCTTTGTGATGCTGCTTGCCTGGGCTACACCCCGTCGCCTCGAAAACCTGATAATGACCCTCGGCGCACTGGTTTTGTTGGGAATGCTGATCAGACCGTTGCCCTCCCTCTGGAGAATACTGAAGAATCCCTCGCTGCGAACTCGGTTGAGCGGCTTGCGCACTTTCCTGCTGGGCGTGGGCTTCGCCGCCATTGGGGCGGCGCTCTTCACTTGGCCGCTTAGCGACACGATTTCGGGGTCGGTGGTTTTGGTTCCTGCGGAGGGCCACACCGTCTACGCTACGACCGCAGGCCAGCTCACTTTTGCTGTGGCTCCAGGCACGCGGGTTAGCGAAGGCGACGTGATCGCGCAGCTTGCCGAGCCTGAGATCGAAATGGCGATAGCCCAGCAGCGCGGCGAACTTGAGTTGCGACGCGCACGCTACGAACAGCTCAACAAGCTGAGAGCCCTCGATACGCAAGCGTCTCGACTGTTGCCGACCACAAAAGCGGCTGTAGCCGATGCCGAGTCGCAGTTGCGCCAGCTAGAACAGCAGCAACGCCAGCTAGAAGTCAGCGCACCAGCCGCTGGCGTGGTAGTCTCTCCGCCGGAGGCAGCTGGCGACAGCGACGATCCTGGACGCTTGCCTAGTTGGTCGGGTTCGCCGCTCGAAGCGCGAAACCTGGGCAGTTGGGTCGAGCCCGGCACCGTGTTTTGCACTATCGCTGATCCAAGCCGGCTAGACGCACTCCTGAAGATCGATCAGGCAGATATTCCCTATGTGGAGCCTGGCCAGGAGGTGCGGATTCTCCTCGACGCGGATCCTACTTGTGTAGTTTACGGCGAAATTGTCCGCGTCGGACGCCGGGCGGTTCGGCCCGGGGCTGCCAGTTTCCAAGCTGCAGATGCCCCTGCGCCTTATCACCTGGTCCAAGTTTGCTTGAAGGAACCCACCTTACCACTCTTGGTCGGGCTGCGCGGCAGAGCCAAGATCGAAGCAAACAACACTACTCTGGGCCAGACAATCACATCCGAAATAAGCCAAATGCTCCGGATTCCTTGGTGATAAGGAAGAAGACCAGGCGTCCTTGAGCTGTGCGGAATGCGGTTGAAGTCAGCAGCCTGGCTGGTACCGAGAGACCAGCGAGGAGCCCCAGTTCCAAGCCTGCGGGGCCCGGCGATTGTGGTTTGTTTTTTCACTCACATGCAAGAGGGGCCTGGAACTGCAGCACAGCCATCGCAGACCCTTGAAATCGCCGCAATTACAGGAGTTTCACGTCATATATCAGCCCTCTTTCACCAAGGCGGAACTACTTGGAAAGGAGTGGAAACCATGGGAAAAGAGGATGGTTCCGGCCCATTCTCTGGCAGGTGTCAATGCCAATCCTGGAGAAATCCCAGTATTCCCGGGCGGGTAAGGCCTCAGGGCTCGTTGGCGCAAGTGGTTGAGCGGTAAGAAGAAAGGCGGTTTTCGGGTTTCCTAGGCCATTTTTTCGTCAGATTTCTTCTCAACAATCGCGTCAAAATAGTTGCAAGCCAGGCAATCCTTGGTAGAGTAGGTGAAGACGAATGGCGCCGGTGCACCATTCATTGGGATTCTTTTCTGCATTACTAAAAAGGGGGGACTGGAATCATTGTTCGACAGCAATGACAATTGAGTCGTGGCTGCCTCGGTCCTAGTCCCAACGCGGGCGGAGGCTTATCGCGACGAAAGGTGTCCTGTCTTGAGTCGTGCCGGGGACCGGCACAAGCCTGAGGCGGGGAAGTATTGTTACCGATTGGAACTGCCCCAACAGGCAAAGTGGCTTTCCTTGTTTTAGTTTTTTTTGACCTAATGACTTTGAACCGGGGATTGGAGAAATGATGCTCATGTATCGTAATTTTGTTTTGTCTCTCTTTGCGGTGGCAGTCGCCGCAACGCTGACGACTGCTCTTCAAGCTCAGACCAGTACGGTCAGCTTGGATCTGTTCTATACAGATAACAACGCTGCCAACGGCGGGTCGTGGCAATTGATCGCCTCGGGTAGCGACTTCGGCGTAGCCGGCGTTGCGACCACTTTGTCTGGCGGCCCCACGAACGGCACGTTCACTGCCCCTCAGCCCGCATTCAAGACCACCTATGACAGTGGTACCAAGCCTTGGAATACCGACACGGACTCCGACCCTAGCACGTTCAACGCGCTGTTCGGTCAGATCCCGGTTGCTGCTCCTGGCCCACAAGACCTGCTCTACAATGCCGGTGCTGGCTACAACGACACGCTCAACGACATCGTTGACCCCAGTGGCTCGAACATGGACAACGCCGTTGTCCTGGCTTATGGCACCTTCCCAGCCGGTAGCGCTCCGACGATCGACGAGATCGGCGTGAACATCTTCACCGCTCAGGGTACTGCCACTGATCCTCCTGCCGCTGGCACCATCTTGGCCGCCACCGTCACCACTCAGACTCGTAACAACACTTCGACTGAAGCTGGCGATGCCAACCTTGACGGCAACACCACCGCTTCGGGCGACGGTTCGATTCTGCTTGGCAACCTTGGCCAGCCTGGCCCATTCAAGTGGCAACAGGGCGACCTCAATGGCGACAAAGCCGTGACCGCTTCGGGCGACGGTTCGCTGCTGTTGGGTGCTCTTGGTCCCGATGCCGCTGCTCCAGGCACCGCCCACATGCATCTCGACTTCTCGTCGAACACGCTTGAACTGAATGTTCAGGGCGTCGCTCGTGTTTCCATCCTTTCGAACGATAGCAGTGGAGTGATTGCTCCGTCTGCTGCCGCCACGGTTAACGATGGCAACTTCACCTTCTTTGGTGCGACCATCGACAACCCAAATCCTGGCGACTTGACCTGGTTCTCGTTGTCCAACTCGTTCGGGACTTTCCCCGGCACGGGTAGCGAGTCTTGGGATCTGAGCTCCATTCTCGATCCTAGCGTCACCAACGCCAATGCTCTTAGCAAGCTTCGCTTGGAGTACCAGTTGGTCGGTGGCCAGACCCAGCTCGGCGATATCACGGTCTTCCCCGCGATTCCTGAGCCAACCAGCATTGCCCTGGCGCTGGTAAGCTGCTTGTTCGTAGGTGCTTCGCGACGTCGTATGGTCGCCTAGTACTTTCTCACTTGACTTGTGGCCCCGCCTCCTCGTGTGGAGGCGGGGCTTTTTTTTGGTTCAGTTTTAGAGGCGAAGCTGATCCCTGTGATTTGTCCCAGTTTTGTTCCAGTTTTTTCAACGGAGGGTCTAATGGTTAGACTTAGCTTTGGTGCCTTGTTGGCAGTAGGACTTTCAATTGCTTGTGCTGTGTCGTCTCCAGCGTTAGCAGATTTGGCAGCCCCAGGTACTGCCCACATGCATCTCGATTTCGACCTGGACACGCTTGAACTGAATGTTCAGGGTGTCGCCCGTGTTTCGATCCTGTCGAATGACAGCGGCCCGGTAATCGCTCCTACCGCTGCCGCCACGGTCAACGATGGCAACTTCACCTTCTTTGGAGCAACGATCGACAACCCAAATCCTGGTGACTTGACCTGGTTCTCGTTGTCCAACTCGTTCGGGACTTTCCCCGGTACCGGTACCGAGTCTTGGGCTTTGAGCTCTATTCTCGATCCCAGCGTCACCAACGCCAATGCTCTGGGCAAGCTTCGCTTGGAGTACCAGTTGGTCGGTGGCCAGACCCAGCTTGGCGATATCACGGTTTTCCCCGCGATTCCTGAGCCAACCAGCATTGCTCTGGCTCTGGTAAGCTGCCTGTTCGCAGGTGCTTCGCGACGCCGTTTGGTCGCCTAGTTAGGTTAAGTAAAAGCTAAAGCAAGAAATGATTGGCCCCGTCCCTGGTGTCCAGGTGACGGGGCCTTTTTTCGTTTGAATCGCCCTATATTTGGCGATTGAGTTCCCCGATTCGCTTTGGCTACATAAATACTCCGAGGCCTTTGCTTTCCCTTTTTCTGGCATTAAGATTCGCGCCGGATTTCGAAATTCGTATTTCGGATTTTGGCGGCTGCCCACGGCCGCGCTGAGTACTCTGCGGCCCCGTGAGTG
>JAGQOW010000001.1 GCA_020427155.1 Planctomycetales bacterium | reverse complement strand
GATACAACCGGGCCGCCATCGGCAATCTCCTGTGCATCAAGCTCACGATCTGCTTCGGCTTGCTCAACGGGCAGTTGCTCTGGAACGACTACTCCCCCCGCCTGCGATTCACGATCGCTCTGCGCCACCTCTGCCGGCCACTTGAACCCATTCGACACGAGAAACGCCGTCGTGCCTGCCACTGCAACTAGCAACACACCCACAGCCCACCGCTTGCTGCGACGACGCGAGGCGCTGGCCGCTCGCAAGTAGTCTGGCACCTCCACCGCACTCGGTGCGATTCTCTGGACAGGCGGTGCAGGTACAGCAGGCGCGGCTGACTCCGCCACAGTTGCCTGCTGCACCAGATGTGCAGGCTCGACTCGAAGCTTCTGACCGCCCGCCAACTGCTGGGGCAGCTTGTACATTCGGCGACGCACATCGGCGTCGATCTCGGCCGGCTCGCCTAGGACCATGGTCAACACATGATGGCACGAAGCGACTTCCGCCAGGTGCATGTCTGCCTCGCTGCCCGACTCCAGGCACAGCCGCTCGAAATCCGCCACGTCTTCCGGTGACAGCGTATTGTCCAGGTACTCGGCAACCGCATTGGCGTCCGCCACGCTGACCGAACCCAACACATCGTCCCCTCCGCTGGCCAGCACTTCAGGCGCACCCAAACGCAAACGGCGCACGACATCCCGCGTTCGGTGGATCAATTCGGTGGCAAAATCGCTTGCCTCGATCTTCTTGCCTAGATCCTCATGGTCAGCCGGCTCGAGAATATCGTCGGTATACGCTAGCAGAGTCCGGAGCGTCAGCCGCATCGGGGACCTCTCAATCGGGAAAAGAAACTTGCACTGCCTGGCCCAAGGGGCCAATCGGGCGTCTACCGGTAATAGTGCCGAACCAAGCCCGTTTTCGTGCAAGATTCTTCCCAAAAAGCCCGAATTGCTCGCGAAGACCCAGATCAGCCGCGATCGCAACTTAAGCGTCCAGCAGAACTTCTCTCGCTCGCACCACTCTCCTGGTGACCCTCACCCGCTGGACCCGGGGGCAAGAGCGCTCTGCGACGGGCTTGCGACTGGGGAACGCCAGCAAGGCAAACAACGATGCCCCCAGCTGAAAACTGGCTACCAAAAGCGGGTGCAGCGGGTCCTTCGTCGCCGGACGCGACTCGACCCGCAATACCCCGCTAGGTTCCCACCCATCGGCAGTACGAACCCAGTTGCTGACCATTGGGCGCTGCCCTTGGGCCTGCTCCAAGTGCGCCAGCCAACCACTGAGACAAGCAACGGCAGCAATCGTCAGTAGGGCTCGGGTCAAGGTGAGACTCCCAAGGTGCTCAATCGGCGGAGAAGATGTGCCTATCAACGAGGCGACCCGACCTACCGCAACCGCTGTACCCTGCTACCTCTTGATGCCGAAGAGATTGTGAACTGTTCCGAAAAACCCTTGAAATAAAGGCTCAAACGATCGCGCCCCGAAGGCCCGAGAGGCCTGCACACCTGTTGAGAAAAGACACCGCCTGCGGCATGGCTGTTGAAATACCGAAACAAGGCAAGTCGACTACCGCACTGCTGTCGATTCCGACGACACGCGCGGCAAACCACCGCCGCAAGAGTTCGCTCGCCCTTTCAATCCCGACTTTCATCCAACTCATTTTTCAACACGATATCAGTTACGTGTCTTGGAGTTACGACACGTCTTTGACCGTCGATTTGGACAAGCGCGAAATGGCGAGTAAAATCAGGTAGCTTTTCTAGAGAAGAACTTTTCGCTTTGGGCGTTCAGCCAAACTGTTTCAGTCCCGCAGCAAGACGCTGCGGCTAGAAAAGGGAAACGGTGCTTCCCGACTTTTCGACGTTACCATGACGAACCTCAACCGCGATCGACTACGGCGAGTGCGACTCGAGGCCGAAGGCTACCTCGAGCTGGGGATGCCGATGCAGGCCCTCGGTTCGCTCCAACGATTGGGAAAGATTGTGCACAGCGATGCGCGCGGCTGCTACTTGCTGGGCGAGAGCCTGAGAGAACTACGACGTTACCGAGAGGCAATTTTTCCTCTTCGCCGCAGCCTGGAACTCATTCCCGACGACATCCACGTCTGGATGGCGCTGGCCTGGTGTTACAAGCGAGTCGGCCATGTCGAGCGAGCCATCGAGTCGCTCCAGCACGCCATCAAGGTCGAACCGGGCGAGGCGATCTTGCACTACAACCTCGCCTGCTATTGGAGCCTTGCCCACGACATTCACGAGGCCCTGCGCTGCCTGGCCAACGCCCTGGACATCGACGGCAACTTCCGCGATTTCGTTCACGACGAGCCCGATTTCGATTCACTGCGCAACGATCCGCTCTTCCGATCCCTTACCGGCTCATCGGGCTGAGCAGCCATCGCCCTACCGTATACAAAAAGAAACCCCGGCCAGCGCGAATCCGCCGACCGGGGTTTTTGTTTAGCAATAAGGAATCAATGGCCGCTTAGTAGGTGCACTCAACACCCGCCTGCAGGCCGTGTAGCAACAGCGATCCATTGGACGCAACTTTGCCAACCTGGTCTGGCGTGATAAACGCGGTAGGAATCTGGTCGGTTGCCAGGGCGATACCCGACACACCGATCACCCGCCAGCCACCGTAGAACCGCCAGTTGCAGCTGTATTGATAGCTGCCGCCCAGCCGAAGTTCGCCGATCATGGCGACATCGTCTTTATCCGACTCGACATTGAAGGTGCTCTGGGTACCGTTGGCAAAGCGAACCACGCCACCGGTAGGCGAATCCATCCACTGGTGCACTTCGATGTGGTTTCCGTAGATACCTACGTTCGAGTTGCAGTGCAAAGCCCACCGACCGCAGCGACCCATTCGATAGGAGCCGTTGCAGCCGAGCTGGAAACCAATCAGTTGGTTGTCAACCTCGGCATTGTAGGCCAGGAAGCCGGTGCCGTTGGTATCCATCCGCTCGTAGTCCGATCGGAAGTAAAAGTCTTCGTCAAACCGCATGAAGCGGGCGCCTGCGAGTGTTGTCACTTCGTAACGAGAACAGTTCGATCCGCAACCGCCACCACCGCAAATAGTTGGCAGTCTCAGCAGGTTCAACTCGATGTTCTGAGCCGAGAACGTGCTGCGGGTCGTGAAGCTCCGAACCTCGACATCGTACGGCGCGGTGTTGTCCACGGTCGGAGGCCCGTAGTCGTACCACACGTTAACCGAACGATAGCCCGTGCCCGGATTGTATTCCAACCCGCGGAAGTCCATCATGCCATAGACGCGATTCGCGTCAGTCGTGAGGTCGGTGACAATGCTTGTAGCGGAGTCATCGAAGATACCCCAGTAGACGACTTCCCAGGCGTGAGTCGGTCCACAGCCGCAACAAGTGCCACAAGCACCTCCCCCACAGCTGTCGTAGCCGCAGCTACCGCCGCCACAGGCATCGCCGCAAGGGCTGTAGCCGCCAAAGGCCCGACCGCCGAGCGTCGCACCAAAACGAACCTCCGCTCCACCCTGGTAACCAATGTCCACGTTGCTAGTGGTCAGTACGGTCTCAGTATCGGTGGGATAGTAAGGAGGCACATTGCCCGTAGGAGTTGAAAACGCCAAAGGCACGCAATTGGCATCGTCTCGCTCCATCAGCAAACCATAGACACCGCCAAACCAGCGGCGACCGCAACCCGTACGACATCCCAGCAGCTGACCGCCGTGCCCGCAGTTGCCGTAATTGCCATAGCACTCGTTGCTAAAGGTGTTGTAGCCGTATCCACCCGTGGCACATCCGCCAGTCGCACAACCGGTGCTGGGATAGCTGTCGTAATTGACCGCGGGAGCAGCCTGGCAGTTATTGCAGCCGACTCCTGCTTCAGGATATCCCCCACCTTGCACCTCGGTCGGCATAGCTTCGATCGGCGGAGCCGAGTGAGGCTGGTAAGCCATTGCTGTGTACTGAGGTGTCGCATATCGGGGCGCCGTATACTGGGGCGTTGTGTTTTGCGGCTGAACCTGAACTTGCGGTTGAGCCACCTGACCATACGCAGGCACCTGGGCCTGAGAGACCGGCTGATACGCGGGAATCTGAGGATACGCCTGGTACTGGGAAGGGGTATAAACCTGATTCTGATTCTGTGGGTACGCCTGCGTCTGTGGAGCGGCCTGTGCCTGATTCCCCAGGGGCGCAAATTGGGCCTTCGTCTGGCCGACTCCCTGCAGAACGACGAGGGTCGCCGTAAGAGCCACCAGCCCGTGTCTGTTAGTCCACGAAACTCGCATTCGCTTTATCTCCTTATTGCTTCGCGTTGACTCACATCCTTGTGAGTTCTGAGTGCCTTTGCAGCTCAGGACATCCCTCGGGCGACTCCCGATTCGTCAGCTTTGCTGTGCCGGCAAATTGGTTGCATCGTGCGCATTGGACATTCCGTCCGATCCTTAGAATCCAATCGACCGCTACGGCACTAACCCATCGGTGTGGGTGCCAGACGATACAAATGTTTTCTTGCTAGCAAGCGGTGCAACCGGTGCATCCGGCAATCTTTAACAAGCGCCAATTGCCGAGACGCTAAAGCTTGCCTAGCCGGAAGAGACTATGACGGCTCGGCAAAGAATGCCGATCGACCAGGGGAAGTCCACCGACCGGAAGTGCCGGCAGAAGATGGAAACGTCGATCAAGCCGCCCGAGCAAATCGCTGCTCGTCTGCGGCCTGCTGCTTGCAGTAGAGCGAAATTACCTCGTCGGCCAGCGCCTGGTAATCTTCTGCCCCTGCCGATTGCGGAGAGTACTGGAAGATGGACTCCCCGAAACTCGGCGCTTCGGCCAAGCGGATGTTGCGCCGGACGCGCGAGGCAAACAGATGGACCTCTTGCCAGGGCGTCTGTTTCGCACGTTCTTCGCGGAAGAACTCTTCGACGTCCGCTGCCACCTCGGCCGCCAGCCGTGTTCCCGTGTCGAACAGGCAGAGGACGACCCCGGCAAGTTTTAGCCGATCATTCAAACGCCGAGCCACCAGATCGATCGTCCGCAGCAGTTTGCTCAAGCCATGCAAAGCCAGGAAATGCGGCTGCAGCGGCAAGAATACGTCGTCGACCGCCGACAGCGCATTGAGCGTCAAAATGCCCAGCGACGGGGGGCAATCGATCAGCACGTAGTCGAACCGCTCGCGTTCCAATTCCAGTTTGTCGCGCAAAATCACCTCGCGGCCAACCACGCCGGCCAATTCCACCTCAGCGGCGGCCAGATCGATATGCGAACTGGCTACCGAGAGATTCTCGCCCGCCGACTGCCAGATGTCGGCCAAGCTCTTCTCGGAAGTCAGCAGGTCGTAGACCGTCGGGTTCGGCTCCTGCAAGTTGATTCCCAGGTGCAACGAGGCATGGGCTTGGGGGTCGAGATCGATCAGACCCACGCGCAGGCCTTTGGCGGCCAAGGCAGCGCTGAGGTTCACGGCGGTTGTGGTTTTCCCCACGCCACCTTTCTGGTTGATGATCGCGATCGAACGCATGGGCGCACTTGCCTCCGTTGCCCGTGGACCACGTGGCGGTCCGGCGGATGTTGGTGTCGACGGTCGCGGAGTATAGGAGGCGAACCTGCAGCGTCCCAGAGCACTATTGCGCGGTGCTAGCAGGCAGCAGGCCCAGCTTGCCGAAGTAGTCCTGCAAGGTTTCTGCCATCGGTCGGCAAGAAACTACCTTCAATTGCCCAGACTCGGCGTCGGCGACCAACCCGATCGTGGCCAGCTCGGCGTCCAGGACGATTCGAGCCTGGGCCTCTTCGTCGTAGAATCTCAGGCACCAGCGCCACGCGACATTCTGCGCCGCAGGCTGCTCGGTCCACAGGTAGTTTCCATCGGACATCAAGGCATGGCGAAAGTGGACCATACCGCGCAGGTCGGTGATCTCCCGCGGGTGCTCGGCGACGTACAGGCGTCCCAGGTCGATGGTGTCAGCAGCGGGCTCGGCGTCGTCGGCCAATCGCAACGCGGAGAATTCGGCCTGCGAGGGCCGGGCGATCAACGGCGCCACCTCGCCGCCCCAGAATTGGGTCGCCCGATGGGTCGCTCCGTAGCGATACGACCAGGAAGCCACGCCAGCCGCCACGGCCAAACACGCCAGCCCTAACACCAACTTTGTCCCCGATTGTTTCATCTCGTACCTAAACTACGGGCGAGGGGAGCTCAATTGATCGGCGCTCAATTGATCTTTGACAGCGCACTAGTATACTGGCGGTTCCTTCAACCAATCCAACCGTCGAGAAGCCTGCCATGGCCGACAAGTTCGATCCTTATCGCGAAGCGCTGGTCGTAGAACACGCCACCGAGTGGCCCGAGGATACCGAATTGGATCCCCGTCGTCGAATGGAGCTCGAATCGTTGCTGCACGCAAGCCCCGAGGCGGCAGACCATCTCGAATACGTGCGGACCCATACCGGTTTCTGCCGGCGCATCGTCGTTACCGACGACGATCTGGAGCGCGTCTCCTCGTAGCTCGTCCGAAAAAACGCAAATGCGAGGCCCCGCCGTGACTGAAGAGGCAAACATCACACGCGTCCAACTGGCCGAACGCAGTTACGACATCGAGATCGGCAGCGGCAACCTGGTGCGCTTTTCGTCTTTTCTCCGACAACGTTCTGGCTCGAACCATGCGGTGCTGATCACCGACACTAACGTCGATTCGCTGTATGCCGATCGGCTCGGCGATCGGCTGGCCGACGATCAGTGGGAAGTGCATGTGCTGGTCGTCGATGCGGGCGAGTTGAGCAAGAGCCCCGAAGTGATCTTCGATTTGTGGGAAACGATGCTCGAAGAAGGGACCGACCGGCAATCAGTCGTTGTCGCCGTGGGCGGCGGGGTGGTCGGCGACCTGGCCGGTTTTGCGGCGGCATCGTTTGCGCGTGGGCTGGGGTTTTTTCAGGTACCCACGACCCTGCTGGCCCAGGTCGACAGCTCGGTTGGCGGCAAGGTGGGCATCAACCTGCCCGGCGCCAAAAACATGGTCGGCGCTTTCTGGCAGCCGTTGGGCGTGGTGGTCGACGTCGACGTGCTCGCCACGCTGCCCGATCGCGAGTACCGCGCCGGGCTGGCCGAAGTGGTCAAGTACGGCATCATTCTCGACGAGGCGTTTTTCGGCTATCTCGAACAGAATGTCCCGGCGATCAATGCCCATAATGGCCCCACGCTCGTGCACATCGTCGAACGCTGCTGCCGACTCAAAGCCGATGCCGTCGAACAGGACGAACGCGAAACCACGGGTCTGCGGGCTGTACTGAACTACGGACACACGTTTGCCCACGCCTTCGAGGCGGCCGGCAACTACGGCGAACTGCTGCACGGCGAAGCGGTCTCGATCGGCATGATGTGCGCTGCCCGCTTGGCCCAGCGAATGGGCCGCGTCGATCAGGCGTTTGTCAGTCGCCAACAGGCGCTGCTCGAAGCGCTGCACCTGCCCATCGCGACGCCTCACCATGACGCCGACGAACTGCTGGCCCTGATGAAGCGCGACAAAAAAGTCGACGCCGGCCGGCTACGTTTCGTACTGCCCGACCGTCTCGGCCACGTTGAACTGGTAAAAGATGTCCGCACCGAAGACGTGCTGGCCTCGCTGGAAGCATAAGCGACGCCAGCGTTTTGTCTCGCCTGGCGGGGTACCATCTTTTGGGACAAAATTGCAGCGGGTGCAATCGGTACGAATGAATCTGACTCTCAAAGAACAATCGTAGTTGGTTGCAGGGGTGACTATCGCGATTTTGAAGAGGCGGGGCACGATGATTCTTGGCCGCGCGATGGCTGCAGGATGGAAACACAGCGGGCACAAAGGACCACAGAGAACTGTCGGAGTGGATTGTAGGATGGTGTGCTTGCACCCATCGCTTCGCTTTCAATGAACCATCGTGAGATTGCCATGAGGCTGTGTTCGACCGCATGCCCACGTCGTGACCTCTTTGGGCACCCGGCTGGCGTCAACCGGGCCATCGACAGGGCAATGAAAAAAGATTTGAGGAATAGCCTACGCGATATGTCTGCACGTCTCAAGAAATACCTAGCTATCTTTGTTAAGTGCTGGATACTCGGAATATGTGCCTTCGTGATGGCTGGCCTCATTACCGTTCCCTTTACTTCTTATGTGTTGCGTTTCATTGGATGGGGCAAGATGACTCAGTCCTCGGACCTGAAATTGAAGAGTTTATTTTTAAGGTTGTTTACTTGCTGGCAATGCTTTTCAGCGTTCATGCGATTCCTTACATTTACAAAACCCTAGCCAAAGCCAAACCGGACGCTTGAGACTATTGACTCAGCTGGTACAGACTGCTTTGGCGGCTTCTGCTGGACAGGTGGCTTGGAAGGCCCTAATCTGGATCGGTTGCGGTGCTCTGCCACTTTTCTTTGCGAGGCGTGCCAGTTGAGCGAAGCGGAACTGCAAATGGACGTTGACGATCGGCTGCGGCAGCATCTTTGTCTGGCGTTGACGCCGGGGGTGGGGCCGCTGACTCGGCAGCGATTGCTCGAACGGTTTGGTTCGGTCGAGCAGGTGCTTGGCGCCGGGGCAAGCGACTTGCAGAGCGTCCAGGGCGTTGGCCCCAAGCTGGCAAAAGAGATCGAGCGGGCGCGTCGCGAATCGAACGTCGAGGAGCAGATTCGGATTGCGCGCGAGCATGACCTCGGTATCTTGCTGGAGTATCACGACCGCTACCCTGCCCTGCTGCGCGAGATCCACGATCCGCCGGGCGTGCTGTTTTGTCGCGGGCGTTTCGACCCGAGCGACCAGTTGGCCGTGGCGATTGTCGGCACTCGACACGCCAGCCGATATGGACTCAAGCAGGCGGCGCAGTTGGCGGGCAGCTTGGCGCGGGCAGGCGTAACGGTGGTGAGCGGCATGGCACGTGGCATCGACACGGCAGCCCATCGGGCGGCCCTCGAGGCCGGCGGCCGCACGATTGCCGTATTAGCCAGCGGGGTACTAAAACCCTATCCTGCCGAAAACGCCGGCCTTGCCGACGAGATCGCCCGACAAGGTTGCGTCGTCAGCGAAGCGGCGCCGACGATGCCGCCGATCAGCGGGATGTTTCCGCAGCGCAACCGCATTATCAGCGGGCTGACGCTGGGCACGATTGTTGTCGAGGCGCCCGACCGTTCGGGAGCGCTGATCACCGCCCGACACGCCTGGGAACAAAACCGCGAGGTGTTTGCCGTGCCCGGGCAGCTCGATAGCCGGCTTTCCAGCGGGCCTCATCGTTTGATTCGCGACGGAGCGAAGCTGATTACCTCGATCGACGACGTGCTGGAAGAGCTGGGGCCAATGGCCCATCAGGTGCAGCGCGACAATGGCGACACGATTCGCGTACCTGCCGAGGTTTCGCTCAACGAAGTCGAGCAGCAAGTGCTGCAAGCGATCGGCGCCCAGGGTTCGCTGATCGATGAGGTTACGCAAAAAAGCGGCTTACCGGTCCATCGGGTCTTGTCGACCCTCTCGGTACTGGAGATGCGCAGCCTTGTTCGGCGGGTCGGCGGCAACCGTGTGGCGCGGGTGTGAACCACTCGCAGTGCGATCGGCGCGTGCCGCGACAACGATAAAGAACACCAGGTTCGGCGGTAGATTGCCCGGGACCCACATGCGCAAGTGTGGGTTGCGGTCGGAAGGCCGGCAATCTTAGTGAGAGCAGTAAGAGCCGCTTCTTCACTTCCCAGAGGTCGAAATCGCTATTGTCGGATGCCTTCGGGGGGAGATCGATCATCAGCACCCGACTAGGGTGTCGGCGGTCGCTAGTGTTGCAGAATTGATCACACCCGTCTCAAATTCTCAGTTACAAAATGGCACAAATCTGTAGAAACGTGCAATAATGGCAGCCGAAAAGAATTGACGGATTTGTGCGAACCAAGTGCCGGTCTGTTTACGTAAGGGTTTGCCCTCAGGGCATTTGCGGTGCTGCTAGCGAGTCTGGGCGGAGCGTAGCAGGCGATGGCTGGCACGGAACTTGCGTTACGATAACCTCGATAACCGGAACAATCACCCTGGGTCTATCCCCAGCCAGCTTGCCCGCGAGGGCAGATTTGGCTTAGATCCAAGAATGGTTGGCGGCGTGGGCCTCTTTTCGAGTAACATGGGCCCGCACTTTCGCAACCCAAGGAATCGTCCATGTAGGTGACGAGGGTTCGCGGATTGGAACCTGGGACGGCAGGGAGAAAGGACTTTCTCCTGGTAAGCGTCGAACTCTCCGAACGAGGAGTTCGTATACTATGTTAAAGCAACACACGGAAGAATTGGGCCAAGTGGCTTCGTCCGAGGCAAAGGGTCTCGAGGTCAAGAAACTCAGCGACGAGCAGTTGCTGCACGAGTACCGTCGCACCGAAAGTGCCGGAGTATTTGCAGAGCTGGTCTCGCGCTATGAAAGAGAACTTTACAACTACCTGAAGCGGTTTCTCGCCGATGCGGCGATGGCCGAAGACGTTTTTCAGGCAACTTTCCTACAGGTGCATTTGAAGTGCGAGATGTTTGAGTCGGGCCGCAAGTTTCGTCCCTGGCTCTATACGATCGCAACCAACCAGGCAATCGACGCCCAGCGCCGCAACCGACGGCATCGTCGCCTGAGCCTCGACGAGGGGCGACAGGCCGACGGCGAGACAGGCAGTCTCATGGATGTCCTTGTCAACCGAGAATCTGGTCCCTACGAAGCGGTGGAAGGCCGAGAATGGGCCGAATGGATTCGCGAGGCCGTGGCGGGTCTTCCCGATCCGCTGCAGCACGCGGTGAAGTTGGTATACTTTCGGGGGATGAAGTATCGTGAAGCAGCCAAGGTCTTGTCTGTGCCCGTGGGTACTGTTAAGAGCCGCCTCCACGCGGCCATCCGTCGGCTTAGCCAGTCGACGCGTGAATCGCGCGTGGTCAGCCGTTCTTGATGAGATTAGTCAAACGAGCTGCGATCTCTTCGATCGCTGGAGATATATCTTCGAGCCTGCCAGCCGACCTGGCAGGCTCGTTGCATGTGCCTATCAAGCGAGGCCGCGATGAGAGCCGAGCTGCTGGCCTATCTGCTGGGTGATCTGGATCCTGACGAGAGGGAGCGCGTCGCAGAACGCATTGCAAACGATCCGGTTTGGCAGCAGGAACTGGCAACACTCAAAGCTTGCCTGAAGGCGCGCGAGGCAGAAGCCGAGCCGGCAAACGAGCCTGTCGGGCTCGTTGATCGGACTTGCTCGTATGTGCAGCAAGCCGCCAGCCAGAAAGCGGCCCTATCTTGCGCAGAGCCCGCTTCACTCAGCGAGTCGCACGACCCGTGCGTGTCAGCCGCACGTTGGTCGTTTCTCGATCTGGCAGTCGGGGCGGTGGTGCTGTTGGCGGTCGGCATGTTGATCTTGCCCGCAATTCACAACAGCCGGGACTCCGCGCGGCAAATGAAGTGTCAATCCAACCTTAGAGATCTGGGGATCGCACTGGTCGAATACGCCAACCGGTTTGACAGGGGCCTGCCGCACATCGAATTGGGCGAAAACGCTGGCATCTTTGTGGTCGACCTGGCAGAGAGCGGTTTGCTCAGTCGGGAACAACTGGCCGAGCTACTGATTTGCCCCTCTTCGCCGCTGGCTGCGGATGTGTTTGCAGGGAACATCGTCATTCAAATTCCGTCCCGCGAGGATCTGGAGCGAGTGCCAAAGGAGTCGCTCGAACTGATTCAAAAATGGATGTCGGGCAGCTACGCCTACCGCATCGGCTTTTTTGACCAACAGGGGCGTTACTGCCGGGTGAAGTTCGAGAGGCGAGCCGACTCGCCCGTGCTTGCCGACGCACCGAGCAGCGCCGTGGCAGGCTTTCGCAGCCCCAATCATGGCGGCTGTGGGCAGAACGTGGTGTTTCAGGATCTGAGCGTGCGTTACTTCCAGCAATGTCTGGCCGACGGCAAGCGGGACCACCTGTTTCTTAACGAAGAGCTGAAGCATGCCGCAGGCCGGCACGCGCAGGATGTCGTCCTCGCGCGGAGCGAAGCCGACCCGGCTGGCCGCTAACGGGCGCGTTTGTTTTCTGCCGCCCTTTCGTCACTGCAAGTGCATATACAGCACTATAACGAGGTTCTTAAAGACGACCGCATTCTTGAATTGCAAAGTAGCGTCAGAATGATGAAGTTGAGGCAGGTTCGAGTATTGCCATTTTACAGCGATTCTGTCGTGCCCCACCGCAGGATTGCATTCTCGACGATATACGCCTAGGAGCTGTATAATCCTTCATATCCAGGTGTTATATATCGCAGCGCCGTAGAATTCTTGTTCTGCGACCAGCTCACAGCGTTATACTTTCACAGCACCGTCAAACTCATTCTCTCGTATTTTTAGGATTACCCGCATTTGTGGCACGACTTCATTACTAGCCTGACTGCCCACGCAACGTTCGCTCCGGCCGCTACGCAAACTGCGATTTCCGCGGCCGAAGAAGCTCTTGCGGTCCAATTCCCCGATCAACTACGAAGCCTGCTGCAGGAGACCAACGGGGTTCTTGGCGAATACGAACTTGGGCTTGTGTGGGATCTCGAACGAATCAAAGAAGACAACCTTCAGTTCCGAAACAACAAGGACTTCGCTGACCTCTATATGCCTTTTGAGCACTTGCTCTTCTTTGCTGACGCTGGCAATGGAGATCAATTCGCCTATCCCATTCAAAATGGTAAAATCCAACGTCCGGACGTGTTCGTTTGGGACCACGAATGTGATGACCATCGTTGGGTGGCGGGATCACTCAAGCAGTACATTCAGTGGTGGCTAGACGGCACACTAACCTTGTAGTCGAGTCGCCGCAGAACAAAGCGTTGGACGCGGAGCCGCCGGTCGCGTCGTTCCTGAAGTCAACGTTGGTTGGCGGCGGCCCGGTCAACGCCGCCGTTAGACATTGACTCAAGCATCCCAAAAAATGGCCGACAACCGCCCTGACTTGTCGAACTACCTTGCACACTTCACAAAAGGTCGACCTGGTAAACCTGCACTCAGAATTCTGGAGGAGATTCTCTCCAGCAAGAGACTACTGGCTTCAAACCTTCCTTGGACGAATTTACCTGCCGTTTGCTTTACTGAATGTCCTTGGACGAGCCTTTTGGCTCACTCCAAACAATACTCGCCATTCGGAATAGGTTTCGCGAAACCACGAGTCTTCGCTGCCGGAGGAGGGCCAGCTTACTACGTTCGAGCCGATCACTATAAAAAGCAAAATTGGAAAAAACACGTACACACATTTGTAACGCCATTTTGGCCGAAATACCGCCCCGCCTCACTAAAGACCGATGCACTTGGTGGCAAGACAATCGATTATTCGCACGAACGCGAATGGCGAGTTCCACATGATTTTGTGTTCGAATATTCGCACGTCGAGTTTGTCATCTTAAACTCGTACGATGACATGGCCAAATTTTCGAAAGATCTCAAAGATCAGATCGGTCGAGAGAAGTTCATTTTAATGGAAAATTACAAGACAATTGAACAACTTTGGCCAGTCCACAAAGTCTAAGAATGCGGTGAACGGGAGCCGCCGATGACGGTTTTTTGAGATCATAGCTTTTTTGGCGGCGTCCCGGTTATGCCAGACGTTGTACGGCACTTTGCTTTGGCTCGGACCTGTTCGTGACACGTTGTTGCGCACAAGCGGAAGCTTATGAATCAACTATACAAATACGCCCGGATCAACAACAACACTTTGAGTGCCCTGGTCGAGCGATATGCATGGTACCCGCAACCATCATCTTTGAATGACCCCTTCGACTGTGGACTGTCGGAGAGCCTAATGGGAAACAACGATCAGTGGGGTGTCCTTTCGTTGTCGGCGATAAGCTCGAACATCATGATGTGGTCGCATTATGCAGATTCACACAAAGGCGTGTGTATTGAGTACACGGATTATACGGACGAGCAGTTAAGCCAGCAGCCACTTAAATCCAACATTAATCCCCATGACGATGGGCACAATGAGATACCTATCATTCGAAATGCGACCGAAATCAAATATCTGTCAACGCAAGAGTTAAACGATCAGCTTGAACAGCTTCCTCAGAGCTTAGATGACTTCAATAAAGAGTTGAAGGAATACAACACGGGTCCGCATACAAAAGAGAAGTACAGGAATGGTTTTGTGATCCGAGGCATGAAGGCTCTGTTTATGAAACACAGGGACTGGAGTTACGAAAAGGAACATCGAATCGTAACTCTGGAAGGCAACAGGCCAATTTCGGCTCCTGGTATCGTGACGACCATTTTCTTAGGGATGAACACATCGGAAATGCAGTGCCAACAAATTTTTAGGATTGGGACTGAAATCGGAGCAAAGGTGCTAAAGATGGAGCGTGTTGCGAGGAAATATGAACTCACACCCCGGAAATTAACGGAGACCGAAAAGAAGCGACCAAAATTAGATTTCAGCAGATCGATCAACCATTCTCTTAGAAAGCTTGAAATACCAGAGTGACACCACGATCCTACGTCAGATTGGCCAGAAAACAAACGGCTGAACGCGAGCGGCAGATCACGTCGTAATTGAAAGCAACGGTTACTGGTCGCTACCACGTAAACCGAGCCGTTAACCCGCCCAAGCGTGAAACGTGCTGCTTAGCGCGCATTCTTGCACGAATCTCGGCGGCACCCTGCCCTGCTCTGTTACGGTCGGTAGTCGGCAGGTACGCCCTGGGGGTACTCGCGGGCGATCGTCTCTTGGATTCTTTCGATGCGATTGGGCGGGCTGGGGTGGGTGCTGAAGAACTCGGGCGGGCTCTGGCCGCCGGAAGCTTCGGCGAGAATCTGCATGACGCCGATCATCGCATGGGGGTCGTAGCCGGCCATGCCGCAGAGGCGCACGCCCCAGACGTCGGATTCCAGTTCATCTTCGCGGCCGTATTTCATGGCCAGGACCGAAGAGATCATCTGCCCCATCTGGGCGCTTTGATCGGAGCCGCCGAGCACGCCGACTGCGCCGGCCAATCCTTGGAACAGTCCCTGTTTGGCCATGCGCTTGTTGCCGTGCCGCGCCAGCACGTGGCCAATTTCGTGACCAAGTACACCGGCCAACTGGCCCTCTGTTTCCAGACGACTGTAGAGGGCTTGGGTGATAAACACCTGTCCGCCCGGCAGCGCAAAGGCGTTGACCGTTCTGCTGTCTGCCAGCAAGGTGAACTGAAAGGCATCGTAATAAGGGTTCTTGAAGCCGTTGGCTGCGAGATAGTCTTGCAACGCATTGAGCAGGCGGAGACCCACCTGGTGGACCCGTTGCTGATCGGCCATGTTGCGCGAGGGTCCGCCGTGCTGGCCGACCATTTCTGGCGCGGCCTGCAGACCGAGTTGGATTTCTTGGGACTCCTCGGTCAACGCAACCCGCTCGCTTTCGCCGGTAACCTGATTGATGTCGCCCGGTTTGCCGTAGTAGCTGATGATGGCAAAAGCGGCGATTGCCAGCGCGATCAGCAGCCGTGCTTTGATGGCGCTGCCCATCCCGCCGCTGGCGCCGCCGGGTCGGCCAAACATGGGCCGCTGCCGGCCGGTGGGCTGCCCTACGCGACGACGCGGCAGGGTAAAACCGCCTTGACCACGCGAACGAGGTAAAGGAAAGGGAATGCGAGACATCGGATCGCCGCCTTGGTGAAATGGCTAAGAGCTTTCTTGGAGAGGGGCGACCGTTTATGGTAGGCCCCCTCCCAACTCGGCATTGTAGCAGAAAGTTGTAGGCCAAACACGCTGTTGAGATTCTGTTTCAAAGCATTTCGACCTATGGTACAATCTGCGGTAACTCACCATTGTATGAGTGAATGCCACTCGGCTGGTGAGCAGGAACACGCGGAAGGAGGAACAGACGATGCGCAGAAGCTCTGGTTTCACGTTGGTCGAGCTGTTGGTCGTAATCGCCATCATTGGCACGCTGGTGGGGCTGCTGCTGCCCGCCATTCAGTCTGCCCGCGAAGCGGCGCGGGCCACTCAGTGCAAGAACAACCTGCACCAACTGGGCCTAGCGGTGCTGAACTACGAATCGGCCCAGAGCCACCTGCCCCCCGGGGCAATCGTCGAGTTGAACTCCACCTCGACAGCGAACAACGGCTCTTGGGGCGTGCACGGGCGGATTCTGCCTTACCTGGAACAGGCGAATCTCTATTCGAACGTCGATCTCGAGGTGGGATGGGATTATCAAGAGGCCATCGATGGCTTGAAGATCCCGATCTTTGCTTGCCCCAGCGATCCGCGCGAGAACGAGCTGCGAGACCCGGGCGGTGGGAAGTCGCACCTTTACCCGACCACCTACGGGTTCAACTACGGCACCTGGTTTGTGTTCGATCCGAGAACCAAGTCGGGAGGAGATGGGGTTTTCTATCCTAACAGCTATTTGCGAATGGCAAGGCTGAGCGACGGCGCGAGCAATACCCTGCTAGCGGCCGAAGTACGAGCCTGGCAGCCCTACACCCGCAACGGCGGTCCGCCGAGCACAGCTATTCCCAACACGGTAGACGAGGCCGAAGCAATCGTTGCCAGCGGAGGGCAGTTCAAAGACACCGGCCACACCGAATGGCCCGATGGACGGGTCCACCACACGGGTATGACCACCACGATGACGCCGAACACACGTATCGAATACGAGCACAACGGTGAAGTCTACGATTGCGACTACAACTCGTGGCAAGAAGGCAAGAACGGGGCCAGCGGCCAGGCGTCGTATGCCATCGTAACCTCTAGAAGCTACCACAGCAGCGCCGTTCACATCGCGCTGATGGACGGCTCGAGTCGGCTGATCAACGACCGTATCGACTTGGAAGTGTGGCGGGCCCTGGGCTCGCGCGAAAGCGGCAAAGTGCTGCCGGGAGATTGGGGTAAGTGAGAAGCGTGAGGTTATTGCTTTCGCTTTCGCCGCCGGCCCTTCAACGCGAACATCGATTGCACTTTGGCAATTCCCTCGATCAGTCGATCGATTTCTTCGGGGCGGTTGTAGAGGTAGAAGCTGGCGCGGGTGCTGGCGGGGATGCCCAGTAATGCGTGCAGCGGCTGGGTGCAGTGGTGCCCTGCGCGCACCGCTACGCCAAACTGATCGTTGAGCACCTGGGCAAACTCGTGGGCATGGATCCGCTCGAAGGCGAAGCTGATGAGCCCTGCGCGGTACTCTGGGGCTGGTCCCAGGATGCGAAGCCCTTCGATCTGGGCAAGTGCATCGTAGGCGAGTTGCGTCAAGACTTGCTCATGGTGGTGGATGGCCTCCAGGCCAACGCGGTTGAGGTAGTCGACGGCCGCCGACATGCCAATCGCCGGCACGATGGGGGGCGTGCCGGCTTCGAACTTGGCCGGCAGTGCTGCCGGGGTGAAACTATCAAGCCGCACTTCGTTGATCATGCTGCCGCCGCCAAGAAACGGGGGCATCGCGTCGAGGTGCGATTCCTTGCCGTATAAGATGCCCACGCCCGAAGGACCGAGCATCTTATGGCCGCTGAAAGCAAGAAAATCGACGTCGGAGGCCTGCACGTCGGTCGCCATGTGCGGCACACTCTGGGCAGCATCGACCAGCACCACGGCGCCAGCCGCATGCGCCTTGCGGGCGATTTCGTCGATCGGATTGATCGTGCCGAGCGTGTTGGAAACTGATGCTACGGCCACGAGCTTGGTGCGCTCGCAGAGCAGCGCGTCGAACTGGCCCATATCCAGCCGGCCATCGTCGGTCAGCGGCACGTGGCGCAGGACAGCGCCGGTCTGCGCTGCGATTTGCTGCCAGGGCACCAGGTTGGAATGATGCTCCATCACGGTGGTGAGCACTTCATCGCCGGCTCGCAGGTTCTCGCCCCCCCAACTGCGGGCGACGAGATTGATCGAGGCGGTCGATCCCGGCGTGAAGATCACTTCGTGGGCGTGCTTTGCGCCGATGAACGAGCGGACGTTCTCGCGGGCCTGCTCGTAGAGTTCAGTGCTGCGCTCGCTGAGTGTGTGGATGCCGCGATGGACGTTGGCGTAGTCGCGTTGGTAGACGTCGCTGATCGCATCGATGACCTGCCGCGGGCGCTGGGTGCTGGCGGCGTTGTCGAGGAAAACCAGCGGGTGGCCAGCGAGCACATCGCCATTGAGAATCGGAAAGTCGTCACGCAGCGAAGCAGGCAACAGCGCGGACTGATCGACTGTTGGCCGGGCGCTCATGGCTGGTCGCCTTTTGCCACGGGCGAATGGACCGCCGACTGCAGGACTTTCCATGAAAGCAGGCAGCATTTCTGCCGATTGGGAGTCAAGCGCGGACCGTACAAGGCAAGCATATCGGCAGCCGAAAAAGCTTTCAGATCGTCGACCGTCTTGCCGTGAATCTCTTCGAGCAGCATGGAAGCCGACGCCTGGCTGATGACACAGCCTTCGCCGGTGAAATAGAGGTCTTCGATCTTGCCAGAGTCGTCCAACTTCAGCTCGATGCGTACCACGTCGCCGCAAAGCGGGTTCTTGTCTTCATGTGCATGGGTCGCCCCTGCAAGGGTGCCCCGGTGGAAAGGGTCCTCGTAATGATCGAGTACGTGTTCCTGGTAGAGTTCTTCTTCGGAAGGCATCAGGGTGAGGGAAGGTTGATGTGGGATATTTGATGTGATAACCGCAGCCAGCGGTTGAAATCAACAATCTAACATCCCACATCTCACATCTAGAGTCTATCCCGTAGAATCTCAACGGCCGCGTTGCGTCCGCAGGCGCCCATCACGCCGCCGCCTGGGTGGCTGGCAGCTCCGCAGAGATAGAGCCCTGGCACCGGGGAGCGATGGTCGGCCCAGCCAGCCACGGGGCGGAAGCAATAGAGCTGATGCGGCGACATGGCGCCCTGCATGATATTGCCGCCGGTGATTCCGTAGACGCGTTCCAAGTCGAGCGGACTGAGTACCTGGCGATGTTCGATCGCTGCCGGCACATTGGGCGCGTAGCGGGCGAGCATCTCGACGCAGCGATCGCCGAACGCCTCCTTGCGGTCGTCCCAGTTTCCTTCGGCCAGATGATAAGGGGCGTACTGGACAAACATCGACAGGATGTGTTTTCCGGCAGGGGCGATCGTCGCGTCGACGCTGGTGGGCATCGTGATTTCCAGTATCGGCTCGTCGCTGGGGCGGCCGTACTTGGCGTCGTCGTAGGCGCGGTCGAGATAGTCGAGCGAGGGACCAATATGCATGGTGCCATGATGATGCAGACCAACGCCGTTGCCCGGCATGCAGGTGAATTGGGGCGGCTCGCTGAGAGCCAAGTTCACCTTGGCCGAAGCAGAAGAGTAATCGATCCTGGCAACCGCCTCGCGAAACTCCTCGGGCAAGACCTCCGGCGAAAGGAGTTTCTCGAAGGTGAGATGCGCATCGACGCTCGAAGCAACCACCTTGGCGCTGAGCTGCGTGCCGTCTTCTAAACCAACACCCACCACGCCGGAACGGCCCGTATGAATCGCATGCACTGGCGCCTCGCGGCGAATCTCGACGCCGAGTTGCTGGCAGGCAGCTTCGAGCGCATCGGCCAATCCGCCCATGCCTCCTTGGACGAATCCCCAGACGCCTCGTGCTCCGCCAGCTTCGCCCATGACATGATGCAAAAGCACATAGGCGCTGCCCGGCGAACTGATCGCGGTGAATGCGCCAATAATGGCGTCAGTCGCCAGCGTAGCTTTGAGCACATCGGTTTCGAACCAGCGATCGAGAATCGGCCTGGCGGCGCCTGTCAGTAGCTCGACGGCTTCAGGAAGATCGGCGCCTAGATTCTTCACAGCGGTATACAGATCGAGAAGTTTCTTGCCGTCGCGCAACTTTTTGCGAAGGCCGATCTTCCGCCACCCCTTGGGCAACGGCAACGCGTCGGGAGCTGACTCGCTGAGCGCGGGCTCGAGGGTTGCCGCAACCCGCTCGAGGAGCGCTTCGTAGCGGGGATAGGCGGTCGCATCGCGGATGCTGAACTTGCTGATCTCGCGCTGGTTGAGCCCCTCGTCGGGCCCCATGGTCAGGCTCCGCCCGTCTGGCAAAGGGGTAAACGACGAAGGCGAGCGGGGCAGGATTCTCAGGCCAAACTCTTTAAGTCTCAGCTCTTGAAGGATTTGCGTCTGAAAGAGGCTGATGACGTAGGCGGCGGTCGAGACTCTGTACCCTGGCCAGAGCTCCTCGGTCGTGGCACAGCCGCCCAAGACGTGGCGACGTTCGAGCACACAGACTTTGCGACCTGCTTTGGCGAGATAAGCCGCGCAAACCAGGCCGTTGTGGCCGCCGCCGATGATGATGCAGTCAAACTTGCCATGCTTGGGCATTCGTCGAGACTTCCATGCAGTTGAATTGGTTAGGTTTTTCCAGGCGAATGGAGCCAAGATTGTATTCGATTGCGAGCAAAATGCTACGCAAAGCAAGTGGTCGACGAGACATCCTGACGGATTTATGAGCCACCTTTTTTGGGACTTCACGCGGGAAGCTGAATTTGGCTGCGAGGCTTGGTAATGCGGGAGGATTAGTTGGACTTTGAGCTTGGAGGCATCTCGAGGCTGAAACCCATGGGGAGCGACATGGTGGTTTTCCGATGCGTTGATCGCTCGAAGCAAGCGCTCTGGCGCGCGGTATCGCACACATTACGGTGCTACGAATTAGGAATTATACGCATTACGTAAGGAAGCCCGAACCAGCAATAGCCTGTCAAGCTTTGCCGCTGAGGTAGTCGAGACTGAGAGCAGGAGTACCGCTACTCAAATAATTAGCCGGCAGCTACATGGCGACTGGAGGTCGTCGCAAACGGTTGATCTGATAATTTCATTCACGGAGGTTGATCGATGTTCCAGACAGAGCCCCTAAAACGTTTTGCTACCGCATGCACCATTCTCCTTGCTCTGTCGGCAAGCAAATCGTTGGCTGCTGAAACGCAACTTGAATCAGTTGCGGGACTCAATGCGTTAGACACTTCCGGGTTCGAAGACTACAACGTGGAGCCGTGCTCGGCATGCGATTGTGGGTCGGCATGTGATTGTGGCTCTGCATGTTGCTGCTGCGACAGCAAGTTGTTCGGATTGTTCGCCAAGTCGGATCACTGCTACGACGCGTTCATCAGCCCGATGACCAATCCGGTCTTCTTTGAAGACCCGCGTACCTTGACCGAAGCGCGCCTCATTTACTTGCATCACCGCATTCCGACGGGGCTCGGCGGCGGCGAGGTCAATCTGGTTGCCGCCTAAATCCGCCTGGCGCTGACCGAACGGCTTTCGATCATCGCGACCAAAGACGGCTACCTGACTTCGACGAGCCCGCTGATCGAAGATGGTTGGGCCGACGTAGCCGCAGGCCTGAAGTACAACCTGCATGCCGATCCAAGCAAGCAGCGACTTCTCAGCACCGGTTTTACGTATGAGATTCCCGCGGGTACCCCCCGATCGAAACAAGGCAATGGCGGCGGTGAATTCCACTTGTTTGCCACCGGCGGCACTCAGCTTGGCGACTATAGCCACTGGATCAGCGCTTCGGGTATCCGTCTGCCGGCCGACCACAACGCGGAAAGCACCGTGATGTACTGGTCGAACCACTTCGACTACGAATTCGCCGACGGCTGGTACGCCTTGACCGAATTCAACTGGTACCACTGGCTCGCCTCAGGTGCTGGCGGCGTTCCTGGAGTCGAAGGGGGCGATCTGATTAACTTGGGTTCGACCGGTGTGGCTGGCAACGATATCGTTTCGCAGGCCGTCGGCGTAAAGTATAAGCGAAGCCCGAATCGCGAACTCGGCATCGCCTTTGAGTTCCCGCTCACCGAACGGAAGGATGTGCTGGAGAATCGACTCACGGTCGACTGGATCTTCCGCTACTAATCGCTGAGCTAAACTCCCAGCAGTTTGGCGGTAGCAAGCCAATAGAGTTCGCCAGCGGCGTGCCCAATCTCTGCATCGAGACGCACGGCAGCCACGGCGCCCTTGGCAAAGCGGATGTTCGCACGCTGGTCGCCCACCAAAGTCGCGGTCAGATCGCCGACATCTGGTGCGTGGCCGACCCAGCAGATCTGGCTGCAACCAGATTGGCGTGACCATTGGCAAAGCGCGTCGAAGTCGCTGCCCGGGGCCAGGGCAGCGGCCGACACGATGTCGGGCTCATGCTTGGTATGCAGCGAAATGATCTCGGCGGTCTGTCGGCAACGCACGTAGGGACTCGTTAGCACCGCTTGCGGCGCGAAACCTCGCTTGGCCAACGCCTGCACTACTTGCATGTAGCGTTCGGCACCGTCGGGTTCCAGCTCGCGCTGCGAGTCGTCGGGCCAGCGCGGGTCGCCAAACTCGTATGCCCAGGCATGGCGGGCGATATAGATGAACATGTGCTGACCTCTAATTAACAAGTGAATCGCAGCGACTCGAGGGCACAACCTAGTGTCGCTGTGATTCCATTTTAGCGGGTTCTCCACAGATCACGATCGTCGATACTCAGTTTGCGTTGTTCGTCAGCAATCTCAGCTCTGAACCGTTTGGCGTCAACCGGGTATCCTGCCGTAGGCTGCAGGCCAGGCACTTTCTCATTCCAGAACTCGTTGAACGCACGCATGGCCAGCTCTCGCAGGTACTTGGCGCTCATCGACGCCAGCGCTGTCGGCAATTCGGCTTCGCCCTGGGTGCGAAAGGTGATCTCCGTTCGCCGCTCAGGGGGTCCCCATTGATAACGGCTGGCCGATCGACTTTCGACTTGAGTTTCGATCCACTCGTCGGGGAAATGGTGTTGCAACAACGCAGCGTAGCGGTTGCGGCCGCCGTGCTTGTCGCAGGTGATGTGGATAGGAACTGGGGACTGGGGGTTGGCGGAAAGAAGCTTGACTATGTCTTTGGCCAATGCGATTGAGACGTGCGACAGTGCCGCCCCCTTGGTGCCGTAGCGGTCGGTGAGATCGTTGAATTCGCGAGGAAAGACGGCTCGTGCGCGGATGTCGACAAGCGCGACGTTTGCTTTTTCGCAGCAGGTCTGGAATGTCGAGCGCAAGTCGGCCAACTCGGTGGCGTCGGCGTTTATCGGTAAGGGGCAATCGTAATCTACATACCAAGGGAGCCGGTGGCGATGCCCCGCGGGATCGGCAAGCGTGGCATCCCAGAAATGTTGCCAGCGGGTCGCTGCTTGCCCGCGGACAACTTCTAAGCCGGTCAATACCCCGCGTTCCAAGAGCCGCAAACCGCCCCGCGGTTTGTAGAGCAGTTTTGAATCGGCGATTGCAATTCTGTCATCAATTGAGTTCGAGGAAACGGCATCGGCCAGTTGAGCGTAGAGGTCTGTTGGCGGGGCGTTCCTCCCGGCGGACGGCGCGAATCGTTGGACGCGCCATGCGGTTGCGGCCACGACCAAAGGTCCCAGATTCGGCCCGTAGCCCGCTTCGTCGATGCCGATCATCCATGCCATGCAGGGCAGTATAGCGGAAGTCGCAACGGAGCGCAGCCGATGTTAATCGAAAAGAAGCAGCGAGAATTGTTCGGCTCGATAATCTGTTGCTTTTTCCCGTGCGAGCGGTTGCGACAAGGAGGAACTCGTCGGCAAATCGCGCTCTGCCGCCAAGGCCCAGGCGTCGAGCGGCCCGGGCGGATGGTTGGTGAGTTCATTCCAGGGGATCGCCGCCTCGATGGTCCACGCGGTCTCGTCGCTACGCGCGGCAACGTACCAGCGCGGGTTCCATGTGGTGTCGTGCCAGCAGGAGTCAGCCGTTTGTCCTCGATGATCGACCGAAAGGTGATAACAGGTGGCGTAGTCGCGGTCTAAGTCGAGCGAAAGCCGCACCCGATCGTGTCCTGACAACTCTGCGTCGTAGGTTCGCGGCAACTGGTCCTCAGGGTATTCAACCTGGGCGTTTTTTTGGCAGTGAATTGCGAGATAAAGATGTTCGTCGTCGCGAGCGAGCCTGATCTGCGTCGCGCCGGTCGGCTGAGTCGATCGATTATTAGTTGCCAGTTCGAGCGGCAGCGCGACCTGCCACATCTGTTCGTCGAGCACTCCATCCAATAGTGGCCGCTCGTCGCTGTAGGCACATTGGGCCGCGGGGAGGAGGGTTCCCTGCTCGCGGGCCGTTGAAAGCCAGGCCTCAACGCGCGCGTAGTCGTGCCAGGGCTGGAGACGCCGGTTGTGTTTGAGCGGCGAGAGCCAGCTCTTGGCCGTCTGGGCATTGCCGCTAAGACGTGTCGCGACGGCACACTGAAACGCCAGAGCGGGGTTCTCGGCCCAGTGCGGCTGTTTTTGAAGAGCTTGCTCGGCCAGGAAGAGCGCGTAGACGGGCAAGTTACTTCCATCCTCGGCATGCGATGCTCGTTGGTTGGCGTGTGCTACTTCGCTGCTTGAGTAGAGTTGCACGAGCGAGATCAGCCCGTCGACAGCCATCGGCTGCTCGGAGTGGTTTTCTACCAAATGCCGAAGCACTTCGCCGGCAAGATCGAGGTGGCCGGCATGCAGATACTCCTCAGCCATCTGGCTGAACAACCTGGCAGTCGCGGCAGGTGGAAGCTCGCGACTAAGCTGCACCAGGGTTGCCAGGGCGTTTGGCTCGCTGCCGCGGCTCAGGACAATCTGGCGAATGCGGTCGACCTCTTGTTCGAGGTCGAATTGCTCGGCGCAGACGAGCGAACCTGTAAAGAATGCGAGCAAAACGATCGCAATCCGAAGCGCGGCCTTGCGCAAGAAGCTGTTTTGAGTGCCTTCCATGGACTTCCGTCTTCCTCTCGATTCGCGGAGGCCGCAATTCTAGCGTTCTGCGGTATTTCTCCCTAGAGGTAACCAATAACGCTGGCGTGCTGTGTAACCGGTCGATTGTCGGGATTGGAACGGTTGTGCTAGCAGCGGCGGCTCGCTCTGGCAAGTCGTAAGCTATAGTTTTTCGGAACGCAGCCTGGGCTCTCGGTGCGCTGGTGCTGAATCTGATGGATACCTGAAGTATGAATGCGAATACTCAAATCGACGCCTCCTCGACCGAGGCTATGGAGGCGATTGTCCGGCGTGCACGCTCGCTCTACTCGCTGCCCGCCATCGCGGCTGAAGTGATTGAGCTCACCAGCAGCCCCAGGGTCGATGCGCGTGCGCTGAAAGACTGCATTGAAGTCGATCCAGCGCTGACGGCCAAGATCTTGCGCGTGGTCAACAGTTCGTTGTTCGGGCTTAGTCGCGAGGTGAGCGATCTCAATCAAGCGATAGCACTCTTGGGCACCAAGCCCTTGAAACTGCTGGTGCTGGGTTTCAGCTTGCCCGAAAATCTGTTTCGCACAGTTGCCCAGGAACAACTCGACTGGTACTGGCGGACGACGCTCGCTCGGGCAGTCGCGGCCCGCGAAATAAGCGAACAACTCTGGAAGCGATCTGGAGACGATGCGTTTCTTGCAGGCTTACTGCAAGATATCGGCATTCTGGTGTTGCTCGGAGATTTCAAGGAACCCTATTCCCAACTACTGAAATCGGTGATTGACCAGTCGGCCGACTTGCGGCGTTTGGAGATCGATTCGTTCGGTTTCGACCATGCCACCTTGAGTGCCGTGCTGCTCGAACATTGGAACATGCCAGAACAACTAGTTCGGGCAGTTGCCGAACCTCGTCGCTGCCAGTCGCTACGGCATAAGCAAACCGCGGAGGCCGAGTTGGCGCGGATTTTGCACATCGCCGAGCTGCTCGCCGAACTTGTGGCTCAGGGTCGATTGAGCGTGCTTGCCGATCTGTTGGAAGCAGGCGAAGCCTATTGTGGACTCGATAAGGCGATGTTGAACAGCCTGGTCTCGACATTGCAGCCCAAAGTACAGCAATTGGCAGAAGTCTTATCGCTGGATGTGCTCGACGATACCGACTATGTCACGATCATCGAAAAAGCGCACGCCCAGATGTCGGGCCTTGCCGAGGGCCTCGCCGCACCGCTAAGTCGCCTGGCTGCTTCCGAAGACCAGCTCGGAGCAGACCTGCTGAGCGATGTTACGCTACTACGAAACGCGGTGGACCGTTTTCTGAAGTTGCCGCCAAGCGAGACGCCTGAGATTGCTACCCTCACAGGTTCGACATGCCCGGGGGCAGCTTTGCAATCAGAAAAGTCGAGACATAACCCAGCGACTGAAAGTTGTTCGCCCAATGATCATGCTTTCCAGATCGATGCCAGCTTTACCGGTCAGCTGACGTTGGCGGTAGGTCGTAGCCGATCGCTTCGTCAACCGCTGAGCGTGTTGATGCTTGCCGTAGGAGTCGATAGCAACGAGAGTGCTAGTTACGAAAAACGAGCTTCGCAAATGCTCGACGCTGCGTGTCGAGCGTCAGTGAAACAGGGAATGATCCTGGAAGCGGTTTCCAGCCGGCAGCGAGCAATCGTCCTGCCTGGCTTCGACCGCCAAGAAGCATATCGTTATGCAAACTCGATCATCGCTTCGATTGAAAAGACTCGCGAGCGTTTGGCGGCGTCGGGCGTCGCCGATGAGTTTCCTGTCGGGGCGGGCATTGCCACGGTCAGTCTGCCGGTAAAGAACTTCCCGCCACTCGACCTGATCGAAACAGCCAAGCGCTGTCTCTCGGCGGCCCGATCTTCTGGTTCGAATGTGGTGAAGAGCCTGGAAATCTACTGAACAGGCGCCGACTGCGTTTATGACGGCACTGTCCATCCCAAGGGACCGTGTGTTATGATTCTCCGATGAGCGAGTCCAACCCATCCCCCGAGGAGCGATCGAAGCCGGAATCTCCCGCCTTGCAGCCGCCCCGGCAGTCGCTTCGGAATCCAGCGAAGCCTGCTGGCGGCCAATCTCCGATCGAGAGCGACCCGTTTCACGATCCGGCAGTTGCCCATCTGCCCGAACTGAAGGTCTCGGACTTACATTTTCGACCGCAGCGGCGCACGTTCTTGCCAATTGTTCTGTTCCTGGCTACCTGTGCATCGACCTTTTGGGTTGGTGTGACCGAGTGGCAGCCGCTGGAAGAGGCGTATCTCGGCAGCTATGCCGCCATGTGGCGAACGATTCGCTTGAATTGGCCAGTCGGGTTGCAGTACATGGTTGCCGTAGTAGCAATTCTGCTAACGCATGAGATGGGGCACTTTCTGCAGACCGTCAAACACCGCATTCCCGCTAGTTATCCCCTGTGTATCCCGGTGCCTTTCAACGCAATCGGAACCATGGGTGCAGTGATTGGCATGGATGGCATGCGCGCAGACCGTCGCCAGATTTTCGACATTGGCATTGCTGGCCCCTTGGCCGGCTTAGTGGTCGCCATCCCTGTCTTTTGGAAAGGCATTGTCGATCTCGATCTGAGCCTCGTGCCGCAGGCAGGCGAGTTCCAACTCTATCTTCCTTGGATTGGCCAATGGATGCTCCAGCGCGCTCATCCCGAGTGGGCCGACCGTATCTGGATTGGACTGTCGCAACTCAATCCGTACTTTATGGCAGGCTGGGTCGGCATGCTGATCACCGGGTTGAACATGCTGCCGATCAGCCAACTGGACGGCGGGCATACGATCTACGCGCTGTTCTTAGAGCGTGCTCACACGCTGGCGCGCTGGTTCGTCTCGCTCACCATCTTTTATGTTGTCGTGAATCTCGACGAAGCCGTGATGTGGACGCCCATGTTGATCCTGGTCATTCTGATGGGAATTCACCATCCGCCCACCGCGAACGACAACGTCAAACTCGGCCCCGTCCGGTGGGCCATCGGCGTGGCTTCGTTGGCCATCCCGATGCTGTGCTTTCCGATTCAGGGTTTTCGGCAGTAACCGAAGAGGTTTTTCAGTTGCACTCCCTGACGATCGTGGTTCTGAGGGGCTGGCACTGAGGGGGCGGTCTCAGGGTGCCAGCAACAGGCGGCCTGGGTTGGCGAGGTAGCCTTTTACGTCGTTCAAGAATCTGGCCGCGGCAGCGCCGTCGACGATGCGATGGTCGTAGGTGATCGACAGTGGCATCATCAGCCGCGGTTTCAGTTCGCCTGCAATGTATTGGGGCATCATGCGGCTGCGGCCTGCCAGCAAAATGGCCACTTCAGGCGGATTGATAATCGGCGTACTATAGGTGCCGCCGATGGCGCCCAGGTTGCTGATGGTAAAGGTGCCGCCGCGAAGGTCGTCGACAGAGAAACTGCCCGACCGGGCCGACTCGGCAATCGCCGCCAACTCGCGCGCAATTTGCGGGATGCTCTTGCGGTCGGCGTCGCGCAGTACTGGTACCACAAGCCCCTTGTCGGTATCTACGGCGATGCCAATGTTTACATACTCTTTGTAAATCGTTTCGTTGGCCTCCAGGTCAATCGAGGCATTGATTACCGGATGCAATTTGAGCGACGAGGCAATCGCCTTGACCAGGAACGGCATCGCGGTGAGCTTGATCCCGCTGGCGGCGTAGTCTGCTTTGCTCTCCTGGCGAATTCGCTCCAGCTCGGTGGTATCAACATCGTCGAAGTTGGTAAGCTGCGGAATCGTGGAGTACGATTCGAGCATATTGCGAGCAATCGTCTGCCGTAGCCGCGAGAGTTTTTCGCGGCGCACGCCACCCTGACCGTCCGAAGCGGGTTTCCCCGGAGGAGTTACCCCGGGCTTGGCCGCCGAGGCCGACTGCTCGTTGGCCGAGCGAACGTGAGCTCGCACGTCATCTTCGGTTACGCGTCCGCCAACTCCGGTGGGACGCACCCGCCGCAACTCGACGCCTAGTTCGCGCGCCAAGCGACGAACCGCAGGGCCCGCTGCCGCTGACGCATAACCATCGCCCGGAATGTCTTCCACAGACACTTGCGCTGCGCGCGTCTCAGCCTTGGGTGATTCAACGACTGCAGGCGCAGCGGCAACTCTCGGGGCGGCTTCGACTGGGGCTGCCGAAGCAGGTGCTGAAGTAGGCTTGGGCGGGGCTGGCGGCGGAACAGGGGTTGGCTCTGCGGGGGCTTGAGCCGTCGGTTCCGGCGACTCAGCCGCCTCGAGCGGCTCCAATTCCAAGAGCGCCGCTCCCACGGCAACCGTATCGCCTTCTGAGACCAAAAGTTTCACGACCTTGCCTGCTGCAGTGCTCGGTATGGGCATCGTCGCTTTGTCGGTTTCGATCTCGAGAATGTCCTGGTCGGCTCGGATTGTATCCCCTTCGCTGACCAAAATCGCCAGGACATCGCCCGATTCGATACTTTCACCCAAATGGGGAAGCGTAATTTGTGTTGTCATGTGGTCTCTTCTTCTAGATCATCTCCCGCCTCTGCAGGGAAGGGAGAAATGGTTTACGCATACAGCGCTGATTGTTTCTCGGGGTTGATCCCAAGCAGCTTCACTGCTTTGGTCAGTTTCTTGGTTTCGAATTGCTCACGTTTGGTCAATTGGTAGAGGGCGGCAACGGAGATGCACTCGGCGTCGACTTCAAAATGCCGGCGCAGTTTTTCGCGTGATTCGCTGCGCCCCATGCCGTCGGTGCCGAGCGAAAACACTCCGCCAGGCACCCAGGGACCAAGCTGGTCGGACAAGACGCGCATGTAGTCGGTCGCGGCAACCACCGGGCCTTCAGCTCCCTTAAGTTGCTCCTCGACATAGGCTCGTCGCGGCGTTTTGCCGGGATTGAGCATATTCCAGCGCCGACACTCTTGGGCGTCGCGACGCAGTTGGTTGTAGCTGGTAACGCTCCAGACATCGCTGGCAACGCCGAAATCTTCGGCCAAGATTTTCGAAGCCCTAAGCGACTCGCGAAGGATCGGGCCACTGCCAAATAGTTGCACGCGCGGACCGTCAGTTTCGGTGCTGGCAACCCGATACATGCCGCGTATGATGCCTTCCTCGCAGTCTGCAGGCATTTCGGGCATCAGATAGTTTTCGTTTTCCAGCGTGATGTAGTAGATGGCAGTTTCGTCATCTTCGTACAAACGTTTCAAGCCGTCGAAAATAACGACGGCCGTTTCATAAGCATAGGCAGGATCGTAGGCTCGTACGGTGGGAAACGCCATCGCGTTGATCAGGCTGTGGCCATCCTGATGCTGGAGGCCCTCGCCGTTGAGAGTCGTTCTGCCGGCGGTGCCGCCGAGCATAAAGCCTTTGGCGCGCACATCGGCTGCCGCCCATACCAGATCGCCAATCCGCTGGAAGCCGAACATCGAGTAGTAGATAAACATCGGAATCATATTGATGCCATGCGATGCATAGCTAGTGCCAGCCGCGATGAAAGAAGACATCGACCCGGCCTCGGTGATTCCTTCTTCCAGTAGCTGCCCGTCCTGGGCTTCCTTGTAGTAGGCAATCTGATCGGAGTCGACCGGCTCGTAAAGTTGTCCGGCGTGGGCATAGATCCCGATCTGACGGAACAGTCCTTCCATGCCGAACGTTCGAGATTCGTCGGGCACGATCGGAACGATGTGTTTGCCGATTTGCTTGTCGCGCAACAGATCGCCCAGCAAACGCACAAACCCCATGGTGGTCGACATCTCTTTGCCCGGACCTTTGCTGACCAGTTTGGCCATCGACTTCTCGTAAGCCGCCAGCCGAGGGACTTCCATCGTCACCGGTGCGGGGTTGCGGCTGGGCATCGGGCCGCCGAGCTTTTCGCGTTGTTCACGCAGGTAGACCATTTCTGGGCTGCTCGAGGGGGGGCGGTAGAACGGTGCTTCGGTCACCCTTTCGTCCGAAATGGGAATACCAAAGCGGGTGCGAAACTCGCTCAACTCCGCCTCGTTCAGTTTCTTCTGGTTGTGAGTGACGTTTCGACCCTCGCCGCCTTCGCCCAAGCCATAGCCTTTGATCGTCTTGGCAATGATCACCGACGGACGATCGGTACATTCGGTAGCAGCCTGGAACGCAGCGTAGACTTTTTCGGGATCGTGACCTCCTCGGCGCATTTTGCGAAGTTTTTCGTCCGAGTAGTTCTTCACCATCTCCAGAAGCTCGGGATACTTGCCAAAGAAGTCTTTACGAATTAAATCTCCGCCCGAGACCACGTATTTCTGATACTGGCCATCGACGACTTCCATCATTCGGCGAGCCAAGAGTCCAAGTTCGTCTCGTTCGAGCAACGGATCCCAGTCGCCCCCCCAAACGACCTTGATCACGTTCCACCCGGCGCCACGGAAAGCGCCTTCGAGCTCTTGAATAATCTTGCCGTTGCCGCGCACCGGTCCGTCGAGTCGTTGCAGGTTGCAATTAATGACGAAAGTGAGATTGTTGAGTTTTTCTCGTGAAGCCAAGGTGATCGCGCCCAGAGTTTCTGGCTCGTCGCATTCGCCGTCGCCAAGAAAAGCCCAGACGCGTTTTTTCGAGGTGTCGATCAGTCCTCGATCGTTGAGATACTCGTTAAACCGCGCCTGGTAGATGGCCATAATGGGCCCCAAGCCCATCGAGACGGTGGGGAATTCCCAGAAATCCGGCATCAGCCAAGGGTGGGGATACGACGAGAGCCCGCCCCCTTCGCCAAGCTCGCGGCGGAAATTTACCAGATGCTGCTCGGTGAGCCGGCCTTCGAGAAACGCCCGGGCGTACATTCCCGGCGCAGCATGGCCCTGGAAATAAACCTGATCACCCTCGTATCCCTTGCCGCGTCCGCGGATGAAGTGATTGAGGGCCACTTCGTACAGGGTCGCCGAGGAAGCAAACGTCGAGATATGGCCTCCCGGGGCAGCCGGGTCGCGATTGGCGCGCGTCACCATTGCCATGGCATTCCAGCGAACGAAGCTCTTGATACGCCGTTCGAGTTCGCGATTGCCAGGGTAAGCGGGCTGCTTGTCGCGCGGTATGGTGTTGACGTACGGAGTGGTCGCGGTGAAGGGCAAATCGACTCCGTAACGGTGGGCCACTTCTTCCAGCGCGGTGAGCAATTGCTGAACCCGTTCGGGCCCCTTGCTCTGCAGTACATAGTCGAGCGATTCCAGCCATTCCGCGGTTTCGAGCGGATCGACATCGCCAGGGATCGGCGATTTCGGCGTGACGGCATCGGTGTTGGCCATGGGATACTATCCTTCGACGGTAAAAAGGCGGTGTTCTATTGTTTGGTGGAACAAGTGGCTTGGCTACTACTTGCGCTTGGGCCGATACACCTCGGTGGCAGAACCAAGATGCACCTCGCCGGCAAAGGCAACCGTTTCGCTGAGCGTCGGATGAGGGTGGATCGAATCGGCAACGTCGCGGACCGTGCAGCCCATTTCAATCGCCACGACCGCCTCGGCAATGAGCTCGCCCGCCCCCGAGCCCACAATCCCGCAGCCCAACAACCGATCGTTCTCGGGATCGATGAGCCACTTCGTCATCCCATCGGTGATTCCCATCGAGGTAGCCCGACCGCTGGCCTGCCAAGGGTACTGGGCCACGGACACTTTTCGATCGGTACGTTTTGCTTCTTCTGCGGTCAGTCCAGCCCAGGCAATTTCTGGATCGGTGAAGACAACCGCCGGTATGGCCTGGGCATCGAATGCAGCAGGTTCGCCGGCCAGCACTTCGGCAGCGACTTTGCCCTCGTGCGAAGCCTTGTGGGCCAGCATCGGTTCGCCAGCGACGTCGCCGATCGCCAGAATATGCGGGTCGGAAGTCCGTTGTTGACAATCGACTTCGACAAAGCCTTGCTCGGTAATCTTGACGCCGGTGTTTTCCAGGCCAAATCCTGAGGACGTCGGGCGCCGGCCGACGGAAACCAGCACCCGATCATACTCGTAGGCTCCTTCCATCTCGGGGCCTTGCATTAGCACGACTACCTGCTTGCCGTTGTCTTTGAGCCCCACAACTTTGGTATTGAGATGGATCGCAGCGAACAGCTTCTCCAGCCGCTTGCCGAGCGGCTTGACAAGGTCGCGGTCGGCGCCGGGAAGCAAGCCGTCGGTGAGTTCGACCACCGAAACTTCGGCGCCGAGCTCTGCGTAGACGGTACCCATTTCCAGCCCAATATAGCCGCCACCGATTACGAGCAGCGATCCAGGAACGTCGGCCAGCTTCAGTGCGCCGGTCGAGTCCATCACTCGCTCCGAACCGATCTGAAACATCTTCGGCATTGCGGGCTTCGAGCCGGTAGCCAAGATGCAATGATCGAAGGTGATGCGTTCGTCTTCGTAGGTAGCCGGGTCGCCCCCTTCGAGCTGCAGCGTTTGAGAATCGACAAAGATTCCCCGAGCATTGATAACTTTGACCTTCCGGCGCTGGGCCAGTTGGGCCAAGCCGTCGGAAAGCGTTTCGATGACTTTATCCTTACGGGCGCGGGTCGCTTTTAGGTTCAACTTCATTTTGCCGAAGGCGACACCCCATTCGCCCAACTCGCGGGCTTCGCTAATCACTTTGGCCACATGCAGCAAAGCCTTCGAGGGGATACAGCCTCGCAGCAGGCAGGTGCCACCCAGCCGAGGATTGGCCTCGACGATGGTCACCTCTAGCCCCAGATCGGCGGCCATAAACGCCGCCGCATACCCGCCTGGACCGCCCCCGAGAACGACAACCTGAGAATGCATAACTGCCTCTAAATCCCAAAACCTTGAAAGAATCCCCCAGTTTACCGCCTCATGGCGGGTTCTCACAATGGGAGCTCCATCGCCGGAAGTGGGTCACTTTGGAGTAATTCGATAAGAATTGCCTTGCTCTAAGTGGCCCGAAACCTGGATGCCAGGGGGTTGCTGGCCGTTTCCCATCGGCCCTTGGGACGGGCAGACTCCTTTCACTTCCGCAGCAGATGTCGCAGGGCGGGCTCCAAGGCCGGCTGCTGGAACTGGTACCCCAGGTTGACAAGCACTTTTGGCAAGACGCGAGCCCCGCCAAGCAGCAGCGCGTCAGCCATTTCGCCAACAGCCAAGCGAGCCACGAAGGCAGGCATCGGCAAGACGGTCGGTCTCGACAAGACACGGCCAAGCGTCTTGGTGAAGTCGCGGTTTGTGACCGGTTGAGGGGAGACAAGATTCACGGGGCCAGCAACCTGGTCGTTGGCCAGAATGGTCTCGATGGCGCCGATCACGTCGTCCAAGGCGATCCAGCTGAAGTACTGCTGACCGCTGCCAAGGATGCCCCCCGCGCCGAGCTTGAAGGGTAATAGCATTTTTGCCAGTGCACCGCCTTCGGAGCTAAGCACGACGCCGATGCGCATATTAACAACCCGAATTCCCGCGTCGCGAGCCGGCTGGCAGGCGCGCTCCCATTGCATACATAGCTCGGGCAAAAAGCCTTCGCCCCCGGATGAGGTTTCGTCGAGTTCCACATCGCCACGATCGCCGTAGAAACCGATGGCCGACGCGCAGGCCAAAACTCTCGGTTTGGGATCGAGCGCTGCTAGGGTTTCGCATAGCAATCGCGTTCCCTGTGTGCGACTGTCGAGCAAGAGCTGCTTGTACGATTTCGACCAACGGCTGCCGGCGATGTTGGCGCCAGCCAGATGGACCACCGCATCGACGTCGTTGAGTCTGCCCAGCTCGATCTCGCCCGCGGCTGGGTCCCAACGAAGTTCCTCGTCGCTACGCGGCTTGCGCCGTACAGCTCGCAAGACTCGATTGCCCGCTGCTTCGAACGAGGCCACAAGACGAGAGCCAATCAGCCCCGTCGATCCAGTGACTAGTATCGTTGACGGCATGTTTATCACCCTGAGAGAGAATTCATCGTGTGAAGTGCACTAACCGCACGGAGCAACAAGAATTCACCGAGCCGATGCTACGGAGTCAGGGAATCTCGCCAGCGCGGGGCCCAATCCGCCGGCCGAAAGCCTACAACCGCCCCCTCCTTACTGCCGCTTGCGCTGATACTCTTTGCTGGCCTTCTCGAGAATGCGGCGCTCGCGCCAGGTGAGGCTGTCTTTGCCGAGTTCGGCGATTTTCTTGAGGATTTCATCCACCTGCCGGTCGGTATCCGACTCGGATTCCTCGGGTTCATGGATGCGTAGTTTAGTTTTCCTGGCAGGTCGGGGCATCGACCAGCCCCCTGGAAGCCACTGCTGAAGTTTCCAGCCGTTCTTGAAATAGAGGAGGGCAAAGAAAGCGCCACCCAAGTGAGCGGTACAGGCAACCGTACTTGTCCGATCCATGGCACCAAGCACATCGTAGCCAACGATCAAGACTGCGAAGACCCACGCCGGCATGGGAAACACACCCCAGATCGCCAACTCCTGCCTGGGGAAATTCAGGGCAAACAAAATCAATACTGCGCTAACGCCCCCCGACGCGCCGAGCATTTGGATCGGCAGCTGCGCTTTGTTCGTGAGAAAGGAAGCACCGTACCACGAGGCCCCAGCAAAGATGATGGCCACCAGATAGAACGTCAGAAACTCTTTACGCCCATAGCGGCCTTCGACCGCGCGACCGAACATCCAGAGGCCAAACATGTTGCCAAGGATGTGCGCAAAGCTAGTGGGCGAATGAAGGAATCCATAGGTGAGAAACTCAAAAAGCAGCCACGGATGCGTCAAAGTGTTTCCGTAGAGCGAAAACAAGTTGGTCACGAAGCCATCATCGCCACGAGGAGCGCCGACTGCAGGCGACGTGAGCAGTTGCAATAGATAAACCCCGAAGGTAAAGAGCACGATGTTCGTGCTAACCGTCCGAGGCCCGCCCAAGTGGATGCCTGGCTGCAGGCTCGCGTCGTAGTCGCGTCCATAGTCTCGATCGTAAAGTCCCATGGCAGCATTCTACGGAATTGGAGGTTTGCCGGCACGGCCAAGTGCCAGCATCGAGAGAAATCTTGACGGCAGAGAAAGATAGCGGCCAGCGAAAGAAGCCGGAAGTCGAAACGTTGCTTCGGCCCGCCTCAAGCTAGCACGACACTTCGGCGCTCAGGGAGCCAGCAGGCTCACGCTGCCTGGAGCAGGGGCAACGCGATCGATCTGTTCGAGCCGGCTCATTTGCCGCTCGGTCAGTTGGTTGGCCAGTTGCGAGTTGCGGGCCAGCAGTTGGTCGATCAATTGCTGCGCCTTGGCAAGCTGGGCCAGAACCGCATCTCGATGGCTCTCGATTGCCTGCCGATCCCCTTGCATGCCGGCCAAATCGTCGGCCAACAGCGTCTTCTGCTGCTCACGGAACGTGCCAAGCTGTTTTGCGCTGTTCAGCGCCGTTTCGAGCTTGACGATGTCTTGTTGCACTGCCTGCCGGTTTGCTTCGAGTACCACACGCTGCTGGGCAAGCTCAGAAAACAGATAGGCATAATCTCGTAATGGCCGATCATAGACAAACTTGACTGCCTGGTCCGAGTTTTCCGGTCCCACGCGTTCGTTGTTCTCGTTCAGGCCGACTTTGTGCCAATCGTCATCGTCGGCAGTAGCCGGCGTGCCCTGGCGAATGTATTCGTCGACGGTACTGGCGGGCAACAGTTGCCGGAGTTGCTCTTCTTCAAGACCCGCATAGAGCTTGTGCCGATCGGCGGGCATCGTTTCGTAGAGACTCCAAGGCCCTTTGCTATCGACCAGGCGTTGGCCGGTGCGCTGATTGATGATTAAAACTGGTTCGAGCGTCGCGCCTCCTTCGGCGGTTTCGAGTACACGAAACTCTCCCAGGTACTGCTTGCCAGCCGACGGATCGGCAGGGTTGACCTCGCCTGCTTCGAAAGCGTAGACGATGCTGTTCTGTTCCAAGCCGTGCGGTTGAGGTTGGGCGATTGCAACCTGCACGCGACCTTGATTGTCGACCTCGCCCGCGGGCTGCACTCCTCGCCAAACCCGGCCGCGCTCGCGCGCCAGCATTTGGAACTGATGCTCGAGCTCTCGCAGTCCCTTCTTGCCATCGGAACCGTTGAGCAACTCATCATTCTGCTTTACCAGCGTTGCGAGTTGCTGCTCCATGCCCGGCAACTTCGCCCGCAGCACATGGTGAATGCGGACCGTCTCGGCAGCCAGGAACATGAATCCCACGGCAGTCACCACAATAAAGAGCACAAGAACCAGCTGGCTCCAGTGCCAGTACTTATTGCCGACAAACGGCGCGATCAGTCCCGCCAGCAAGGCGAGACCTAACACGATTTGGAGAACGAGCGTCAAAGAATTCCCCTCTGTGGAAGTAGGTCGTCCCACGACCCAATAACTTGCGGCGGGAGGCAGGGCGCAACCTGAGCCCTCAACTCGATCGTAAGTAGCCCGCAGGGCAGCGTCAAGTTTTTACTGGCCCTCTACTTACGTTCAACCTGATTCTGGGCTCCCGGGACCGTATCTTGCTGGTGCCAGAGGCAGAATCCGCAGAACCGGCACGCGCCGGGGCAGCAAACTCTCAGGCCGGCTCACGAGCCTCGTCCAAAGCCTCGACCAGGGAATCGAGCATCTCGTCGGTATGGGCAGCCGTGATGCCGAGCCGAATCAGAGAATCGTGATCTGGCACCGACGGCGGTCGGATGCCGGGCGCCCAAAAGCCCCGCTCGCGGAGCCGCTGAGACAATTGCATCGTGCGCGCCGGCGAGCCGATTCTGAGCGGAACGATTTGGCTGGCCGAAGTACCCGTATCCCAGCCCCGCTCATGCAAGCGGCACCGCAAGCGCGCCGCTTTCTCCAACAACAAAATGCGCCGCTCCGGTTCGGCGTCGACAATGTCCAGCGCCACGGCGCCGGCCGCCCCCACCGCTGCAGGCTGGGCTGTGGAAAAGACGTAGGTGCGAGCTCGGTTCGAAAGCCACTTCACCAGCGCAGCCGACGTACAGACAAAGCCGCCTGCCGATCCAAGCGACTTGGCAAAGGTCCCCACACGAATATGCACACGACTTTCGAGTAGCGGATCGGCCGCAGCCAGATGTTCGACGACGCCACGTCCGTGCTCACCGAAGACCCCGATGGCATGCGCCTCGTCTACCATCAACATCGCCTGATACTGCTCGGCGAGCGCCGCAATTTGCAGGAGCGGGGCGAGATCGCCGTCCATGCTGAACAGCGAGTCGGTCACGATCAGCCGACGGCGGTAGTGCTTACCTTCTCGAAGCAGCTGCTCTAGTACAGCGACATCGCGGTGGGGGTAAATATGTCGCTCGGCGCGTGCCAGCCGGCAGCCGTCGATAATGCTGGCATGGTTCTTCGCATCGCCATAGATCGCATCTCCCTGCTCGACCAACGCTGAGATGATGCCGGCATTTGCTGCAAAGCTCGTCGGGAACAGTAAGGCCGCCTCGGTACGAAAGAAAGCGGCCAGGCGTCGTTCCAGGTAATCGTGACTTTCCGCTCGACCGCTGACCAGGGGGCTAGCGCCCCGTCCCACGCCCTGGTCCTGGCAAGCTTGAGCTGCGGCAGCAATGAGCCGCTCGTCGGAGGCCAAACCGAGATAATCGTTGGACGAGAAATTCACGATTGACCGGCCATCGAGTCGGACCGTGGCTCCGGCCGCTCGGAGCGGTGGGGGCAGAGTGCGCAGCAGATCAGAGCGTTCCAATCGAGCAAGTTCTTCGTCTACCCAGCCAAGCGGTTCCATGATCCAATGATAGCAAAAGCCGAGCCTTTTGGCCCCGGGGCGAACCTGCTGGGGGAGCCCGAGGGGAACTTTCCCCGTCCTCCCGCGTCCAACACTTTGCCGAGCAAAGCGTGAAAGACGTTGAGACTACCGACGAAGCTCAACTGGTCGAAGCCGCTCGGGCTGGCGACCGCGGCTCGTTCGGCGCGCTGATTGAGCGTTACCAGGATCGCTTGTTCAATACGCTGGTGCGAGTGCTCGGGTCGAGAGAAGAATCGCTTGACGTAGTGCAGGACGCTTTTGTGCAGGCGTTCATCAAGTTGGAATCGTTTCGGGGCGATGCGAAGTTTTACACGTGGCTGTATCGCATCGCAATGAATTTGGCACTCAGCCAGCGTCGCCGACGCCGGCCTGCCGTTTCGGTCGAGGTGGTCAAAGAAAGAGCAGGAGAAGAACCCGTGGATCACAACCCGGCCCCTGAAGCTTGCATGATCGGCCGCGAAAGGGTTGCCGCCGTGCAGGCTGCGCTGGCCGAGTTGGGTGATCAGCATCGCCAGATCCTGGTGTTACGCGAATTAGAAGACTGCTCGTACGAGACCATCGCCGAAATCCTGCAATTGCCCCTGGGCACCGTTCGCAGCCGGCTCTATCGGGCCCGGCTTGAACTCAAGGACCAATTGAAGAACCTACTCCCCGACGAGGTAGATCAAACCTAGTAAGTTGCGAAGCCTCGGGGCTGCACCCCTGGGCTTCGGCTCCCAGCTGCGGAAATCCCCATGACCGACACTGAACAACCCGAATCTTTTGACGACGAGCTATTGAGCGCCTACGTGGATGGCGAACTTGATCCGCAGCAAAGCGCGTTCGTCGAGCAGCGTCTGCGCGACGATCCGGGCGCAAGACAGCTCGTTGCCGAGTTGCAGGAATTGTCGGCTTCGCTGCGCGCGCTGCCGCGAGAGCAGATTGGCAAATCGCTTCGCGACGCGGTGCTACTGCGTACCGAACAAGAGCCAGTCACACTCTCGTCGAAACCACCCCGTACTAGTTTCGCGAGACGTTGGACCTGGGCCGCCCTGGCCGTTGCGGCAACGTTCTTCTTGATCGTTTTTCAGCCACAAGCGATTCAAGAAGACAGCGAACTGGCCGAGGCCGAGCCCCAGGCAGGTCGAGCCGGAAGTGCAGCTCCGATGCCCTCGGTTGCATCTACCGAAGAAGCAGCGGCGCCAATGGAAGAGGCCCTTGCCGCCGACGACCGCGCGCTTGCAGCCGAGAGTGAACGATTCGTCATTGCCGACGAAGCAGCTGACGCTCTCTGCTTTGTTCATCTGACTTATGCCGACAAGGAGTCAGGTCCTCAAAAATTCAACGAGCAGTTAATGGTCAATGGTATCGACATGGAAGACAAATCGCCTGCATTCGCCGCCTCGGCTCCTCCGCCCGGTGCTTTGGCAGGAAAAGCAGCACCCCCAGCCGAAACGCCGGCAGTCGTACTGGTCGAAGCCTCGCCCACGCAGATCGAAGGCCTCTTGGAAGACTTCAACGCCGACACGCGCAATTGGTACGCGGTGAGTTTCGCCGACCAAACCGACGCTCAGCTCCCCGAGCCGCGCTGGCGCGGTTTCGAGCGTAGCAACCAAGCAACTGACGTACCGAAGGCGCCTAGCGCGGTACGAGAAACTCTCGACGCAGAACATGCCTTGAGCAGTCGGGCGAGCGGCTCTACCGACGCAAGCGAAAAGCAGTTGAAGGCCCAAGTGCAGAAAAACTACACGTTGCGTGGCAGGGCCATGCGGTACGATGCCGACTGGAGGCAACTACAAGGCCAACAAACAACCGCCAACAAGCTCTCAGTACAAAGCAGAGCCAAGCTCAAGCAAGACCTTGCAGGCGTCGGTCGCGAGCAAGAGGAAGAGAAAGTCGCAGCGGCCCAAGTCAAAGTTTTCTTCGTACTGCATCCCGCGGAATCTGTGGAACCGTCAACGGAAGATTGATCGCGACGATTGGTAAACGGCTCCCCATGGTTTAGACTGCCAGGGCCTGCAGGCAGCGAGTAGGCTGCTGCATTTCACCCATCTTACTTGGAAGCGAGGAATCTCGATGGCCGATGTCAATATTCGCATGCGACCGCATGGTCCGTTTCTGGTCGAAGGATCGTTCAATTTGACAGATTCCGAGGGCAACGCTTTCCCGCTGAACCCTGATAAACCGGCAATCGCACTTTGCCGCTGCGGCGCTTCGGAGAACCGTCCGTTTTGCGACGGGGCACACAAGACGTGCGATTTCTCGTCCGACGAACGAGCTCCGGCCGAATAGCAGCGCGTTATCGACAGGTTATCCCCCGCCGTCGCTCGCAATGACTCGCGGAGCCTGCGGCTCGCAAGCAGAAGATTTGCTTGTTATAGGAGTCGTGCGCTGGTTGCGCGCCGCGAGAATCTTTTTTTTGTTCTCTCAGGCATGGCAGCTAGTGGTTGTCTCGTTCGTGGCTGTGCTAGAATCCGCCGCTCGCGAAGTCTTCCGCTGTATGGGCGCCAGGAATCTCCCCCTTCGAAAGGAATCTCTCCCGCCATGGCCAATAGAGAGTCTCAGCTGCAGGAAACCCCTCTCTCGGACGAAGCGTCTAACGCCCATTCGGGCCCTGTCGACGGAAATGTCGAGCAGGATCCGGGGGCACGCTTTCTTGGGCAGTGGAATCAGCTGGTCAGCACGACCAATTGGGAGAAAGGCCGAATCATCTGCGATTGGCGCGAGGCACTGCTCGAAAGCGGCGCGGCTGTGACCGACTACTCCGACGAAACGTGGGCCCAGCTTGTCGGCAACGTGACCAGCCAGCACGTCGGTCGCCTACGGCGCGTCTTCCAGCGATTTGGCGAGGTTCAGAGCCAATACCCCGGACTCTTTTGGAGTCACTTTCAGGCTGCGCTCGACTGGGACGATGCCGAGATGTGGCTCGAAGGTGCTATCCAAAACGACTGGTCGGTCTCGCAAATGCGCGGGCGGCGCTGGGAGACGTTAGAAACACCACCCGCGGAGCAACGCCGCGAAGTTGCCGCTGAGCAAGCCCAACTCGACGAAGAAAGCAAGGCCGAGTCCGCCGTAGATTCATCCGAGGTCAACTCGGTGCAGAGCACGACGGCAACCGTGTCTGCGGGCACTTCCGAGCGCGCCGCTGGCGGTGAGCCCACCGCAGCATCGGGCAGCGCAGCGGAGAAGTCTACAAGTGAGAATGTCGCGAGTGCTGCTGCGCCGGAACAGCCGACTCGAATCGAGAAGCGCACGAAGCTAAGCGTCGATGTTGAGAATCTTCCCGACGACCTGGCCGAGGCTTTCGAGAGCTTCAAGCTGGCCATTATCGCCCATCGCCGCGAAGGCTGGACTTCGACCACTCCCGAGGCCGTCATCGCCTGTCTCGACGGATTGCGCGAACTCGCACTTGCCAACGAAGACGAATAAACCGGCGCAGGGTTTCGTCTAGCTATCCGTTGTCGGCAGCAAATTGCTCGGCGTAGTCGAGCGTCCACTGCTCGATCGTTTGTTCGAAGCTATCGAGATCGGCATCCTTGAGCAGTTGGTAGTGGTTGCGACTGAAGTTCTCCTTGTTCCGGATGGCCCCCTTCGCCGAGAGATCGAGGACATGGAATTCGCTGTACGGGCTGATCTTCATTACCAGGCGACTAAAGAGATTGTCCCGCTTGCCGGCGTTGAGCGACAAGTCGTCACGGCGAATGGCTGCGCCCCAACCCTTCTCGTCGACCACCGTTTCGAAATTGAATCCGGGAAAGTTCTCAGCCAGCTGTTTAAGGCAGGCCTCGATGTGCTCGGTAAGGCGCAAGCGGTAGGCAGAATGCAGACGTCGACACTCTTCTTCGCTAAGGGCTTGGGCCGCGGCTTCACGCGCCCTGGCGTCTCTTGCTTGCAGGCCGCGCTCGGTGGCCCGATGTAGTCGCTCTTTGAAATCCACTGCTAGCAATCTCCGCTCGTGATAGGAGACGTCGATCATCCTGCACGAGCCCCCGAGTTGCAACCCCGAGAATCCAGGGCTTGCCGAGCGTTCTCGTACTGGCCGCGCGGCTGTCGCTAAGCTCGCTAGCAGCTACCGTCGGAAAAAGCAGAGATTCTTGCCAAATAAACAAAACACCGACGACCGATCTATCCGATATCTCGGGGTACGAGGGGGGGTGTTGCGTAGTTGCGGTGAGGCAAGAGGCCAGGCCGTACGTCTTAAAGAACGTAAAACACCGTAGGGAAGGAACCCTCGAGAATGTCTCATACCTATCTTAAGCTCTATCGCGGTCCCCAAGAATCAGCGTCGCATGCTTCGGAGGACAGCGTTACCGTTTCAGTGGGCGAAGTACTGCCCTTGATTGCAGATGCGGTCAACAGCGAGCGCACGTGGCTCCGCGACTTTGAACACGACGATATCACGATTTCGCGTGATCTCTACGAAGTGCTCTCGGCATACCAGTACTTTCGTCGCCCCTCTGCATAGCATGCAGCAAGCCAGACATACACGAACAGCCCGAGCGATCTTCGCCGGGCTGTTGTTTTGCGCAGACGATGTACATTTGCTGGAAGGTAGCGATAGAGGAACGTCCCCGCCCCCAGTCTTCCTCTAGGGGCTAAGGGACTTCCTCATCGTTTACTCAGAAACGGCTTCTGTCTCGAAGCCTGACGCTGCCAGTTGCCGCTGAACGGCCGCCACCACGGCGTCGCCTAGCGTCTCGTCGCCGGTCTCGGCAGCCAGTCGTTGGCGCTCTTTCGCCAAGAACTCCTCTCGCTCGGCAGCAAGCCGGTTGATTTCTTGCTGCACCTCGGCACGCCTGGCGGCTAGTTTCGAGACATGGGCCTTGCGCTCTTCAGGCGACATTGCTTGAAGCGACTCGGGCAGCTCTTCTTCTTTCACTCTTGCGAGGACCTCCTCGTCTTCGGCGGTGGCATCGATCAGGTCGCGACCGCGATTGCTATAAGCTCTGCCTGCTTTGGTGATCGCCCGACCTACCGCTACGCTCTCGCTCGTTGCAGAAGCGTTTGCGTCTTGGGCGACTTGATTCTCAGCAAACTTCGCCTTTTCTTCTCGACCGCCGTACCAGAGATACGTTTTGTTCAGTTCGGCATTGAGCCGAATGATGATTTCGTCCTGCGGGCATTTGATATGCACAATGGCTCGATCCTGGTCGATGTTGAAAAACTCGCCTTCCGCCAGACTCGCTGCGTGTTGCCACATGCCATCAACCCCTTCTCTGTTTGCACCGCAGTGAATCGTGTTGACCACTACGCCACTTTGAATCGCGCGCCGGCAGGCTTGTTGATAGTCGACCGTGCCTTGGGTGAACGGCTCGTTGCCTGCGATGAAGATCGCCTTGTAGCTGTTGGGCTCTTTCGACCAATCGAGGCGAGTAATCGCCTCGTCGACGACCTGTCCGCAGTACTCATCGCCGCCGTTGGTAGACAACGCAAAAAGTGCTTCCGATAACTTGTCCAAATCGTCCGTCAGCGACACGGCCTGACGGATGTAGCCTTCGGCTGCCGGCAAGCCGGTGTTGCCATACTCGAACAGAGCGACTCGCAAGACGGGCGTCTGACCGTTCTTCTTGGCTTTGGCAAACTGCTGGACTATCGTCCACAGCTGACTCTTGGCCTGGTTGATGAGCCCATCCATCGAATTCGAAGTGTCGAGCAGAATTGCCACATCGACCGACGCACGCTTGCCCTCAAAGGGGGGTTTCGTTGCTTCTGCAGTTTCCTGTCTGGCGGTTTCGACAGTAACGACAACCTTGGTGTCCTTTGCCTCAGCCAGTGTGGCGAACGTCGACAGCACAAACATTGCTGCACAGAACGTCGTAGCACGTACCATGGCGGTTTCCTCCGTTCAGAGTTCGAAAAGGGGGTTCAAAAAGCCTCTCTGCCAGTTCGACGTGGCGGGGTCGGGAAAAGTTCCCGACATTCTCCCTGATTCTATGAACTCCCTTCGCAGGCCTGCACACAGACGCTCAAAGTCCACGAGAACTCGGCCTAAACGTCAAAGTCAAAGACGTTTGCCACCTGGCAGATCGACCCCTGGCTTGCCTGCTGTGAATGCTAGCGAGTGCTCGCCTCGTGGACGAAATCGACCAGATAACGGGCATTGTCGACCGGTGTCTGCTGCAATACCCCGTGCCCCAGATTGAAGATGTGGCCAGGGCGTCCGGCTGCCGCCTCGAGCACTTCGGAGGCACGAGCAGCAATGGTTTCTCGATCGGCCAGCAAGACCAGCGGGTCGAGATTTCCTTGCACGGCTCGCTCGCAGCCAACCGTTTGCCAAGCCTCGTCCAGTCCGACCCTCCAGTCGACGCCGAGGACTTCGCCACCTGCTTCGGCCATGAGGGGTAGAAGCGCAGGATTGCCGGTTCCAAAGTGAATCAGCGGCGCTTCGGGAGAAAGCCCTGCGACAATCTGCTGAACGTAGGGCAATACGTAGCGACGATAGTCCTCGGGCCCGAGGCAACCGACCCAACTGTCGAACAACTGCACCGCTTGTGCCCCGGCAGCAATCTGTGCATTGAGATAGAGGACGATCGAGCGCGACAGCCGCTGCATCAGTTCGCTCCAAGCTGCGGGCTCGCGGTACATCAAGGTCTTAGTGTGCAAAAACGACCGACTGCTGCCGCCTTCGATTGCATAGCTGGCCAAAGTAAACGGGGCGCCAGCAAACCCGATGAGCGGAATCGCTTCAGGCAAATCACGGCGAGTCTGAGAAACCGTCTCCACGACAAAATCGAGCGCATCAATACTCTCAAGTTCCAGAACACGGTCCACATCGCGCGCTTCGCGCACGGGATTGTCGATCTTCGGACCGTCGCCAGCAATGAATTCCAGTTCCAGGCCCATCGGTTCAAGCATTGGCAGCAAGTCGGAAAAGATAATCGCCGCATCCACCCCCAGCCGTTCAACGGCGGTACACATCACTTCGCTGCAGAGTTGAGGATTCTTGCAGAGTTCGAGAAAGGTAGTCTGAGCCCGGACCGTACGGTACTCGGCCATATAGCGCCCTGCCTGCCGCATTAGCCAAACAGGCGTATAGGGAGTTTGCTGTCGACGGCAGGCACGCATGAAGGGACTGTCTGCCCAAGCCGGAGCCTGCTCATCGGTTGTATTTACTGGATCGTGCACAGCGAGCCGCATCGCCAACCGCCGTTTCTTTTGCACCAACTCATCTGCTTGCAACGAAAGTTCATGAACAAGCTGCCCCATCTTGGCATGCGTAGGTTCGAAGTCGACAGACAGGCCCCGCTCGTGCAGCGCTTCGCTCGTCGTCGGTCCAATCGAAGCGACGACAACGGATTGCATTGCAGCCAGCAACTCTGCCTCTAGATCCATTTGTCCGGCAACTCGGAGCAAGTGCACCAATTGCTGAGCGGCGGTAAACAGCACGATGTCGATTTCCCCCGCGACTATACGACGAATGTTTTCTTGCAACGGGGAAATATCTTCTGGCAAATCCCAGCAATAAATCGGAACCGACTCGACGGTCGCGCCTCGTGCTTCCAGTCCCGCGATCAGACTCACATTCCGCTCGCCGTACTCCTGCACGGCCACAACCAGATTGGCGACGGGCAACTTCTCGTCGAGCGTTGCCAGGATCTCACGCCAAGTGTTCGGCTCGGAGGCGCGATGTGTCGGCGTGATGCCAAACTCTTTGAGGACACTTGTCGGTTTCGGTCCACGAACAACTGTCGGAATATCGGAAAGTGCGTCGAGAAACCGCTGACGCTCGACGCTTCGCTCGACGCGCTCGAGCATCTGACGAGTTCCTACTCCGGTGAGCAGAATCACCACGTCCACCTGTCCGGTAATCAAACGTTTTGCAAAGTCGATGACCGGACGATCGTCGACGGGAACCTCACGCATCGAGGGGCTTACCGAGGCGACTGCGCCCATCCGCTCGATGAGTCGAGTCATTTCTGATGCGCGACGACTCTCGAAAGCCGCGATTCGCAGGCGAGATGGGAATTGTTTTTCGACAGGCATACTCACCTTCCCGAAGTCGGTAAAAAATGTCGCGGTCAATAAGACCATGACAGTATGCTACTTTGCACAACCGCAACTTGCTACGTATGAGCTGCTGCGGTATTCAGATCGTTCGCCATCAAGTCACGGGCATCAATCGCCTCAGATCGTAACGATTCGCGCAACTGAAAACTTGTCAAGCGTTCTGCCGCGCAATTGTCGATCAAAGTTCGGTCCCAAAATCTCGATATTGGCTTGACAAAGATCAACGGGTTCGCAAAATGACCTGCTGTAAGACAAGAAGTTTACAGCGAAAGATTTAGTAAGATTTTCACCGGGCACTCTGGGACAACTGCCCGTCTGGTTCGGTAGCGGCCCATTTCGGCCGTAGCGTGTGGGGTAGGACAAGAAAAAGCACCAAAACGATTGCGCGGATGTTGCGCAATCAGGTAGTTGATTTCTTGGGTATATGCTAGTAGTTTGCGGGCTATCGGTTTCTGCCTAGTAGTGATGTTTTTTATCTAGATTCGATCGTAGGCAGAGAAGGACAAGCACTCAGATCGGCAACTGGGCATTTCAGCAACTGGGCATAGAACAGCGGAGGTTCTCGCTGGTTTAGGCTTTGGCAAATCGAGGCGGTTTTCTGCCAAGCCCCAACGCAGACGAGACTCAGAGCGAACGAATTCGACGATTCAAGGGGGGCGCGCCGGAACTGGACCGACCGTCGACGGACTGGCTCAGCCATGGGCCTGCTACCGTGGAATGGATGCCCTCCCCTCGTTTTTTGACATCGGTGAACTTTGTGCAGGGCCCAAGGCAGGAAGTCTTGGGCCCTTGTTCATGCACAAGATTCACTCCCAAGGCTGATCGTACGGAAATGCTGGAGAAACAGCGTACGGGGTGTTGCCCTGCGGCGAATAACTTTGCCGTAGTAGCAAGTTTTCCTCTCAGATTCTCGCAATTCACCTCCTTGTTTGCAGTTTGATGGCGAAATGTCTCTTGGGACTGGGATCGAATCTGGGAGACCGGGAAGCGATGTTGCGCCAAGCTACCCAACGGGTGGCTGCTATTCCTGGCTGCCAACTGCTAGCTCGAAGCTCTTGGCATGAAACGGTCCCCATCGGAGGACCAGCCCGGCAAGGTGACTTTCTCAATGCGGCGCTCCTGCTAGATTGCTCGCTTCCGCCGCTCGAATTGGCTGCTGCGCTGCACTCGATCGAGTCGCAACTAGGCCGAAAACGGGAAATTCGCTGGGATGCCCGCACCCTCGACATCGATTTGCTGCTCTATGACTCCGAGGTGTTCGCTTCTCCCGAATTGACGATTCCACATCCCAGAATGTCGTTTCGGAGATTCGTCTTGCAACCGGCGGCAGAGATCGCAGGGTTTCTCGCATGCCCCGTCTGCGGCTGGACTCTGTCACAATTGCTGCGCCATTTGCAGAACGCTCCGCGCTATGTGGCAGTTGCTTCGGCGCATCCGGCCATCTCCAATTGGCTAGCCGAGGGGCTCTGCCGAGAATTGGGTAGCCCTCGGCTCGAAGCACTATGTCACAAACTCGGAGAAACAGGTGACTTTCCCGATCCTGTCACGGTAGAATCTAACGTCTCAGTCTTGGGAGGGCCGCGACAACTTCCTCGACAGAAGAACCAGGAGCTTTCGCAACAACTCCACCCAAATCACCTATATTCGCAGCACGCAGCAGTACCGGTCATCAGCGCCTGTTGGCTCGAGGCCAGTAACTCGGCTGCGTCAAACTATCAATCAGCAGTCAGGCCGGTTGTCCGTGCAACGAGTTCCCCGGAAGTCTATGCGGAGAGATCAGCTAGCATGCTTTCCCCTGCCCTGATGATTGTTGTCGAACCAGAATCTGAAAAAAATTTCCTAAAAAAACTTGGAGGGGCGTCAACAGAATCGCAGACCAACTACTCATGCCCATTGCAATTGGATTTTGACAAAGCATTGAAATGCCAAGGGCAAGGTCCTGTGGCGCGAATCCAAGCGGATGATCCTGCCCTTGTGCTGCAGGAAGCCGTGGCGGCGATCCGATCCTGCTGGCCCGAGTTGTCGGTATTGTCTCCGGAAGAGTTTTCTTGAATGCGTGAAATAGAAACCATCGCAACGCGAATTGAGACTTCGGCCCAAGAAATCTTCGCCATGGTGCGCGCAGCGCAACGCAACGGCGAAACCGTCGGCCTCGTGCCAACCATGGGCGCTTTGCATAAAGGGCACTTGAGTCTCGTCGATCGTTCGGTCGCCGAGTGCGACAAGACGGTGGTCAGCATTTTTGTCAATCCGACCCAATTCGCTCCCAATGAAGACCTGAAGAGCTATCCGCGCGCGCTCGATCGAGATGTCTCACTGCTTCAAGAACGTGGCTGCTGGCTGGTGTTCGCCCCAGCAGTTGAAGAAGTCTACCGCGCTGGGCACGATACTACCATCGACGTGGGCTCGGTAGCAAAGCCCTGGGAGGGAGCGGCCCGTCCGACGCACTTTCCTGGCGTTGCCACCGTCGTGCTCAAGCTGTTTCTAATGGTGCCAGCCGACCGGGCCTATTTTGGCCAAAAGGATTATCAGCAATCGCTCGTGGTACGACAGCTGGTGGCCGATCTCAATGTTCCGATTGAAATCCATGTGTGTCCGATTGTCCGCGAGCCGGACGGCCTGGCGATGAGCTCGCGCAATGCGTATCTCAGTGCCGAAGAGCGATCTCAAGCCTGTTTGCTCTGGCAGTCGTTGAAGCTCGCAGAATCTCTGTATATCGAGGGCGAAACCGACGTCGCCACGATCAAGCAGGCCATGGTTCGCCTCCTCGGATCGATCGGCGACATTCGCGTAGACTACATCGCATTCCTCGGCGAAGGTACGGTACGCCCCGTCGAGACTATCGCGGGACCAACCATTGTTGCCATTGCGGCACATGTGGGACGGACGCGATTGATCGACAACCATAGAATCGGCTAGTCTCTGGCAGTGCCGGTCCATTGCCCGGCATTCGATGTCAAGCATTCTCGACGAGCTAGCAGGCGGCATTTCAACATGTGTTCTGAACTATTCCGCATTCCCATCGAGTTGGCAGGCATCCCGATCTTCGGCATCGGCGTGCTGCTGGCTGTCTGGCTCATTGGCGGGGGAGCTTGGGTTGTGGTCCTTAGTCGCCATAGCAGCCGTCCAGCAGAAGCCATGAGCTATCTGCCTGGCCTGGCAATTGGTGCAATTGCTATCGGTTTGTTGCCACAACTCTTTCCCGACGGTTTGCCCATTCGCGGCTATGGGGTAATGGTCTTATCCGGCTCGATCGCAGGCCTGATGCTAGCAGCTTATCGTGCGCGGCAAATGGATCTCAATCCAGAAGTTATCTATTCGCTGGCATTCGGCATGTTCCTGTGCGGCATTGTCGGAGCCAGACTCTTTTATGTGATCGAGTATTGGGAAACCCGTTTTCAGTTTGACAACTGGCGCCAGACCCTGCTGGAAGTTGTTAAGTTCACCGAAGGAGGCCTGGTGGTGTATGGGTCGCTGATCGGCGCGACGGTCGCCTTTGCCTGGTTCACCCGTCGCCATCGCTTGCCGCCGCTGGCAGTGGCCGACTTGATCGCCCCCAGCCTGCTGGTTGGATTAGCATTCGGACGGATTGGTTGCTTGCTCAACGGCTGCTGTTATGGCGGCGAATCTAACATGCCATGGGCAATCTCGTTTCCTCACCAAAGCATGACGTACGCAGAACAAGCGAGCGAGGGAAGGCTGCTGGGGCTGCGCCTTGCGCCTAATTCGGCTGACGATCCGCGCGCAAAAATAGCCGAGGTAGAGGCAGGTTCGATCGCTGAACGCGCCGGAGCCCAACCCGGCAACGTCATTGTCGCGATCAACGGTCAAACCGTGCAGAACTTGACAGAGACTCGAGATGCGTTGCTCTTTAATTCCGCCGGTCCGTTGCCGGTCCGATTGAAGTCTTCCGAGGGAGCAGTTTTCGAACTTCCCACAGACGATCTTCCTTTGCGCAGTCGGCCTGTCCATCCGACGCAGATCTACAGCGCGGTCCATGCGGCCCTGCTGGCATGGGTCCTGTGGTCGTTTTACCCCTTTCGCCGTTGCGATGGCCAGGTGACGGCGCTGATGCTCACCGTCTACCCGATCTCCCGCTTTCTGTTGGAGATGATTCGCGTTGACGAGTCTGCCGTATTTGGTACGGGATTGAGCATTTCGCAAAACATCAGTCTCGGTCTGCTCGCTGCTGTTTTGGTCCTCTGGGGCTATTTGCGACTGAATCCACAAGGGCCAACCGTTTTTCAAGAAATGCCGAACTGAGCCGTTGTTGTCGCCTGGTAGACCAAGTAGCAGACCCTTTTGGCACGTGTGAAAGCTCTGATAACGCTTGCTAAACGATGTCAGGGCCTCAGGGCATTCCTAGCAACCGTTTCGAGAATCAGGCAGCCTTGCTCCCACGCAGGGGTGGTCACGGCGTTTCACCTCTTTTCACGCCGTTTCTAGCAGAACTATGCCGCTTTAGGCTGCGTAGCGCATGCAGCGGCGGGCTGCACCTTCCAACAGCCCGTTGACCCCGGACGAATAGTCGCCGTAAACTTTTGTGCCAATAGAGGTTATGGCGCTTTCTTGTGAACTGGCCGTTTTTTCAGCAAGGAATCCTTCTCGGCGGTAACTCTCTATTGCAAAGCCATGACATCTCCTGCTGACCAGCACCGTGATTTTCGGATTGAGTGGGACCTGTTGTGGCCGCAGCATCAGCGTTGGTTGGCAACCGTGTTGCTTGCCAGGGGTGTCGAGGCCGGAGCAGTTGACGAGGTCTTACAGGAGGTCGGAATCGCTGCCGTCGAGGGAGCACCCGGCCTGCGCGATCCCGAGAAGGTTGCACCTTGGCTGTACCGTATCGCGGTCGTCAAGGCGTTGCAGTATCGACGTCGGCAGGGTCGGCGGCGGAAACTGATTGATCGCTATGCTACGAGGCAGGAAAGATCGTTTGATCGTGTCGAGCCTGAACCACTGGCATGGCTGTTGGCCGAAGAGCAGCGGCAGTTGGTTCGCCAGGCGTTGGCGAGTTTGTCGCCGCGCGACGCCGAGATCATGTTGCTGAAATACACTGAGGGTTGGAGTTACCGTCAACTTGCAGAACATTTGGGAATCAGCACCAGTGCCATCGAAGCCAGACTGCACCGAGCACGAGAGAAGATGCGCCGTGCCTTGGCGCGCCTGGCCCCGGAATTGGTGAATCAGTAGCGAAGAGACGAGACAGTTGCCATGAGTTCAAACAATGACGACAACGCGGTATTCGATCGGCTGGTCGATGGCGAGCTCGGCCTTGCCGAGCGACAACAGTTGATTGCATCGCTCGACGATCGCGAGGAAGGTTGGCGACGCTGTGCGCTCGCTTTCCTCGAAGCCCAGAGTTGGGGGCAGGAATTCAAGCAGCTGGTCCACGAGGCGGGGAAACCTAGTCCTGCCACGATTGTGCAGCCTGTCCGAGTTCATGTCACAGGTCGCTATCTTTCGTTGGCAGCAGGGCTTTCGCTGGCAGCGGGGCTGATGCTTGCGTTTGCCGGTGGCTGGCTGCTGCGATCCCCATCATCGCCCGAATCGCCTAGTGATCAGTTAGCAGGTGAAATCCGCCAAGAAGCTGGGCCTGGCGACGAAGTCCCTGTTGGCGAGTTGCCGACCGACGATACGGTGACGCTCGTGGTGCGCGACTCCAGCGGAAAGAACCAACGTCTGCGCGTGCCGCTATTGCCGGCGGCAGATTGGGACCGGCAGTTTGGCGCCGCCGATGACGCATTGGCTGCCAGGCTGCGATCGAGCCTCCAAGAGCGCGGCTTCGATCTGCAGAGCCGGCGTCGCTATGCTCCGATGTTTTTTGAACAAGACCGACGGCTCGTGCCCATGGTCGTGCCCGTGGAAGATACCAAGATCGTGCCGGTCAGCCGGCCCGTGTATTGAAACCAACGCTATCGAACTGCCGCTGATAACCGACTGCTTAACTTTTAATTCAGGAAACGGAGAAAGAAAGATGAAACGTTTAACCTTTCAGTGGGATGCTTTGTTGATCGCGTCAATCGTCATCATTGCCGGCTACTGTGCACAGGCGCAACAAGTGGCCCTTGCCCAGGACGACACCCCGCCCGAGGGGAAGATTGTCCGTATTTCACCCGACCCCGAAGACGTCGCCTCGGAAGAAGCGGCTATCGAACCAGATACCACGGTGGCCGAAGAGCCCACCTATTGGATCGGCATCTCCGGTCGCCCGGTCGAGAACGAGGTACTGCGAACTCACCTGCAGTTGGCCGAGGACATGGGAGTCGTTATCGAGCATGTGGTGCCCGACAGCCCCGCTGACAAGGCCGGCTTGCGCAAGCACGACATTATTCTGCGCGCCAACGGCGCCGGTGTTCACGGCATGCAAGTCTTGCAAGACCACGTTCGTGCACACCAGGCAGAACCCATCGAGCTTCTCTTGATACGATTGGGTAAAGAAGAAACTGTAGTTGTGGTGCCAGCAGAACGTCCAGCTGAATTCAGCAATCGAGACACCGTCCCGCGGCAGGAGCAATGGAACGGCTTGGGGGCTCGCCCCGATGCACTGGGAAGACTCATGGAGCAGTTTCAGCTCGAGGGAGGGCTCCCTGGCGGCATCCGGCGCTTTGGCCCCGGGATCTTCCTTCATGGCCAACCACTGAATCTCAATTCGCTGCCCAACGGAGTTTCGGTCTCAATCCAACGAGAAAACGATGGGCCCGCGAAAATCACCGTACAGCAAGGTGACAAGACCTGGCAGATTGTCGGCGACGATCCCGAATCGCTCGAACAACTTCCAGAAGATTTGCGGCCATTCGTCCAGCGCATGCTGCAAGGCAACGCGGCTCCACAGAACAATTTGGGATTTGATTGGGAAGCCGAATTGGAGAATTTCCTGCCTGAGGGATTTGGAGAATTGCAGCGTCGGAGGGATCGACGCGCCGCTCCTTCCCCCGCCGAGCAGGAGATCCAAGAGCGTATGGAACGAATGGAGCGAGAGCTGCAAGAACTGCAAAAGCGCTTGTCTGAGGAGTAGACAAGCAGAGGCATTGCCGCCGCCGCAAGCGTTACTCGATTTGTGTCAATGCTTGCGAGCGGCGCAATTGCCCACAGGCCGCGTCGATGCGGTCGCCTTTGCGATGCCGGAAGCGCACGCGGACGCCTGCCTCCTCGAGAAGGTGGCGAAACTCGGCCTGCCGCTCCAGGTCGGGCCTGCGATAGGGCAGCCCGACAACAGGATTGTAAGGGATGACATTGACCAAAGCCTCGCGCCCAGCCAGCAGCTTCGCCAATTCCCGGGCATGCTGCGGCTGATCATTGACGCCGGCCAGCAAAACGTACTCGTAGGTAATTCGCCTGCCCGACACTTCAAAGTAGTCGTCGGCTGATTGTATAATCGCGGCCAGGCCGATGCGATCGTTCACCGGCACGAGTTCATTGCGAAGCGCATCGTTAGGCGCATGCAACGAGATCGCCAGGCGATAGGTCGCCTTTTCGCGCGCCAATCGGTCGATCGACCGTGGCAGGCCAACGGTTGAGATTGTGATACGCCGCGCGCTGATATCGAGCCCGTCAGAACGATGAGCTTCGTCGAGTGCAGGCAGCAAAGCATCGAGATTGGCAAGCGGTTCTCCCATTCCCATCACGACTACATGGCTCAGGCGCTCTTCGGCTCCCAGCAACAGCTGTAAGCGTAGCATCTGCTCGACGATTTCGCCTGTCGTCAGGTTTCGATCCACGCCGTCCAGGCCGCTAGCACAGAACACGCAACCCATGCCGCAACCGACTTGGGTGCTGATGCAGATGGTCCGACGCACCCGGCTGCGAAGCAGTACGCATTCGATCTGGCCACCGGCGGTCAGGTTCAGCAGGAGCTTCTCCGTACCGTCGTCCGCCTGAGTATGGCGAGCAATCTCGGTAGTCCACAGCGGCAGTTCGGCAGCGGACGCGACACGTAACGGCTTGGGAAGATCGGTCATATCTTCCCAACAGGTTGTCCGTCGCTTGAACAGCCAACTGCGCACTTGCTGGCTACGGAAACGTGGCAGGCCGTGCCGGGCTGTCCATGTTGCCAGTGCCGTGTCGATCGAATTCAGTAGGTGCAGAGGCTCGTCGATCACGGGTCATGGTTTCGAGTTCGAGAGGATCGACGGCAGCCAGGTACACAAGTAATAGGCCCGGGGCGCCGTCAGATCGAGCAATCCCTGCAGATCGGCCCCCAGCAGCGGTGGTTGGTTGGCCTGGGAACTCAGAAGAGTGCTGAGCGAGACGGGCGGTTCTTCGTATTTGATACAGCGCACTTCCTCAAGATCTCGATTGGCCAGTTCTGCCGCGCGCTCGACCGCATCCTCGATAAAGCCGATTTTGTCGACCAGTCCCTTTTCGACAGCCTGCCCCGCCGTAAAGATCTGGCCGGTGGCAATGGCCTCCAGTGCCGCATCATCGTTCTGAAACTCTGGTCGCCCGCTACGGACAATGTCTTTGAATCGCTTGAAACTCTCGTCAACCAGCTCTTGGAAGAGCCGGCGTTCCTCGGCGCGCTCTTCGTCGCTAAGTGCACGAGTGGGGCTTCCCATCAACTTGTATTTGTGGCTGGCAATCGAGTCGTCTTTGATTTCATGGCTTGCCAGTAGTCCCGACAGGTCGTAATGCGGGATCACGACGCCAATCGAGCCCGTCCAGGTCGAGGGCTCGGCGAAGATCACCTCCTCGGCATCTCCCACGGCCATGGCAACATAGTATCCGCCGCTGGCGCAAATGCTGCCCATGCTGACGACCAACGGAAGCTCTCGTTCCTTGCAGAGCTTGCGAACATGATGCAACAGATAATCACTCGCCGTGACGGTACCGCCTGGCGAATCGATGCGCAACACCAAGGCGACCACTTCTTCATCTTCGCGAACCCGATCCAGCTGTTTCTTTACGAAATCGTTGCTCTCGATGATCGTGCCGACGACGCTCACGATGGCAATCTTCTCGTTCGCCTCTTTGCTGAGCGAGTGATACCGCTCTTGAGGTCCGCCGGGGGGGCTGAAATAGCTTTGATAGCTAGAGGTAAGTCCAACGAGTGCCATCACCGCAAATACCAGCAGAATCAACAGTAGCTTGCCGTAGCGGCCCAACGCGCTCACCTGTTGTTGCACGATTACCTGTGGCGGGGGGGTCATACTTGAAACAGGCTGGCGTACGGCGCCGGCCGGATTGTCGGCGGGGGGAATCGGTGAGGACATCGGAGGTACTCCGGGGAGATCTGCGTGAGGCAACAAGTCTGGCGGCCAGAGGAATTGCAAGCATGAGCAACATCTGGCACGAGCGGCCTGAACAAAGGGCCGCAGGAAACCGCGATGCTGCGTTGTACCTGCCATTCTACTGGCCAAACGGCGGAGGACAACGACGGTCCCTTGCCAGGCCATGGTGTTGCTTCTGAACCACGATTGCCGCTAAAGTAGACCTGATTACCCGCAGCGGGAGCTCGCAAAAGAGCTCATTTCTAAAGGAGTGAGGGCGTTGATAGTCTGTTCGTCGACTGAGTGTTTCCCAGAAGTACCCCGAGAAGAAATCGCCTCCCTCCTGGTGGATCTCGAATTCTCCTCGATCGAGTTGGCAATCCACGAAGAGGGACCCACCTGGGTGCAACCCTCAACTGTTCTTGCCGAACCCGAGCAAGCACTGAACGTCTGTCGCGACACTTGTCGTCTGAACATCGTAGCGCTCAGTGTCGACCAGAAGGCTGACGGAGATCTATACTTCGAACAATTCGCCGCCTGTTGTAGATTGGCCAAATCGCTCAAAGTGGTGCCCCTGGTTGTTCCAGCCGCCGAACTCGGAACTCCTTTCAACGCAGAAATCGAACGGCTTCAGGAACTGGTACGGATTGCTGCTCTCGAAGGGTGCCTCGTTGCACTCAAAACCCAAATCGGTTGCATGACCGAGGATCCAGATACGGCAGTCGTCTTGTGCGATCATGTCAAAGGTTTGGGTCTTGCGCTTGACCCGAGCCACTACATCGCCGGCCCCCGGCAAGGACGGGATTTTTCCAAGGTGATTCCCTATGTCTACCACTTGCATCTGCGCGACGCCAACAAGAGCGAATTGCACGTGCAAGTTGGACAAGGCGAAGTCGACTACGGTAAGCTGATCTCGCAGCTGGCCGCAGAAAACTACAAGCGAGCGCTCTGCGCCCACATCATGCCCGTCGAGGACGTTGATCATCGATCCGAATTGCGAAAGATGCGACTCCTGCTGGAAAGCCTGCTTTGAGCGACTGTCGCGCCACGCAATGCGCGGAACTTCATGCGAGCCCCGGGGTTGTACACCGTAGGCCTCGAACCAGGTCGACCCAGGAGAGGGTTTCCCTGGCACGAGAGGAGCAGCGGGCGTAGACTAAAGGCTCGGTTTGCCCCGACGCACCAATAGGTTCTGCGGAGAAGACGGTTGGCCATTAGCGACTCCACCGCTCAGCGGTATACGGCGCAAGATCCCGACGTGCGCCTGATGCTGAAGGTGCGCGACGACGACGCCGGTGCGTTTGAGGAACTGATGCGCCGCTACCAAGATCGCCTTGTGCGGCTCATGACTCACCTGGCAGGACGGCGCGATATGGCAGAAGACCTGGCACAGGAAACTTTCCTGCGTGTGTACCGATCACGCGGCCGATATGTGCCCGGTTCCAAGTTTTCTACGTGGTTGTACACAATTGCGCACAATGTCGCGTCTAATGCATTGCGTGGCTTGGCGCGTCGCCGGGAAGTCAATCTTGTGCGTCGTGAGAGCGGCGAAATGTCAGGCAATCCCATTGACATCACCGCTCTGGAAGCTAGCGGCTTGATGCCGACTCGCCAGCTCGACAAGGCAGAGCTGCGCGAGGTGGTAAAGATTGCGGTCGCCGCCCTCAACGAGCGGCAGCGCATGGCTGTGCTTCTCAACAAATTCGAACACTTGAGTTACGAAGAGATTGCCGACGTCATGGACTTGAGCCCGTCTGCCGTCAAATCGCTCCTGTCTCGAGCCCGTGCAAATTTGCGCGACGTCCTCGACCCTTACCTCCAGCAAGGGACCAAAGTTGAGGTTCTCGAGGAGACCCCTTGACTGGGCAATTGCTATGAGACCTTATCAGCCAACTTCGAAAGCGCCGGAGCGATTGGAACAAATCGTCTCGTATCTCGATGGCGAACTGTCGGCCGAAGAAAGCCTCCAGGTTGAAGAACGGCTCGCCGCGGACAACGAGTTTCGACAAGAGTTGCAAAGCATCGACCGGGCTTGGTCAGCACTGGATCAGCTTCCACTCACGACGGTAGAGGACCGGTTCGCCAAGACGACGTTAGAAATGGTGATCGATACGGCCCGTCGCGAAGTCGATGAGCAGACCCAGGCGATTCCCGTTCAGCAGCGCAGACGCAGCGTCAGGATTGCGGTTCTGATCGCCTCGGCGGCATTGCTCAGCGGCCTGGTGTTTCGGTTTGGATGGCAGAATCCTAATCGAGCGCTATTGGCCGATCTTCCGGTCATTCAGAATATCGAAGCGTATTCCCAGTTTCAGGAAATCGAGTTTCTCAGGCAGTTGAATCCTAAACAGCTCGACGATTTCTGGTCTGCCGAAACCGATGAACTCGCTGCTGCAGTGCACCAGCTGACATTGATCTCCTCGCTTGAGAATCGCAGCAGCTGGCTGGAAGGTATCGCCGCGGAAGAACGGGTCGCCTTGCGTGCCAAGTATAATCGTTTTCGTTCGCTGCCCGAGACACGCCAGCAGCAGCTACGCCAATTGCATCTGAAGATCAGTACGGCTGAAGATGCAGAACAATTGCGAAAGACCATGTTGCAGTATCAACGCTGGTTGAACACGCTACCGGCCAGCGAACAATACGAGCTGCGCGAATTGCCCGCCGGCGAACGGGCCAAGCGAGTCGACGAGCTGCTTCGTCGGCAGGCCGTCAACAAGTCGCTCGACCTGACGCCTCAAGAACTCCAGACGTTCTTCCTGGCGGTGAAGCCTCGCCTGGATGAGAAGAAGCAAGAGATCTTGGCTCGTATGTCGAGCCATGACCGCGAAATGTACGACGCAACTTCCGGTGGCAGAAGAGCAAGATACTTGATGTTTCGCTTGCTGCTCGAATCGCGTGGAGACGCCGAGCAGCTGCGCCTGCTTTTGCAAGATGCGATCCCCGAAGACAAACTGCAAGCATTTCTCAACTTGCCTCCCGAAGAGAAACGGCAGCGGTTTGGCATCTGGATTTGGCAAGCCGCCGAGCAGGAAAATTCTGGCCGGATGCGATCGGGGCGACGTTCTTCCCAAGAGGTTTCTGAAAAGGAACTGGAAGATTATTTTACCGAAGAACTCGACGCCGCGACGATCGAAAGACTTTTGGCACTTCCGCGCGATAAGATGCAGCAAGAACTCAAGCGCAGGTACTTGGGCGGCGTGCCCCGCGAAGACTTGGAAGAGTTCATTGTTCGAGACTTCCGCCCGCCGCTGGGGCCGGGCCCTCCTCCGCGACCCGGCGAGGGGGGGCGACGAGGAGCCTGGCAACGGCCGCGAGAATTCCGCGACGGTCGTCCCGGGCCACCCGACCGACGTCCTCGCGAATTGCCACTCGGCTTTCCAGGGCCCGAGGAAGATCGCCCCCCGCCAGTCGAGCGCCCTTGATCTGGTCTTCTGAGTCAACCTAGCAGCTAGGGGCTCTTTCGATTTTTTGAGATCTGGCCCGCAGCAAAGCCAACCACATCATTGCGCTGCTGGCAAATCTCCAGGTATCGATCCCACCGATTGCTGAGCTGGGCCAGGTGGACAAGTGTGGGGGCATGGTGCGAAAGCGCACAATCGGCAGGCACTAGTTTCGCATACTCATCGAGCGCCTCCCCCGAGCGACCGGTTCGCTCCAGCAGGATGAGATAGGTTTCCAGCGCTCCGGTTCCCTCTAGCTCAACCTCTGCCGATTGGGCTTGTTCAGAAAAAAACTCCAGCGCTGATTCAACCTCTTCGCCAAGCGTCGCCCTAAAGAGTAACAAGTGCGTAGGATACGTGTCCTCGAAGGGGGGGTGGTCGGGATACTGCAGATCGCGGGCCAATCGGCGGCCATACTCTGCCAATTCGATGGCCAGCCGAAGAAACTTTGGCTCGGTCAGCAGGCGGGCGAAGCGCACCGAGGTGGCGAGATGCGAGGTGTCGACATGGTAGGCGCCTTCGTCCAGCAGTTCGGGATGAGCGGCAAGCAATTCGACAATCGAATGGGTCTCTGGCGGCGGCTGTTTCAACCGCTGAAGATGCCCTTTCAGGTTGCCCAACAGCTCGTCGTGCATGTGTCTCACCAAGACGGTGGCACACGCGATTTGATCAGTAATCGGCAGGCTGCCGCAAATGCCTTCCAGTTCGGTAATTGCATTGCATGTGCCGCGCTGAGCCAGAAGCCAGGCGAATCCCCGCTCGGGATCGATGCCCTCGTGCAAAGCCAGGGCGATCAGTTCGTCTGCCGAATCCTCAGTTGGCACGACGCACTCGAGCCGGCGACGCATCGTCGCCTTGTCGCCTGCTGGGCGCAAATAAGTCCAGGCGTCTCGTATTTTGCCTGCCTCGAGCATCAACTGGCCGACTTCACGGCACGCCTCGAGGTACGCATCCTCAAGCCGCACACGCAACGAATCTTCCAACTCGTCCAACGGCAAGTCCTGGCCCAACGATATTCCCAACTCGAACCGTCGTTGCACCAACCGCAACTCGAACAACTGGTGGTATCGTCCCTCCTCGGCAAGCCGCTTAGCCGCCTGGCTAAACATGCGGTCGGGTTCGTGGGACAAAGAAGCAATTTCGTCGAACATGGTTTCGCCGCAGCTTTCTCCTGTGGACTTCGATTCCCTCAGTCTACAGCTTCAAGCGCACTGGCTCTACAGGTTCGAGTACCGAAATTGATAGAACCCGACCGACTGGAGCGGCTCGTCCGGCAAAGTTTCATTAACCACCTCTGCAATGCGAGTTCGCAACGCCGTGAGCGGCGGGTCCTGGATATCTTCCACGGTTAGCTGCCGCGTGGCGAGCAGCAGGCGGTGGCGCAACTCGGGCCCCAGGGATATCAGCAATTCCTCCACCTTGTGTACATCGCGGTTGGCAACCTGTCCAAAAACATGGAAATAGATTTCTGCAGCTTCTACGGTGTCGGCCGGTTGAGGCAGAGTAATCACGAACTTGCCCAAATCGACTTCTTCCAGCCGGGCGCGAATTGCGAATGCACGCCGTGATTCGATCAGCGCTTCGGCATTGAAGCAGCCTTCGCAAAGCAATATGGCGAGCACCAGACATACTGGCTGCCACGCACATAGGCCGGCACGGTTTCTACTAGCGGCTAGGTTCATGTTACTTCTGGGACCGAGGCGGTGTGATCCGAGCCAGGCGATTCGTTTAAGCCGTCATAAACGGTACATTCAGGCGTACTAGTCCTGTCGGCAAACAAGCTCTCTAGGAATATAGGTCGCTACGCCGCGGAATGCTTAGCCTATGCTTTTTCTGGAGAAACAACGAGCTGACAGAAACCGCAAGAATTGATCGACTGCGGCCAATGCGGCAAGCTGAGCCGAGACCATGATCGACCCCTATAAAACCTGCTGCACGATCGTTCTCTTGGCTGTCCTTGCGCTCTCTGGATGTGGCGGCGAAGAGCAAGTCCAACTCGACGACTACTTGGAAGAACTGGAGTTGGATGCGCCCAAGGAATCAGTCACCGAGGTCGAGATTGGCAGCTACCGCTTCTCTTGCGCTGCCCGCCACCAAAACTCCTCAGGTCGCGAGACAGAGCCCGTTTGGGTACAGGTCCGTTTCAGGCTTTACGCCGGGGCTGCTCACGACGATGAATCGGCAATTCTTGCTGCCTGCGAAAGACACCGAGGAATGCTGGACGATGCAATTATCACGGTCTTTCGCAAAGCTTCGATCGACGAGCTCTCAGACAACCGTTGGGCAGCTTTGCGATCGAAGGTGATCGATACAATCCGACCGCTGTTGGGTGAAAACCGCGTTCGCCAAATATTCTTTGACGACTTCCAATGGGAGCCCATTTGATGGTGCGATACGCTTCGCAAGTGAGTCTGCCTAGGTGGCCAGCGCGGCTGACCATTCCGCGTCTGCTGGTCTTGGCGATCGCACTTGTCGGCGCGGCGCTGTGTTCTCCGGCAATGGCCCAACAAGCGGCTGAAGGCGACGAGGCCGCAGAGCAAGCCGCGGAAGCAGAAGCAGCACATCCCACCATCGAGCTAGGAACATTTCAGGTGAAAGACCACCGTCCGACTCGCAACGAGACGGCAAAGGTCTCTTTTACTATTTTCCTGGCAATGGATCGATCGGTCGACAAACTCACACTGGAACAGCTCGAACATTGGAAACACCGCCTGCGCGACCAGGTGATCGTTGCCGCCCGACTGTCGGAAACGACAGACTACCTGGAACCTGGACTCACCCGGTTTCGTCGCAATATCTTGCTGCGAGTCAATCGGGTTTTGAAGGTCCCCTTAGTCTCTGAAGTTCTGCTCACTGAGTACACATTCACGCTCAACTGACGCTCGGTTTCAGAAGACATTCTTTACCAGTCTGCCATCGATCAGCGGCGGGTGATAGCTAATCGCAACGCTGCTAGCTCGCCCAAGTAGTGCTAACGAGTCGCTATCATCGCTCATCTGTCATTGACCCTTGCGCGAGAATTGGGATACGATGCGCGCTCTGGCAGCTTGCCCAAACTGATTCTTAGCCAAAATCCTACCCATTCCCCGCAGGCTCGCACCACAAAGCAACAGCAGACGGGGAGTTTTGCGAGGTTCACCCAGCGATGCGTAACACAATAGTGCTAACCCTATTCCTGGCCATGCTGAGCTTGAGCCCCACCTGGATCGGCTGCTCGTCGAAACAGGAATCGGCGTCACCAGCCGAACAAGACGCCAAGCAAGGCAGCGCGGCCACCGCAGATACCAGCGCCGACGAGGCCGGCGAGGAAGCAGAAGTGGCAGCGCCTGTCAAACCGTTTGTGCTCGGCGACATGCTCGAACCGTTCGAGCCGCCCACTCTCGAAGAAATCGACGCGACTGCCGAGTGGATCGAGCAACCGGTGCTCGACGGCATGGAACTCATGCGCGAAGAGCAAGCCAAACAGGGAGAACCTCAACTCTCGGTCGAAGAGGCCTTGGCGCTACGCAATAACTCACCAGCAGACAACGAAAAACTGATTCACACGCTGGGCCGCCTGGCGCCACCCGATCATGCCGGCGTCGATTTCGATGAGACCTTCGTACGCGAAGCACAAGGTGACTTGAAGTCTACAAATCCACTGCTGTTTAGCACCGCGATGGATGGAGAGTTTTCAGATTTGGCAGGTATCGGAATGTTCGGCTTCGATCGACATTTTACACCATTTGCCAGCAAAGATTCCGTCGTCTCCTGGCAGACAAGCAAAGATCGGCTCATGGACAAGTTGGTTCTACGAGACGACCTGACTTGGTCTGATGGAAGGCCCATTACGGCCCATGATGTCGAGTTTTCCTTCAAAGTGATACTATCCGATGCGGTTCCGATTCCGGCAGTTCGTTCAGGGACAATCGAGTTGCGCTACGTTAAAGCTTATGACGACCGCACTCTGGTAATCTTCCATAAGGAAGCATTGGCGACCAACATCTGGAACATGCTGTTTCCCATTATTCCTAAACACATTTACGAAGATTCACTTGCGGAAGACCCGACGATGTCACGAAGCGCATACCATTCCAAATTGGAAGACAACCCGGTTGTTGGGGGTGCATACAAGTTGGTCAAACGAGTGAGAGGCCAGGAGTTCGTTGTCGAGCGCCGAGAAGAGTTTTACATGCACCAGGGCAAGCAAGTGCGAATGAAGCCCTATTTCAAACAAATCCGATTCAAGGTTATCGAAGACCCCAACACTGCATTGCTAGCTCTCAAGGCAGGGACAATCGACGATCACCGCATCGACACAGAACAGTGGATTAGCCAAACCGATGACGACGATTTCTACAAGTACAATACCAAACTCACGGCTTTGGGGTGGGACTCCTATTACATCTGCTGGAATTTCAAGACTCCGTTTTTCGAAGACAAGCAAGTTCGCCAGGCGATGTCATTTGCCCTCGATTACAAGGAAATGTTAAACACGATATTTCATGGGTTGTATCAACCAAGTCGCGGTACCTTTCATCCAACCTCCTGGATGTTTCCCAAAGAGAATCCTCCGGAGCCTTATCAGCAAGACCTCGACAAAGCAGAAGATTTACTCGATGCCGCAGGCTGGGAAGACAGCGATGGCGATGGCATTCGCGACAAGATGGTCGATGGCAACCGAGTGCCATTTCAATTCACCCTTCTTGTGCATCAACGACCCGATGCCATCAAAGTCGGCACGTTATTAAAGGAGTGTTTAAGCCAGATAGGTATCGAATGCTTCATCAAACCGACCGAGTTTACTGTCTGGGTGGAAATGAATCGCACAAAAGCTTTTCAAGCAAGTATGGGTGTGTGGGGCACCGGAGCCGACCCCGATACACAGACAAACATCTTTGGCACTGGCGCGGGGCGCAATAGCGGCAATTACTCAAACCCTGAAGTTGACAAGCTTTTTGAACAAGCGAGAAAGGAGTTTGATCGAGAGAAACGCGGCGAGCTTTATGGCGAAATCACCAAGCTGATGTGGGAAGACCAGCCTTACACCTGGCTCGTCTACCGCAACTCGTTTTACGGCTTCAACAAACGGCTGCGCGGCTACACCTTCAGTCCCCGCGGGCCCTATGGTTTCAGCCCCGGCATGAGCGGCATCTACAAAGCAGCCATGCCCTGATGCAGGCACCCATTGACTCGGCGCTTCTTTCTCTTTTTGTCTGTCGTCCACCATGCTCCATTACTTGATCCGCCGCACAGGGATTGGCCTGCTGACGCTGTTGCTGATCACCTTTCTCGTGTACGGATTGGTCCGCCACATGCCGGGCACGCCGCTCACCGCGGATCCGACGATGATGGATCCCAGCAAGCAAATCAGCCCCGAAGAAATCAAACGGCTGGAAAAGCTCTACGGCTTCGACAAACCCTGGCACCAGGCCTACTTTGTCTGGCTGGGAAACGTCGTGCGACTCGACCTGGGAAAATCGCTGAGCCAGAACAACGCACCGGTGAGCAAGCTCATTGCCGATCGAATTCCTGCGACCATGCTCCTTTCGGTCACTTCGCTCGTGCTCACCTACCTGCTTTCGATTCCCATCGGTCTGTGGTCGACGGTCCATTCTGGAAGCAAGACCGAGCGGACCGTCAGTTCGCTGCTTTACATGCTCTATTCTCTGCCGTCGTTCGTGGCGGCGCTGTTTCTACAGATCCTGTTTGCCGTCAAGCTCGATTGGCTGCCGTTGTTTGGCATGACCAGTGATAATTTCCAATCGCTCTCGCTTGCCGGAAAGACGTGGGACATCTTCCTGCACGCCGCGATGCCGATCGCCTGCTTCACCTATGGCAGCCTGGCCTACTATTCGCGCTTCATTCGCGCAAACATGCAGGAAGTCGTCCGCCAGGACTACATTCGCACAGCTCGGGCCAAGGGAGTTTCGCCCGCGAACATTGTCATCCATCACGCTTTCCGCAACACGCTCATTCCCCTGGTCACACTGATCGGACTCACACTGCCGAGCCTCCTCAGCGGGGCAGTCATTCTCGAACAGATCTTCACCTGGCCCGGCATGGGCCGGCTCTATTTCGAGGCCATCGGCCGCCGCGACTACGACACAATCATGGGCCTGACGCTCATCTTCTCAGTGCTCACGCTGCTGGGCCAATTACTGGCCGACGTGTTGTACGCCGTTGTCGATCCCCGAGTCACCTACCACTAGCAGAACAACAGCAAGCCAAGAGCCAAGCGACAAAATAGCCGCAATCTGACAAATCGCCGGAGTCCCCCTCTTCCATGACCACCGATGCCAACAACCTGGCAGAACATACATCCTCTCACGGCTTCTGGCGTGAAGCCTGGCGGCGCTTCCGCCATCGCAAACTTGGCATGCTTGCGCTGTTGTTCGTCGTGTTCCTCTGCCTCGTGGCGATCTTTGCGCCGATGATCGTCGGCACGAAGCCCATTGTCTGCAAGTACAAGGGCACCCTCTACTTCCCCGCCATGGGCTATTACGTCCGCTCCTGGGAGAATCCAATCTTCCGCAAAGACCGCTTTCGCAACACTTATCCCAAAAACCTGAAGGAAAAAGATCCCGACAGCTGGGCCATCTGGCCGCTCGTCTATCAAGACCCCTACCGCCGGGTGCGCAACGACGAATGGCCCGGCCGCCCGGGAAACCCCTCGGGCACCAAGGGCAGCCCCAGCCGTCTCAACTTTTTCGGTACCGATCAAGTGGGCTTCGACGTCTTCGCCCAAATGGTTCACGGGACCCAAATCGCGCTGAGCGTTGGCTTTATTTCGATGAGCATCGCCGGGGCGATTGGCATTACGATCGGCGCACTAGCGGGCTATCTGGGAGGCTGGGTCGACGTCTTGCTGAGCCGGTTGATCGAAGTAGTGATGTGTATCCCTTCGCTTGTGCTGATCTTGGCACTAGTGGCGATGCTCGATGAAGTGAGCAATTATCACCTCATGGCAATCGTCGGCGTTACCAGCTGGACCGGCATCGCCCGCCTGGCCCGGGCCGAGTTTATAAAGCTCAAGCAAATGGAGTTCATCGCCGCCGCCCGGGCGTTGGGGGCAAGCCGCTGGAGAATCATGTTTTTGCACGTGCTGCGCAACGCTCTGGCCCCGGTCTTGGTGCCGATCACCTTCGGCATCGCCGCAGCTATTCTCATCGAAAGCGGCCTCAGCTACTTGGGGTTCGGAGCTTCGCCTCCCAATCCCAGCTGGGGAACACTGCTCAAATCAGGCCGCAACGCGATCCAGCAAACCTGGTGGTTGATCGTCTTTCCAGGAACCGCCATTTTTCTCACCGTTTTGGCGTACAATCTCATCGGCGAAGGCCTCCAAGAAGCCACCGACCCCCGCCTCCGCCAAGACAGCCACTAACATCACAACGAAGAAAAAGAATTGCCACAAGAATCACAAAGAGCCACAAAAAAATGAGAACTGAGACAATCGGATTACTCATGAGTTAAAAACACCGTTGATCAATTGAGGTGCCTTCTAGCTCTTGTCTTCCCTTTTCGTGTTCTTTGTGGCTATCAACAATACAAAGGTATGGCAGTGTCAGCAAAGCAATGGGAGAACATCAATAACCTGTGCGACCTGGTTCGCGAAACTAGTTTCGCCATTCACAAGTTTCTTTGCTGCGGACATTTGGAAAAGGTTTGCGAAAACGCTCTGGTCCATCGACTACGGAAGCAAGGTTTAGAAGTTGAACAGCAATTCCCGCTCAAAGTACATGACGAAGATGGTACGACCCTTGGTGAGTATTTCGCCGATTTGTATGTTGAAGGCTGCCTCATCGTCGAACTGAAGGCTTGCAAAGCAATTGCTACGAGCACGTTGCCCGGCTACTTGGATACTTGGCCTCCACACGCACAGAAACTGGACTGCTCAATAACTTCGGCGCGTCCAGACTTTATGTCAAGAAATACCTAATGACCCAGAACTAAACCTAACATTTCACTTTTTGCGTCTTTTTGTGTTTTTCGCGGCTATCCCTCTATGAACACACCTGTCCTCGATATCAACGATCTTCGCACCTACTTCCATACCGACGAGGGCGTCGTGCGCGCCGTCGACGGCGTAACCTTTCGTGTCGAGGTGGGGCACACACTGGGCATCGTCGGCGAGAGCGGTTCGGGCAAGTCGGTCACGTCGCTCTCAGTCATGCAATTGCTGGCATCTTCGGCAAAAATCGAGTCGGGCAAGATTTCTCTGCTTGGCAAAGATCTCGTCGGCCTCCCCGAACCAGAGATGCGCAGCATCCGCGGCAAAGATGTGAGCATGATCTTTCAAGAGCCGATGACCTCGCTCAACCCGGTATTCACCGTCGGCAGCCAGGTCGCCGAGGCGATCATCTTGCACCAGCAGGCAACCAAAGAGCAGGCGCGGCAGCGGACGATCGACCTCTTCCGCGAGGTCGGGATTCCCGAACCAGAACAACGGGTCGATTCTTATCCCCACCAGATGTCGGGGGGTCAGAAGCAGCGGGTCATGATCGCCATGGCCTTGTCCTGCAATCCCAAGCTACTGATTGCCGACGAGCCCACCACGGCGCTCGATGTCACGATTCAAGCCCAGATTCTCGACATGCTGCGCAAGCTCCGCGACAGCCGCGGCATGGCAATCCTCTTCATCACGCACGACTTGGGGGTCATCGCCGAAATCGCCGACGAAGTGCTCGTCATGTACCAAGGCGAGATGGTCGAGCACGGACCGGTGCTCGATATCTTTTCCAACCCCCAACATCCTTACACCAAAGGGCTGCTTGCCTGCCGGCCGCGGTTAGACAGCGTCTACCGCCGACTGCCAACGGTCGACGACTTTATGGAGACCGAAGTTGTCGACGGGCAGATCAGAATCATCGAAAAGAAAATGACTGACGAGCGGCTGCAAGAGCTTACCGAGCAAGGCCGCGGCCGCTTGCTGCACCCACAATCCGAGTTGGCAGCCATGGGCCATCCCTGGGAGCAAACCCCGCGAGAGGCCGACACTTCGACCGTTAGCGAGGCGGCAGCCCCACTGCTGGACGTAAGAGATCTACAGGTTCATTTCCCCGTGCGCCGCGGGGTCTTTTCACGAGTGGTCGACTACGTACGCGCCGTCGACGGCATCAGCTTCAAAGTCTACCAGGGCCAAACACTCGGACTCGTCGGCGAGTCGGGCTGCGGCAAAACGACCGCCGGACGAGCTATTCTGCGGCTTATCGAACCTACCGGCGGCGAGGTGCGCTTCGACGGCGTCAAGCTGGCCGATTTGGGCGCCAAGCAGCTACGCAAGATTCGCAGCCGCATGCAAATCATTTTTCAAGACCCCTACGGCTCGCTCAATCCCCGGATGACCATCGAATCGGCCATTACCGAGCCGATGGTCATTCAAGGCATTGGCACGAGCCGCCGCGACCGGCGCGATCGGGCCGCCGCTCTGCTCGAAGAAGTCGACCTCGAGCCCGACCACCTGCGGCGTTACCCTCACGAGTTTTCTGGAGGTCAGCGACAACGCATCTGCATCGCGCGGGCAATCGCCGTCAAACCCGAATTCATTATTTGCGACGAGTCGGTCTCGGCGCTCGACGTCTCGGTCCAAGCCCAGGTATTAAACTTGCTCAACGACCTGCAAGATAAGCACGGCCTCACTTACATTTTTATCAGTCACGACTTAAGCGTCGTCAAATTCATGGCCGACATGATGGCCGTGATGAACAAGGGCAAGATCGTCGAGTTTGGCCCCTCCGAAGCGATCTACGCCGACCCCCAAGAAGCCTACACCCGCCGGCTCATCAGCGCAACCCCCAACGACGACTTGGACCACATCCGGGAGTTGGTTGCTCAGCGCGAAAAGCAGCGCGTCGATCGCACTTGATGCAGGCCGCCCAAGACGACCGAGAATCAGCTGTGCGAGCTCTTTCGCCTACCTATGGCCGCGAGTAGAGTCACTCTCTCAGGTTTACGTGGACCAATTAATTCCTCGATACTGGCCACTTCGCGCTGCCAGTACCGTTTGCTTTAACTACTCCCGCCGCTTGCGCTCGCGCAATGCCAGCAATCCACCGGCGATTGTGCCGATCAACACGCCCAGCCCGATCGTATACATCGGCGGCCAAGGGCTTACCGGCTCGTTCTGCAACAGCGTACAGAAGCCGATGAAAGCCCCCAGCAGTGCCCCCAGCCCCGGCCCTGCCCAAGCGGGAAATCCAATTCGCGGTGGCTTGTCATTCATCGCTGACTCCAGCCATTGTTTGATGAGGCCCGAGGACTACCATTACAGTAATACTCTCGCCCCTCCACCGCCCGCGAGCCGAGTCATGCTGCTGCTGTTCTTGCTGTTTACCATCGTTCCGCTAGTCGAGCTATGGCTTTTGGTTCAGCTTAGCGCCGTGTTCGGTTTCTGGACGACCATCTTCGTCGTTCTCGCCACCGGCGCTTTAGGCGCCGCACTTGCCCGGTGGCAAGGCTGGCGGGCCCTGTATCGCGTCCAAACCGAGATGCGGCAGGGAATGCTCCCGGCCCAGGCGCTGGGCGACGGCGCACTGATCCTCGTGGCAGGCATCCTGCTGATTACTCCGGGAGTACTGACCGACGTGCTGGGGCTCGCGCTGCTGGTGCCGCCCTTTCGGGCCCTCGTCCGCAAGGGCATCCAGCTATGGCTGGCCAAACACCTTCAGGTGCGGACCACCACTGTGTGGCAAGGTCCCGCGCACCCTCCCACGGGCGACACGGTGATCGACGCCCGGGTCATCGACGCCAACGTCATCGACGACGAGCCCGAAGGCCCTGCCAGCTAATCCAACCGCGCCAGCTAACCCAACCGCCGGCGTCTCGCCTTGGCTGCGCTGCTGAGTCATTGCGTTACTGCGGCAAGCGCCCTGTCTCTACCTCGGGAAACTCGCCAAGCAATCCCTCAGCCATGAAGGCCACCAGGTCTTGCTTGTCTTGGTCGCTCAGTTCGAGCTTCTTGATGTTTTCGCTCAGGTGATCGTTGGGGTGGCCTCCCTTGGCATACCACTCTACGACTTCCATCAAGGTCTTCTGGGTGCCATCGTGCATGTAAGGGCCCGTGAGCGCGACATTGCGAATCGTCGGTGTCTTGAACGCGCCGCGATCCTTCTCTTCGTTTGTTTCCGCAAATCGACCTAGATCAGGTTCTTCGGCATCCATTCCTACGCCGAGATTGTGGTATTTCTCATCGGTAAAGTTCGCACCTACATGACATGCGGTGCAGCCTGCCTTGTCGCTGAAGAACAACTCACCACCGCGAGCCGCGCTCTCGCTGATCGGATTCGCTTCGCTCGCCGACTTGAGAGCCATGTACTGTTCGTACAACTCTTCATCCTCTTCCCTGAGAACTTCCAGGTCGGCAATGTCGTCGGCAAAGCTCTTCTCAAAGTTGCTTAGCTGCTCGTAATAGTCCCAGGGCGCAGGCCCGGACACAATGGCGCGTTCGAAACTAGCGATCGCCCGCCCCACGTTGTCGATCGTGATACCATCTTCAAAAATCGCAGCGAACTGCGCCCGGTAACCCTCAATTCCGTTGAGCGTTTCGACACAGGCTTCATGGGTGTTGCCCATCTCGATGGGGTTGGCAATCGGGCCGACGGCCTGCGCCTCGAGCGACTCGGCTCGGCCATCCCAGAACTGCGCACCACTCAAGATACGGTTGTATGCGACCGGCGAGTTGCGCCCTCCCTCCTGCCCTTCGATACCCACGCCGAACTGCGTGTCCTTGGCATAACCGAACTCGGGTGCATGGCAACTGGCACAGCTCACGGTATTGTCGGCCGAAAGACGGGTATCGAAATACAGTTGTCGACCCAGTTCGATCTTTGCCCGGGTAAGCGGATTGGCATCAATCCCCTGGATACCGCCCGCGCCTGCGGCCAGCCCCAAGGGCAACTCGGGTGTCAACGTTTCGTGGTTGCTCGGCTCCGCGAGCCATACGTCGAGCTGATCTTGCGTTAGTTCGCCCTCGCCCGGAATGCCTGCCGTCAGCTCGGGGCTGCCCAACAAGACCGCCGAACTCGGGGCTTCGACTTCCTCCTCGCCTGCCGACTCGGCTGGGCTCTCTGCGGCAGGCTCCTCCGTTTCGTCAGCCTCTGATTCTTCTTCGTCAGCCTCGGGCTGCTCAGTAACCTCAGGTTCCTCGACCGGCTCTTCTGCCGATGCTTCTGGCGCTAATACTTCAGGCATTGGCGCTTCTGCCTCGGCCTCTTCTTCCTTTGCTGGTTCGCCCTCAGGCTCAGCCGGTTGGGCAACAAAAGGTGGCGCCTCATCGTGAACCACGGGCGGCGGCTCTTTCTTACCCAGAACAAAACTGTTGATCAGCAGCGCAACAACCACCAACACTATTACTACTGCAATGAATCGGCCCATGGTATTTCCTCCCCTCTAGTAGTCACTTCCGGAATTCGAGTCAGGAGTTGGCTTTCTGAAAATACTCGCGGCTGTCCGCAGGGCTCGGCTTGATCGTCAGATCGCCCTTCTTCCAATTCGCCGGGCAAACTTCGCCGTTCTGTTCGAAAAACTGCAGCGCGTCGACCAACCGCAACGCCTCATCCACGCTCCGCCCCAAGGGCAAATCGTTTACCAATTGATGACGAACGACCCCTTCTTTGTCGATCAGAAACAACCCCCGCAACGAGATACCGCCAGCCAGCAACACCCCGTAGTCTTCGGATATCTTCTTGTTCAAATCAGCCAGCATCGGAAACTGAATATCGCCCAACCCGCCCTCATTGCGAGGAGTGTTTCGCCAGGCCAAATGCGTGAAGTGGCTGTCGACCGAACAGCTCAGCAACTGGACATTCCGCTCCTGGAATGCCGCGGCCGCGTCGGAAAAAGCGATGATCTCAGTCGGGCAAACAAAGGTAAAATCCAGCGGATAAAAGAACAGCAGGACATACTGTCCGCGATAATCTTCCAGCGAAACTTCCTTAAACGATCCATCTGGCATCACCGCCTGCGATTTGAATGACGGCGCCGGTTGTTGTACTAAGCATCCCATACGATCTATCCTCTCACCTTATTGCTGATAAACAAAAAGTTTAATTGATCTTCTCACACAAGTTGGGTCCGTTGCTGACCGATTCCTTTCGCCACTCACAATTGCGCATTGAGCGCCGCCATCGCGGCATCGTAATCCGGTTCGCTCGTCACTTCTGGAACATACTCTACATAGGTAACTTTTCCACCAGCGTCGAGAACGAAAATCGCCCGTGTCAGAATCTTCAACTCTTCGATCAAAGTACCCCAATTGTTTCCAAAAGACCGGTCCTGATAATCGCTTGCCGACTGCAGATTGGTAATCTCTTCGGCCCCACAGAACCGATTCATGGCAAACGGCAAGTCCAGACTGACCGTCAGGGCATTCACCGAGTCGCCCAACTTTCCCAGCGCCTCGTTGAATTTCTTGGTCTGCATCGCACACACCCCAGTATCGAGCGAAGGCACGACGCTGAGAATCGACGGCTTGCCCTTCAAATCGGCCAGGGTGAGCTGTTGCATGCCATCCTGAAAATAGTGCAGCTTGAACTCTGGCGCTGCCTGGCCGACGACTACTGCCTCGCCGGCAAGTGTCATCGGATTGCCCTTAAACGTAATGGCTCCTGAACGCGACATCATTTGACCCTTTCTAAATCACTCGGAAGGCACTTTTCTCGCTAGGAAGAAAGCCGCGAGCGGTGAGGTTGCTAAACCTTCAGTATCGGCTTTTGCAGTACCCTTGCAAGGGCCGCGCCAGGCCAAGACGCGGATCACCTTAGGAATTACCGCCGAGCAGAAAGGAATCACCAATGCCCGAATAACCCATGAATTGCTCTTACTATGCGAGAGAATTGGTTATTCGGGCATTGGTCCTTCAACGTAGTGGCAATCGCCACTCAAGTATGAGCTGGCCTACTACCCCGGTCCACGCAGCCGTAAAGATGCGCCTAGCGCCGACAAATAGCAGCGGCGTAACAGTGGTCGAACAGCAATTCCCACTCGAGTTGCTGAATCTTCTGGCAGCTTGCGACCACCGACCCGTTGCCCTTTACTGCCGCCTGGCAGAGATCGACAAACCGGAATGGATCCCAATCGCCCGCCACCAAAAAATCTTCCTCGCCGAGGGCGTTCGTTGCTGCCGCCAATCGTTCATAAACCGGATGATGGTCCACCCGGCGGAACCAGTACTTGGCATTAGAGAAATCGCCCTCGCGACGATGCATGATGCCGTGCCAGAAACTTCCCGACCGGGTCTCAATGCCTTGGCTGATGGTGTGCGACTCGTCAAGAAAGTCGTGCAACAACCATACTGCCGACAAACAACAGCGGGCCATGTCGCTATCGACGATCGGAGTATGGGCAAACGCCTCGTCGAGCGAGAGCCGCCCTAGAGTGGCGCGATGTCCTTCGTCCGGCGTACCTGCGCCTAGCGGACGCAGCCGATCGTACTGCAACAAACCCGCGAAGGCCGGTCCGTATCCCGTTTCCTCAAAAACTAGCAAGGCATGGCCCTCCACAAACGAGTCGGCATGCCCTATCGTCCCCTCTGAACCCAGGGATCGCAACCCCTGGGACTCGGAGAGCTCGATTCGTCGGCAAGCGAATCAGCCGCGCTGATTCGGCGTCGGTTTGCTCGTCACCTTCGAATCGGTCACGTTCTTCGCCAGCCTTGCGTACTTGGTCGCTTGTTCTGCTTCGCCCTGCGCTTCATACATCGCCGCCAGGTTTCCATACGGCACGACCAAAGAATCGGCTGACAGCAAGCCTTCCTGCACCGCATGCTCGATCAGTTCGACGCCTGCCTGCGTTGCGTCGATCGCATCTTCCCGACGTTTTACGTGCCAAAACGATACGCCCATACTCACCAAGGCGTCGCCATGTTGCTGTGGCGCCGCCATGGTTGTCACCGGCATTGGATACAGCAGATACTCGAGACTTCGATCGTACCATTGGCAGGCAATCGCGTGATCGTTGTGGTGTACCGCATGGATCGCTCCGATCTGAAAATAGAGACGCCCCATCAAGTAGGCCGTATCCGGAAGCTCGCCGCGGCGCTTGGATAGTTCTCCAAGCTTCGTCATGGCCAACTTGCCTAGACGTTCGGCACTCTCGGGTTCGCTACGTCGGTGCTGAACTTGCGCTGCATGAAAATAAGCCAACCCCAACTGCCAGTCGTACTGGGCGCGTGTTTCGAGATCCTCGGTCGAATTGCTCAGCAACTCTGCGGTTTCTTCTGCTTCCTCGATCCAGAGCAACGGGTCGATCGGAGTTTCCAAACTGGCTGCCGCAGCCAAGGCGCTGACTGCCACGTCCAGTCGATAAGGCAAATTGGACACATCGGTCGCAATCATCTCTTCCGACAATGCAGAAGCTCGTTCGATCCACTGCGGAATGGTCTGATCCTCCCGTGCCCACTCGCCGCGGGCAATCTCGACTGCCATTGCCAGATGTGTTTCGACCAGCAACTCCTTCGCCTGCTGCTTTACCCGATAATCGCTGCCCACCGCCAAGCGATCTGCGATGTCGATGCTTTTTGTCAGCAGCAAGACCGCTCGTTGGGCCACGGCGTTCGATCCGAGACTGGCCAATTGGCTCATCTCATAGAGGGCCTGGGCACGTGTCAGCGTGCCATTGCCCGACGATTCCAATACTTTGCGTGTCTCGTCCACTGCCAGATCGTTTCGCGCCAGCTGACGAAGGCACCTTGCATGCTGCAGGCGATAAGCGTCGTTCTTCGGCTCAATCTCGAGCGCCTCGGCTGCATATCTTTCGGCAGTTACTGCTTCGCCAACTTTCAAATGGTATTTGGAAAGCAGATCTCTTGTATGGGCTGAGGTCCGGTCGAGGTCCAAAGCCCGCTCCAAATCTCGTCGGCAAGACGACAGATTGCTTTTCGCCAGGCTTTCGGCCCGCAACAGGAAACCCGCTGCCTTAACCGGTTGAATGACAATCTCACCTACTTGCCCCTCGCCAGCGTAACGCATGACTATCCCTCGTTCGGGAAACGCCAGGGCAAGCGGATCTCCTGCATCGTCTGCCAGCAGGGCTGGTTGAACCGGCGTCAACTCAAGCTTGCTGACAAGCGCTTCAGTCGATAGCGGTGCATCAAGTTCCACGACCACGGCGTCGACAATCTCTCCGGCAAACTTCACTCGCACCGATCGCAGTTTGTCAAACCGATACCGCAGTGTTTCGCCCATTGTGTCCTCGGTGCGAGGATCGCCCCATTCGCGTAAGACATCAATGCGGTTGGAAACTCCCGGCACGATGCCATGGAAACTCAGCGCCACTGCCTCTTGAGAAACCGCCGAGCCAGATTCCGAGGCGCTAGATTCAGAAGCGACAGGCCCAGGGGCCCCATGGTCGGGATGAACCGTCAAGACGGGGCCCGACTCTGGATCGATTTCGCGAGATTCCGCCAAGTCGGGTGTTAATCCGATCGCCCGGGGGTCGGCGAGATCCGGGACATGTTCAGAAACATTGGCAATCGGCTCGAGCGAGTCGGCTGCTTGCTTCTCGCTGTCGGCGATTGCCGACATGGCGGTTTTGCTTGAAGCCACGAGAATGGACTTCTCATTTCTCGACTGCCTGGCGCAATTATCATCTGTGGCGCTTTCAGTGGCCCAAGCCCTAGGGATGGTCGTACCGCTGCCCAGCGCTCCGAGAATTCCTGCTAGCGCAGCAAACGCCACACGGCGCACATAGCGCTTGCGAATTCCCCCGTTGTTCCCCCCTCGCATGGATATCTCCTCCTCAACTTCTGACGCAAACTTGTTTCCAACTATTCGTAGAAACAAATTCGCCGTATGTGGATTTGCAGACGAGACCCTCTCGGTCTTAGACCTTGTCATCGTCCGTTATCGACCGCGCGGGTTATGTAGATCGCAACAAATATGCCAACCACACAGAAAAAACGCCCGCCTCAAAGCCAGTGCTGGCAACGCTGGTAGAAAGCATTACCCCTTTGCAATCAGCAAGCCTTCAAGGATCGCCTTAGATTCAGCTAGCAAGCCGTCCTCACAACAGCTAAGTGCTTTCCGCAGCTGCGTAGCATGTCTTTCCAAGAAAGGAACCTCTGCTCCTCTAGCGGGCGGACAAGGAACTAGTCGACTGGCCACTTGCGTAAGCAAAGCATCGATTCCTGTATTCGCCACCGCACAAGTCGCAACCACATCGCGATCAAACGACTCTATATCGGGAACCAGATCGATTTTGTTGGCCACTACGATCATGCGCGACATGTCGAAGCCGACCCCATGCTGCGAGACCTGCCTGCGAGCCGCCTCCAGAAGCGCCCGCCGTTGGCCACCGTCTAATTGTGAACAATCGAGCACCCACAACACGAGATCGGCCTCCTCGAGTTGCCGCCGGGTTCTGACGATACCCGCAATCTCCAATTCGTCGGTCGTTTCGTGCAGCCCTGCCGTATCGCTCAGCCGCAATGGCCAGCCCTCGGCAGCGGTCTGAGCGGTTACAACGTCTCGCGTCGTGCCAGGCCGATCAAACACAATTGCCCGTTGATACCCTACCAGTGCGTTGATGAGGCTGCTCTTCCCGACATTCGGCAACCCGGACAGCACCACTTGCCAGGGCTTTGTCAGATGTCGACCCAGCTCGGCATGGGCAAGCAGCTGTGCAATGAGCCCTGCCGCAGCATCTCCCGAACCGCTACGCAACTTTTCGAGAATCTCGTCGATCGCCCGTCGCAAGGCTCCATGAACCTGGTCGAGTAGGATCTTCGCAGTACGCAGCGTACACGCCTTGGACAACTCGACTTGTGCTTCGGCCTCCAAAGGACAAACAACTCGATCCGACACCCACTGCTGCCAGCCGATTGCTTCGCAGCCTGCGCTGATTAACTGGTCTCGGATGCGCGATACCGAAGAGCCCCCTCCGTGACACTGAATCTCGACTGCATTCTCTTCGCGACGGCACACGACAAGATCTTCGCCGCTCTCGTCTCCCCACCAGCCATACAGGATTCGCCGCAAAGGCTGTTCGCGGAGCGACGGCCCACGGGCCCTTCGAAAGAACTGCTCGACCTTGGCAGCCGCGTCCGGCCCTTCGACGGCGATCACCGCCACGGCGCTGCGTCCAGGGGCAGTAAGAACTGCGACTCGAGTAGCCTGGGACATGCTTGCGCTCAACCCATTTCTTTGGCGGCTAAGTGGATACCTGCTAGTACCATATTGGGAACATACTGTACCGGTATGTCGGCACTTGCCATCTTCTCTGCCAAGCGCGGCGCATCGCCGCCGGTTAGAAAGAGCTGAGGAGACTCTTGGCAGGAGCGCGTCATGCGACTGCTCAGCTCTCGCACTGCCCCTACCAGTCCCCAGAACAGCCCCGCTGCAATCGCAGCTTGGGTCGATTTCCCTACCCCGTCGTCTGGCACTTCGTTGCCAGGGGAACTAAGCAGCGGCAGGGCCGAGGTTCCTGAATACAATGCCGCTGCCGACATGGTGATCCCCGGTAGAATCGCGCCTCCTTCAAAAGCCCCGTCGCCGGAAATCAAGTTGACCGTACAAGCCGTACCCAGGCTCACTACAACCGCCGATCGCCCGCCCTTTCGCAAGCGATTCGCTGCCATGGCACTCAACAGCCGATCAATGCCCACTTTCTCGGGCTCATCGACTCGCACTTCGATTGGCAAATCAGCAACGCTGAGCACATGCAAGCTTCCAGCCGCGTAGCGATCGAGCAAGTCGAGTACCCACTGCTGGGCCTCGGCATGAACCGACGCCAAACAGCATCTCAACCCTTCCGTAGGCAATTGATCTAACCAGTCACCAACGCGACTCATGAACTCTTCGCAAGGCACGTCAAAATGGGCACAGGCCAACGTCTCTTCAGGCTGGACCAAGCGAGGGGCCGCGACCGGCCAATCGCTCTGCTGCGGTTTTCGGGTACAAGCCGCCTCCGAAGGATACCAGCCAAACTTCACCTGGCTGTTGCCCACATCAATGGCCAAAAGGCCTGCCTGGTCGAGCGAGATCATTTCGTTTGCCGTTCCTCGGACAGTAACGCGTAGGTGCGCTGGATTAACTCCTTGAGACCCTCTCCCGTGACCGAGGAAAACAACAACACCTCCTTGCCCGTCGTTTCGCTAAGCCGCTCTCGCAACTCCGAGGCGCCTGGCAATTCCGCTTTGCTCACAGCAACCAACTCAGGCCGGGCGGCCAATGTTTCGTCGTACTGCTTCAACTCGTCGCGAATCGCGCGATAGCTCTCCAACGGATCGGTCGCGTCCATGGGCAGCGGCTCCACCAGATGAATCAGCACACGCGTCCTTTCCACGTGCCGTAAGAATTCGTGGCCTAACCCGGCGCCCGAATGGGCTCCTTCAATCAAACCTGGAATATCCGCCAACACCATCGAGCGATCAAAGTCGATCTGCACAATCCCCAAGTTAGGAATCTTGGTCGTGAACGGGTAGTCTGCAATCTCAGGACGTGCGCGCGACACCCGGCTCAAGAGCGTGCTCTTGCCAGCATTGGGTTTGCCCAGCAACCCGACGTCGGCAATGACTTTCAATTCAAACGTCAGCCGGCGCCGCTCTCCCTCTCCACCTGGCGTCGACTCGCGCGGCGCTTGATTCGTGGCCGATTTGAACCGCGTGTTCCCCTTCCCCCCGCGACCACCGTGGGCTGCAATCACGCTGTCGCCTGGCGCCGCCAAATCCTTCAAGACAAAACCGCCCGCCGCATCGATCAGCACCGTACCGGGCGGCACTCGTATCGTCAGGTCTTTGGCGTTGGCGCCATGGCGGTTGCTACTTCCACCCGGCGTACCCGACCTGGCGCGCCAATGTTTGCGGTGCAGCAACGGCGCCAAGCTATCCAGCCCTGGCTCTGCCATCACCACAATACTCCCCCCATTGCCTCCATCGCCGCCGTCGGGCCCCCCGCGAGGCACAAACTTCTCCCGACGAAAACTCATGCAGCCATCGCCTCCCTTGCCCGCTTCGACTTCGACGGTAACGCGATCTACAAACATGGGTGGAATCAATCTGGGAACAGATATATGAGGAGCTTGCTTATCTTATCTCAAACAAAAAGAGGATGCTCCTCGCGGGGCATCCTCTGCTTGATTCAGTCTATTGTTTCGGCAGGACGTCAAGCTACCGACATCACGTTGACGCGCCGCCCTTTGCGGTCAAACATCACCTCGCCATCCACCAGCGCGAACAGGGTGTAGTCCTTCCCTTGGCCAACGCCTTTGCCTGGGTGGAATCTGTTGCCAACTTGGCGAACAATAATGTTGCCAGCGACAACCTTTTCGCCACCATATTTCTTCACTCCGCGCCGTTGGGCGTTCGAGTCGCGGCCATTGCGGCTGGAGCCTTGTCCTTTTTTGTGAGCCATTGCTTTGAACGGGGGTCAGAGGTCGAGGGGGAGAGGGCGGGAAAACAGCTTTCGGTCCTCCGCTGCCCAGAGCCCGACCATTCTATCGGTAAATCCAACGGTAGGCAACGCCTTCAGGGGTGCCATAGTATTCGGCCTGCCCCGGGGCAGAGCCAAAGCGGATTTCCTCCTCGTTTTCGGCCAAATCGTCTCCCGGCCGCCAGAAATTCAGCTGGAGCTGCTTGTGCTGAAACTTGCGCCCAGTCCCGGGGGGATCGCCCAGCCGAAACTGCTCAGGCGCGTCTTGCCAGTCGTAGGCGTTGGTTAGCCCCCCGACGTAAACCGAAAAGAAATCGATCTGAGGATCGACATCCTCCCAAATCGCAACGCCCCACAATCCTCCGATCTGTCGTCCGTCCTCTTTCGCAAGTTGGCGTTCCGCCATTTGCGCGCTGTTCAATAGTTCGCCCTCGGGGAGTTCCCGACGTTGAATCGCCTGTACCGCCGAGGGAATGATCCGGTCTAGATAAGCCTTGTGTACAGGCTGCCCGGCGCGATCCAGGTCCTGGCTCGTCAAGACAAACTGCGGGGTGAACTGCAGCGTATCGAAAGGCTTCTCGACGGCAGCGAACGTGCTATCGGCTTCCTGTTGCGAAGCGAGTCCCACGCCCGTGTTTCGGACTCGGTACACCAAGTACCAGACGAGCTTTCGCTGCACCTTTCCCGAAGGCTGAGGAATGTCGACATACATCATTCGCAACGGCTTGAACGAGAGCTCTAAGCACCATACGTCGCGGCGAAATCCGACATCCTTCGCCATGTCGAACAGAGTACGGGTCTGAGTGCTCGTATTCGGCTCGCGCTCTAGTTGAGCATTGGCGCGAATCTCGATCAGATCGTGTACGCTGACTAGGTCTTCCAGATCGACCTCGGGCGGAATGGTCGTCAACACGCCAGGCGCAAATTGCGGACCGCTTGATTCACCCGCGCCTTGTGCCGCAGCAATACCGACACTTACGATGCAAAACACAAACACCGTAAACAGGTATCTGCTATAAGAAGACAACGCGACACACATGGCGATTCTCGGGAGGGCAGTAAGCGGAGGGCCTGAATAACCGTAAGTCCTTCTCCGCAGTATAAATAGGGCAGGCGCAGCCGGCAAATTTTACTGGCAAGCTCGGACCCCTTTTGGCCCAATAACCCGAAAGTTCGGCACAAGCGCACCGAATTGTCGATTCCCAGGACGTGAACTCTCGAGTTCGACTCAACACACACCGGCCCCGCGTACCAGCTGGGGGCATTCAGTACACGGGGCCGAGGTGATAGCCCAAGTCGACTCAGTGGCTCGCTCAGACGGTGTCGTCCTCGAGCAGAGGTCCATCGGAATCCGCTCCTTCGTCGGAGTCGGGACGCGGCGGCCGGGGACCATCAGGTCCTCCTCGATCGGGAGGGCCAGGAGGACCGGGGCGATCGCCACGGTCTCGGCCCCCTCCAAAAGCACGCTCTCTACCTTGCCCAAAACGCTCCCGTAGATTCCTCATCGCTTCGGTCAGTTCCATAAACTCTTCGCGACTGAGCTGATCATCGTCGTTCTTGTCAAAGCGATCGAACAACATGTCTGGATTCGGAGGACGTCGCCCTTCGAAATTTCGCGGTCCCTGGCCGTCTGGGCCTCCTCGGCGGTTGGCGCTCTCTCGGAAGTCTGGACCTGGGCCGTCACCTGGGTTTTGCAGCGGCCCCGGAGGACGGAAATCGCGACGCTCGCCCGGCGGAGGACCAGGTCGATCTCCAGGCCCGTCGGGCGGTCCGCCAGGACGTCCACGTCGTTCACCACGTCGTTCGCCTGGCCCACCGGCGCCGGGTCCCCACTTCTCGCGTTGCTCGCGCATGAACTCGGACAGTTTCATGAACTCGTCGCGACTTAGTTGATCGTCGCCATCAGCATCGAATAGCTCAAACAATTTGTTGGGATCAGGCGGACCTGGTCTGTCTTTGCCTCCGCGGAAACCATTACCTGGCCCCTTCTTAGGCCGATCCTTGCCTCCTTTTCTCTTCCCTTGAAATCCGTCTTGGCCGCGACGCTCGCGCATTGCTTCACGCGCGGTTTCCCGCTCCTCGTCGCTCAACTTGCCGTCGCCATCAGCATCGAACTCCTCAATCATCTTTTGTCGAAATGCACCGCGATCTGGCCGATCGCCAGCGGGCTTGTCTGCATCGTCCTCCGCTCGCACAGGACCTACGAGTACGGCGAGCAACATCACTACTAGAAAACTCTGTAAGAAACGCATGGCAATTCCTCGCTAGGGTGGTTGTGACCCGAGGTACTAACTTGCTTCCCTCCACACTCTTCAACCCCAGCTTCCAAGAAAGGTTTCGCGGTGGCTGAAATCGCTGTGTTTTTCGGGAAAACGCTAGCAATCTGAAATGGCCTTCTCGTGCTGGCAAACGACTCCAACCACTCCTAGACTCTCTAGTGATTGCTTCAACTCGGTCGCTTGCCCGATCGCGGTATCTTCTAGCCACGAGGCAAACCATGCAGCGAGGAACATCGCTGGGAGTAATCCTACACCCAGCGATGTCCAAGAGAGTTTTCGATTGCGCCGACCGTTCAGACCGCCGCGTAGAAACTGGCGAACTTGTCGATCGAGACCGGCTTGATCTTGCCGGCGTTGCCGGCCTGGCCAAAGGCTTCCATCCGCGCGATACAGACTTGCTTCATCGCCTCGCGAGCTGGTTTCAGATAGTCACGCAGGTCGAATTTCTCGGGCGTCTCGCTCAGCACCTTGCGAATCGCGCCGGTAATTGCCAGTCGGTTGTCGGTGTCGACGTTCACTTTTCGCACGCCGCTCTTGATGCCGCGTTGGATCTCCTCGACCGGCACACCCCAGGTCTGTTTCAGATTGCCGCCGTACTTGTTGATGATGTCCTGCAGTTCTTGCGGCACGCTGCTACTGCCGTGCATCACCAAGTGGCAATTCGGCAGGCGGCGGTGAATCTCATCAATCCGATCCATCGCCAACACCTCGCCGGTCGGCTTGCTCGTAAACTTGTAGGCTCCATGGCTTGTGCCGATGGCAACTGCCAAGGCATCGACGCCAGTCTCGGCAACAAACCGTTCGGCTTCTTCTGGATCGGTCAGCAACTGATCTTTCGAGAGCCGACCTACCGCACCGTGGCCGTCCTCTTGTTCGCCCTCGCCCGATTCAAGCGATCCGAGACAGCCAAGTTCGCCTTCGACCGAGACGCCGATGGCATGTGCTGCTTCGACAACCTCTTTGGTCACCTGGGCGTTGTACGCATAGTCGGCCGGCGTCTTGCCGTCTTCCTGCAACGAACCGTCCATCATCACGCTCGTAAAGCCGTTCTCGATCGCGCTTTTGCACGTCGCTGCGCTGTTGCCATGGTCTTGATGCATGCAAAGCGGAATCTCGGGATACAACTCGGCCGCGGCGAGCATCAGATGCCTCAGGTAGTTGTCCTGCGAGTAAGCCCGCGCCCCCCGGCTGGCCTGCACGATCACCGGCGAGTCGGTCTCTTTGGCCGCCTCCATGATGGCCTGGATCTGCTCCATGTTATTCACATTGAAAGCTGCGAGCCCGTAGTCGTTTTCGGCAGCATGATCAAGCAACAATCGCATCGGTACCAATGGCATGGTCTCAACTCCTTCGTGTGATGTTTCACTTTTCAACTAGATTGAATCGACGAGTCCGCCCAAACTGACGACCCGCGAGATAGTTACAAGCACTGGCGTCGAAGAGCAGCGACTCTTCAACGGCCCGTATTGTAGCAATTTTCGGAGCCCTGCGGAGGGCCCCGCCGAGCGGTTCTTGCTGCAGCTGCGCCAGCCCCCGAGGCCCCGAGCGGCGACAGGCATGGCCTCCCCCTGCCACCGCTTCCCCGCTTCGGCTTTCCGCTTTCCACTTTCCGCTCTGGTTTTGTCCCATCTCCAGGGGCCCCAACTCTTGGGACACTATTCGCCTATTCTGTCCCGCAGACTTTGCCGTTGGGCTTGGCAGTGAAGGCTACGGCGAAACTTACCTGGGACAAAAGGTGGTGAGTTTTGGGCTTTGCGCGCGGCGAGCGCGGGACAAAACTACAGCGGGTGCAATCGTGGTGAAAAAGTCGATTTGTCAATGAGCAAGTACATCAGCGTGCTGGGGTGATTATCGCAGTTGCGAAGTGGCGGAGCTACCATGTTTTTTGGCCACCTGGGCGTTGGGTTGCAACACCCAGATCTTCAAGATCGCCGAGAGGCGTGGTGGTGATGGAGAAATCCAAAATCGGTGCTGGCGTCGTAGCTATATTCGCAAGAATTCAGCGGAAGTGCCGACGGCGGCTCCAAACTATCTGAACTCTTACGAGTTCAGCTACATTGACAGGATGGAACCGCCAAGGTCGCCAAGAGCGCGGAGGAAGTTTCGTAGGGTGTGTGAAGCGATAGCGGAACGCACCAATCGAGTCGCCTCGCCTGTATTTGCTGCAGGCGGTTTGGTGCGTTCCACGCAAGTAGGGCGTCTTTACAGGGACACCGTTGCATCCAAGAATCGAACGCAACATTTTGCAGAGGCCACGCACAGATGTGCTACATATCCACTTAGTTAAGAGTGCGGCGATGTTCAATTAGCGGCTGGCGAACGCTGCGTCGGCCAGGATTTCGCTTCCGGGGACTTGTAGCAAGCGTACGAGCAGCAGCTTGTGTTCGGTGGCGCCGGCGCGGTCGATTGCATGAAAGGCGTGGCCCAGGCTGCCGGGCGAGTCTGGCAGGCAGCTTACGACCAGCAGTTCGCCGGCGGACAGCTCGGCGGCTAGCTCGAACTGTTCGTACGTTTCTTGCTCGCGCGACGGAGTGATCAGGAAGATTCCCTGTTCGCTGCCGGTATAGCGATTGCGCATTTCGCCGTGGTGCAGCTCGGGTATCAGGCTGAGCGCTACGCGTTGCCCGGGCATCGGCTCGGCCCGCATCGAGTAGACGGCCTGCACCTGCTGGAAGCTGCGGCCCTTGAGACCGCCTTGGCCGCTGATTAGGACGTGCCGTTGATCTTGCAGGTCGGTAACCTGGATGGTTGCCGACTCGTGACGGTTGAGCTGCACTACGCGGCGGACGGCGCGCGGGTCGGCGCTTTGATCAGTGATGACTCGCTCATCGGTCGCCGCCGGCATTTCGCTCTGCAAGTTCAAGCGTCTGGCCAGCACATCGGGCAGCGCCCCTCCGAGGACTCCCACTCGGAAGCCGTTGCCGATCAGGCCGCGACGCGATTCGACGCTCAAGTGCTGTTCATCGGCTGCTTGCCACAATTGGTCGGTCAGTTCGGTATCGGTTGCCGGCACGCGTAGCTGGAAGATTTCGAGCGTGACGCTGTCGGGCGCAGTCTGGGCGGGCTGCAGAATCGACTTGGCCGCAGGGGTCAGCGGCGGCGTGAACATCTGGCTGCAGCCGCTAAGCCAGGGCAACAACCAGCAAGCCGTCAGGCCGATCCAGCAGACAGAACACGATTGTCGTAATGGTCGGAGTAGAGGCATGTCGGAAACGTGCAAGGCAGGCTCGAGGGCCATCGACTGAGGTGAAAAGCTGGCTGCGGGAGAAGGCCGACAACAGTACGTCGGGCCGCTACGGGTGTCAATGCGACCTAGCACTGCTAGCAAGGCAGCGTTACAGCGGCACGAGTCGCGGCGCGGGCCAATGCGCGCCTGTGAGAGGGCCAAACTCGGCAGCCAGCTCTTCGAAACTATAGGCCAGAAAGTCGTATAAGTGCTCCGGCGGATCGAGCGAGAGCCAGCGCTGAGCTAGCTTGTTCATCTTGGCATCGTAGTGGCGCTGCGAGCCTCCATGGGCATAGTAGCGGCCCTCGAAGCGGCGCAGGTCGCCGTCGAACTCTTCGCTGATGTGCCACAGCTCGTGGAGCACGGTTGAGAGCTTTTCTTCGAGCGAGGTATTGAGAAATCGCGGTACATAGAAGCTCAGAATGTAAAGATACTCTTCGCCGGCGGCATCGCACACTCGCTCGACGCCATAGCGCCGACCGCGGAGTTTCTTTTGCCTGGCGCCCGCCTCGAACCGCAGGGGCGTGAGCGAAGCATAGGTGCCATGCTCGCCAGATTGGCGGGTACGGCACATGCTGATTGCAACGCGGCGCAGATCGACATGGGCCAACTCGGGCAGGCGGGCAACCACGTCGGCGCAGAGCCGGCGCATGGCATGGGTGAAATCAAATCCGCGGCTTTGGCTCTCCATCGCACCCGGCCACAAACTTCGAGATTGCCCTCAAAGCGCGAAGCCAGCTCGCGCCGCATTTGGGCTGGACTATTCCTCGGCCTTTTCGGCCTCGGCCGCGTCATCCGCCTGGCTTTCGGCCGACTCGGCGGTTTCCACACCTTCGTCGTCGCCCGCGGCATTGTCTGCTGCAACATCGTCAAAGGCAGGTTTCTCGCTGCGCTGGACCACGCGATCGCGGACGCCGACGAACTCCAGAATGGCCCGCACTCCGGCATCTCCGAGGCGCGGCTCTGCGAGGCGAACGATGCGGGTATAGCCGCCGGGCCGATCGGCGAAGCGGGGAGCAATGTCGTCGAACAGAATGCTGACGGCTTCCTTGCTGCCCAACAGGCGAATGCAGCGTCGTCGTGCTGCGACCACAGGAGCGATGGCCTCGTTCCAAGCCCGCCAGTTGTCGCTGGCCCGCCACGACTTCCACTGCTCGGAGCCGCGCTCGGCCTGGGTACCAAGCTCAGCGGCGGCTGCTTCGGCAGCCAACGAGCGGCGGGCGATCGTCACGCACTTCTCGATCAGCGGGCGCACTTCTTTCGCTTTGCTAATCGTGGTGATAATGCGTCCCTTGACCTTCGGCTGATTGTCGTCGAACTCGGCATCGCGCTCGGTCAACAGCAGCGAGCTGGCCAGATTTCGCAACAGCGCTCTCTGATGTTTCGGGTTGCGTCCAAGCACTCGACCTTTTCTTCTGTGTCTCATGGTAATTTCTTTGTCGTGATGATTTCTCGAGGGCTTGCCTGGGAAACACCCCAGGGCCGTTCCCTGCTCAAAGCTCAGACGCCAGCCGCGTGGCCGGGCACTCTCATACCCAAATGCAAACCTAATTCACGCAGCTTCAGCTGCACCTCTGCCAGAGTGGTCTCTCCGAAGTTTCGCACTTCCAGGAGCTGGTCTTCGGTACGAGTTACCAGATCGCGAACTTGCAGAATGTTTTCAGTTTCCAGGCAATTGCTAGCTCGAACCGACAGGTTCAGTTCGGCAATGCTCATGTTCAACTTGGCCTCGAGAGCATTGTCGGCCCCTCCAGACGAACCACCGCGCGAGGCCGCATGCACTTGCGGGCCAAGTTCGGTGTATTGGACAAACGGCGTGAGATGCTTACGCATGATCTTGGCTGCCTCGACGATCGCCATTTCTGGTCCGATCGAGCCGTCTGTCTGCACTTCGAGGATCAGTCTGTCGTAGTTGGTCTTCTGGCCAACGCGAGTTTCTTCGATCGTATAGCGAACGCGGGTGACCGGGCTGAAGACGGCGTCGACAGGAATGATGCCCACCTCGTGGTCCTGCATGCTGGCTTCATGCTCGCCAGAGGGAACATAGCCGCGCCCGTTCTCGACCACCATTTCGATCACAAACGGCACATCGTCGGTGAGGGTGGCGATCACCAGATCTTTGTTGATCACTTCAACCGCTTCGTCGGTTTCGATGTCGGCGGCGGTGACCTGGCCGGCAGTATTGCGCTCGACTCGCAGCACCTTGGTCGAATCGCTGTAATTCTTGACGATCAGCGACTTGATGTTCAGCACGATGTCGGTCACGTCTTCCATCACGCCCGCGATGGTCGTGAACTCATGCTGGGCGTTGTGGACCTTGATTTGCGTGACCGCGCTGCCTTCAAGACTCGAAAGCAAGATACGGCGCAACCCGTTGCCGATGGTGGCGCCAAAACCCCGCTCGAACGGCTCTGCAATGAACTTACCGTAAGTGCCGGTCAGCGTCTCTGTTTCGCAAGTCACTTGACTGGGAAGCTCAAGTCCACGCCATCGAATATGCATCGGAAACCTCCGTTAAGAAAGCTGTCAGCCTTCAGCAAATAGCTGTCAGCAAGAGGAAATTAGGGGGATGTGTAAAATTGAATTTTTCCAGCCGGTAACGCTTCGCTCTTTTGTGCCCTGTGGTTTAGCGCGAGCACAACTCGATGATCAACTGTGCCTGGATGGGAATGGAAATGTCTTCAGCCTGAGGCAGCCGGCTCACGATCCCTTCGGGAATGTCCGACTCGGTGACCGAGAGGAAATCGGGCACGTCGCGTCCGCTTTCGGCCAAGGAGGCCCTGACGCGGTCGAGACTCTTGGCCCGGTTTTTGACCCGGATAATATCGCCCACCTGTACCTGGTAGCTGGCCACGTCGCAACGCCGACCGTTGACGGTCACATGCCCGTGATTGACCAACTGGCGAGACGCGCTGCGACTTTGACCGAAGCCCATGCGATGAACCACGTTGTCCAATCGTCTTTCGAGCAAGGACATCAAGACGTCGCCCGTATTGCCCCGGGTGGCCTCGGCCTTATGGAAATACCGACGGAACTGTCGCTCGAGCACTCCGTAGTAGTGCTTTACCTTCTGCTTCTCGCGCAGGTGGACTCCGTAGTCGGTCAGCTTGCCGCGCCGGTTCTGCTGCTGTCCTGGAGGCGATTCACGGCGTTCGATGCCACACTTCGAGGAATCGCAGCGCGTGCCCTTGAGAAACAGCTTCATGCCATCGCGACGGCACAAGCGGCAAACCGGTCCAGTGTATCTTGCCATAGTTATTGCTCTTCGATCGTCGGTATGTAATCGGATCTCGTGTTCGGATCGTCTTGTATTCGGTTAATGCTCGGCGGCAGGTCCATCAATCAAGTTCGGTCAAAGGCCGCCGGGGCTTAGACGCGGCGCTTTTTGCGGGGTCGGCAGCCATTGTGGGGCAAAGGCGTCACGTCCTCGATGGACTTCACCTTGAGCCCAGCAGCCTCGAGTGCCGTGATCGCGCTTTCGCGACCACTTCCAGGCCCTTTGACTTTGACTTCGACGTCTTTTACGCCGAACTTACGAGCCTTCTCGGCAGCCTGCTGGGCCGCGCATTGGCCGGCAAAAGGAGTGCTCTTGCGGCTCCCCTTGAAGCCCGAGGTGCCAGCGCTCGCCCAACAGAGCGTGTCTCCTTTGGTATCGGTGATGGTGACAGTCGTATTGTTGAATGTTGCCACGATGTGCGCGATGCCCACGGTTACATTCCGGCGCACCGTCTTCTTCTTGACCTTGGTCGTTTTTCCAGACTTTGTCGTTTTCGCCACTTGTTAACACACTCTCAAAAAAAGGCTGTGGTCGTTAATAGGAGACACACCGGCAAGGAACTTCGAATTTGTTTAGCGCAGGTCTTTGACGCCCTTCTTGCCAGCCACGGTTTTCTTGGGCCCCTTGCGGGTCCGGGCGTTGGTCTTCGTGCGTTGCCCACGAACCGGCAAGCCGCGGCGATGCCGCAAACCGCGATAGCAAGCAATGTCGCGAAGCCGAGAAATGTTCTGGCTGGTTTGCCGACGCAGCTGACCTTCGACGACATAATCTTTGTCGAGCAACGCTGCGATGCGCGCCACCTCGTCCTCGCCCAATTCGCGAGCACGAACCTGGGGATCGACGCCCGCTTTATGGCAAAGCTCCCGAGCGATCTTCGGGCCCACGCCGTACAGGTAGGTCAGCGAAATCACGATCGGGCGATCGGTGGGGATGTCGACACCAAGCAAACGGGGCATCTTATGGTTTCTCCAGGCCTACTGTTGGAAGTAGTTACGTGTCGCAAGTCGGCCGGTCGCAAGTCGAAAAACAACCTCGCGTCACCTGGACCCGCAACCCTTGTATTATCCTTGTCGCTGCTTGTGTCGGGGGTTGCTGCAAACAACACGCACGACCCCACGGCGGCGGACAACTTTGCACTTATCGCAAATCCGTTTCACGCTGGCTCTGACCTTCATTTTCTCTGCTCCCCTAGGAAACAACGGCTATTTGCGAAACATATGAATATAGACCGACAAGCGTCTGCCGTTCAAGGGCTCCTGGGCAAAACCCGTGCCGCTGTTCAGGCTAGACGGCCAGCTCTGCCGCTTCTGCCGGCGTTGGCTCCCTCGTCAAGGCCACGGGCCCGTCCTCGGTGATTGCCAGCGTGTGCTCAAAGTGGGCACTGAGCTGACCATCTGCGGTCACTTGCGTCCAATGGTCGGCAAGCATCTTGACTCGTTTTGTACCCATGTTCACCATGGGCTCGACGGCAATGACCAGCCCTGGCTCGATCCGAAAATCGCCGCTGCCCCGCAAAGACCGACTCGGGAAATTGGGGACCTGGGGGTCCTCATGCATTTCGCGGCCTATCCCATGGCCGACGAAGCACTCGACCGTCGAAAAACCATGGTCGGCCACATACTGAGCCATTTGCTCAGCAATTTGGCTCCAGCGACTCTTTTGGCCCAAGAGCTCGATTGCTAGGTTGAGTACACCCTGGGTCACATCGAGCAGCTTCTGAGCCTCGCTCGAAATCTTGCCTACCGGATGGGTAACAGCGGCATCGCCGCACCAGCCATTCAACAAGCATCCGGTGTCGATACTGAGAATGTCGCCTTCCTTCAGCGGACGATCGTCAGGAATCCCGTGCACTACCGCCTCGTTGACCGACATACAAGTGACCGCGGGAAAGGCCGGCTTGTTGCGGACCGAATTGGGGTAATCCATGAACAAGGGAATCGCACCCAAGTTGGCAAAGTGTTTTTCGATCGCCTGGTCGATTTGCGCTGTGGTCACCCCAGGACGGATCATCTTGGCAGCGATCTGATGTGCCTGCCAAACAGCGAGGCCAGCCTGTCGCATCAGGCCGATTTCTCGTTTCGATTTTAGCTGCAACATGATCCGACCAATCCTGGTATCCGAGGGCGCCTCACTTATCCAAAAAACCAGCGAATTTCGCTTCTCACTCTGAAAGTTCGCCCTCGGCTAATCAACTTCGTTTCGGATCCGATCGAAAACTTCGTCTTGAGTCCCTTCGCCCTCAACGATGTGCAGAGCACTTTGCCCGCCAATACACTGCTTGCCATAGTAGTCCAGCAAGGGGCGGGTCAAGCGGTCGTATTGCCGAAGCCGCTCGCGTATGGTTTCTCGATCGTCATCCTGCCGGCCTCGGCTGGCAAGCCGCTCAAGGATAACTTCCTGATCCACTTGCAGCACCAGCACGACGGCCGGTGGCCGTTTGTGTCCGACGAGCCATTGGTCGAGGACCTCGGCCTGATGCACCGTGCGCGGAAAGCCGTCGAGAATACAGCCCGACCGGCAATCGTCCTGCTCGAGCCGCTGAAACACGATTTCTACGACGAGCTCATCGGGAACAAGCTGTCCGGACAACATCGCTTCGGCAGAGCGCAGGCCGATTTCGGATTTGTCTTGACTTACTTTACGAAGCATCTCCCCGGTTGAGAGATGGGGAACACCAAGATACTTGGCCAGTCGAACCGACTGGGTCCCTTTGCCTGCGCCGGGAGGGCCGATGAAGACGATATGCATGGCTCTCTGATGTCCCCAATGCGACAACGAGGCCAATCCGATCGCTGCGGCAAGCGGCTCTGCCCCCGTACAAAGAAGGCTACTCCAATAATCCCGAGTAGTTACGCATCACCAGATGACTATCGATCTTCTGTACCAGATCAAACGCCACACTCACAGCAATCAACAAGCCAGTACCACCGTAGAAGCTCGCCACCATAAAGGAGACGCCCAACGACGTGGAAATCATCGTGGGGATAATCGCGACCAAGGCCAGGAAGCCCGCTCCCACATAAGTGATGCGGAACATCACTTTTTCAAGATAATCAGCGGTGCGTTTCCCCGGACGATATCCGGGGATAAAAGAACCATAGCTCTTCAAGTTATCCGAGACGTCTTTCGGATTGAAAGTAATTGCCGTCCAGAAGAAACAGAAGAAGTAGATCAGCCCCACATAGAAGAGGATGTAGAAGAACGAATTACGTTCAAACGCAGCCGAGGTCCAGCGGAAAAATGTTTCCCAGAAGCCTCCTGGGGCCCAATTGATATTTCCGAGCTGAGTGAAAATCAGAGTCGGGAGCATCAACAGACTGCTGGCAAAGATAATCGGCATCACGCCCGCTTGATTTACTTTCAGCGGAAGATACTGCCGAGCACCGCCATAGACTTTCCGTCCACGAACGTGCTTGGCACTTTGCATGGGGATGCGCCGCTGTCCCAACGTGATGTAGACCACGCCCACGACAACCGCCACAAACATCAGTGCCAACAACAACAACTGCTCGATTCCCAGCTTGCCTCCGGGACCGCCGCCGAGTTCCAACGAGGCCTGCTTCAGCAAGTCGAAACCAGCACCTGGCATCGCCGCCAGGATGCCCGCCATGATCAACAGACTAATGCCATTGCCGATACCGAATTCGTCGATCTGTTCACCAATCCACATCAGAAACACGGTTCCTGCGGTCATCGTCAGCACAGAGACAAGTTTCCATCCCAGCCCAAGAGCCCCGGTTTCGGGATCCAGGTAGGCCGCGTCGACCAGTCCCATATTCACGATGTACGCGTTCACGTAGATCCAACTCTGGATCACACAAATTGCAACCGTGGCATACCGCGTATACTCGTTGATCTTTTTGCGACCCGCTTCGCCTTCTTTCTGCAGCGCTTCCAGCGGCGGATAAACGCTACCAAGCAACTGAAAGATAATAGAGGCCGAAATATACGGCATGATGCCCAAGCCAAAGATCGTGACTTGGGTCAATTGGCTGGCGCTGAATACGGCCACCGCCTGCAAGACATCGGCCATCCCCCCCGCCTGGCTGGCAGCCAGGATTTTATCCTGATCAGCGATTGGCAAAGGGATCTGAAAGCCCAGGCGATAGACCGCAAGCAAGCCCAGGGTCAGCAGGATTTTCTGCCGCAACTCGGGAATCTGCCAAACGACGCGAATCTTTTCCCACATGATGGCTTGAACCTAGTGCTCTGTGATTTGCTAAAAAGGATACGAGGCGCCAAAGCTCCCGAGCGCTGCTATAAAACCCGAGGAAAGCGCGAAGACAGCATGGTCAAGCAAGCCATTCTGGGGCGCTATCGACTACTTTTTGAGTTCGCGTTTCTTCTGAGCGACGGTTGTCTTCCCGGGCAAAACTTCTGCTTCGCCCCCCGCTTTTCCAATTTTTTCGATTGCCGACTTACTGAAACGATGGGCTGATATCTTTAGTTTCTTGGTCAGTTCGCCATCGCCCAGCACTTTCAGGACGTCGAATCGCCCCTTGGCCAGGTTCTTTGCGGCCATCGCCTCCAGGGTCACCTCCTCGCCCGACTCGAAAGCTTGGTCGATTTGGCCAACATTCACAACAGCAACATTGAGGCCCCAACGGTTATTGAAACCTCGCTTCGGCACGCGGCGTACCAGGGGCATCGATCCGCCCTGAAACGTCGGAAGCTGCGAAACGCCCGACCGAGAGCCCTGACCTTTGTGACCACGACCGGCCGTCTTGCCATGCCCCGACCCGGGACCACGGCCCAACCGTTTGCGCTTCTTGTGGCGGCGAACGCCGCGATGGATATCGTTGAGAATCATGATAGCGTAACTCCGCGCAGCCTTTCGACGTCTATTCTGGGTCGCAGCTCCTGAAGTGCTGCTATCGTTGCTTTGACCAGCGTAACTGGGTTATTGGAACCAAAACTCTTGGTCAGGATGTCGGAAATACCGGCCGCTTCGCAGACGGCCCGCACCGCCGCACCGGCAATCACACCGGTACCGGGCGTAGCGGGTACGAGCACTACTTGGGCAGCGCCGTAACGGCCTATCACCTGATGTGGGATGGTCGCCTCGTCCAGCGGCACCGCCACCATATTTCGCATACCTTCCTTAACGGCCTTCTCGACACTCGGAGGCACCTCGTTGGCCTTGCCGTAGCCCCAACCAACTTTGCCTTTACCATCTCCAAGTACGACCATGGCCGCAAAGCTAAAGCGTCGCCCGCCCTTGACCACAGCAGCACATCGCTTGATCTTGACGACTTTTTCCACGAACTCGCCGCTGCGAGATCCTTCCTTCGCATCGCTCTGTCGTTTACTTCGAGAACCGGATGACACGCTTGGTACGCTCCTACAAAAAAGGCCTGTGAAGGGGTGGGCCGGGGGTTTCCAACTATCGATTAAGGACCGTCTAAAAATAAGTATGAAAATGATTTACTAAAACTTCAGCCCAGCCGCTCGCGCTGCATCGGCCAACGCCGCCACTCGGCCGTGGTACTTGCAGTCGCCGCGGTCAAAACAAACCTGGCTCACACCGGCCTCGATAGCTCGCTCAGCTATCGCCTTGCCGATGGCTTCAGCCGCACTCGAGTTGCCGCCGTATTTGATACCGCCGGCAAGCGACTTGCTTGCGGTAGAAGCACTCACAATTGTCTTGCCACTCGAGTCGTCGATCACCTGCGCAGTGATGTTCCGATGACTCCTGCTGACACAAAGCCGCGGACGCTCGGACGTGCCTTTCAGCCGTTTGCGCACTCGAAAACGGCGCCGCTGCCGTTGCTTGCCGGTTGCCTTATGATGATCCATGACTCACTACCGCGACGAGGACACTGCCTGTTTGTAATTCACGTTTCAGCGATTCACCTTACTGAACTGCATACGCTGGAAGGTTACTTCGCTGTCTTACCTGCCTTGCGACGAATCTGCTCACCTTCGTAACGAACCCCTTTCCCCTTGTAGGGTTCGGGTTTTCGAACGGCACGCACTTCGGCCGCAAACTGACCTACTTTCTGCTTGTCGATTCCTTTGACCACGACATGGGTCTGATCGGGGCAAGTCACTTCCAGCCCTGCCGGAATCTTCTTCTGTATTTCATTGGCGAAGCCAACTCGCAATTGGAGGACATCTCCTTGGATTGCCCCCAGGTAGCCGACGCCGTGAATCTCCAAACGCTTTTCGTAGCCTTCGGAAACGCCCACAACCATGTTCTGGATCAAGGCACGGGTCAAGCCGTGCAGTGCGCGGCTTTCACGATCTTCACTATGTCTAGTAACAACTACCTCCTTGGCATCCTCGTCAACCGCTACGGTAACTTCCTGGCGATGGCTCCAAACAAGCTTTCCCAGCTTGCCTTCGACGCTAATCTCGCGGTTAGCGACACTCACCTTCACGCCCGAAGGAATCACTACAGGTTTATTGCCGATACGGGACATTTTTTGCCTTTGGCTGTTAGCCTTTAGCGGCTAGCCGAATGCTAACCGCAAACTGCTGCTTTACCACAACTCACACAATACTTCGCCGCCCAGATTCTTCTGCCGAGCTTCGCGATCGCTATATACGCCACGGCTGGTGCTAATGATCGTAATGCCAAGTCCATTCAGGATAGGCTTCAGGGCATTGGCTCGGCTGTAAACGCGTCTTCCGGGCTTGCTGATTCGTTTGATATGTCGAATCACCCGCTCGCCGTTGGGGCCATACTTCAAATCAATGCACAGCCGCTTGCCTGGCGCATCGCTCGCTTCTTCCTCGCGCCAATCCCAGATATATCCTTCTCGTTTCAGCACCTCTGCCACGCCACGCTTTACCTTGGAATGTGGCATCTCGACGAGAGCCCGCTCGATACGCACGGCATTGCGGATGCGCGTTAGCATGTCGGCGATGGGGTCGGTCATCATCTCGTTATTGTCCTCTGCCTACAGAGAAAAAGTTTCTCAACTGAATTTGTGCTCGCAAATTACCAACTGGCTTTCTTCACACCGGGAATCAAGCCTTTGTCGGCCAGATTTCGGAAACAGATCCGACAGATACCAAACTTGCGGTACACCGCCCGAGGTCTGCCACAGATTCGGCAGCGCGACTCTAAGCGAGTCGAGTATTTGGGCGTTCGGAGCGCCTTAGCAATTTTCGATTTACTCGCCACGTCGGTTCTTTTCCTTTCCTGGCCTATCGGGCCCAAGTCAGTTCAAGTTTATCCTGAGCCTTCTGGGCCACCTAATTGTTCTTCGCTCTACGGGTTTGCCGAAGACTCTTCAGTTCGAAACGGCATGCCGAAACCTCGCAGTAGCTCCCGTGCTTCGTCATCCGAATCGGTGGAGCAACACAGGGCAATGTTCATGCCTTGCACGCGGGAATACTTGTCGGGATTCAACTCTGGAAACACCAGCTGTTCATTTAGCCCCAGGCTATAGTTGCCATGTTTATCAAAAGCATTGGATTTGAGCCCGCGAAAGTCTCGAACTCGCGGCAAAGCCAACGAAATCAAGCGGTCCAGAAACTCAAACATCCGATCGCCGCGTAAGGTTACCTTGCAGCCGACGGCATTGCCCTGCCGCAGCTTGAACGCAGCAACCGATTTGCGCGCCTTGCAGACCATCGGCTTCTGACCGGTAATCTCTGCCAGGGCCGAAACGGCGTCTTCCAAATGCTTCTTGTCGGTGATCGCACTGCCTACGCCCATACTGACGACGATTTTCTCCAATCGCGGCAGCGAGAATCGGTTGGTACGACCGAGACTTTCTGCCAGCTTTGGCAGGACCTCTTTGTGGTATCGTTCTTTAAGTCTGGGAGGCATTGCTTGATGATGGGCTTGAGGTTGAAGGACTCGCGTCCGAAGCTCCTACGATATCTGCTATTGCTATTTCTTGGCATGCGATGCATGGGCGGGGGAGATTTCTCCCGCGTTTGCTCCGCACTTCTTACAATACCGCTCCTTCGCCCCCTCGTCAGTAAAACGTGCTCCGAGACGGCTTGGCCGACCGCACGATTGGCAAACGTACATCAGGTTTGAAAGCTGAACTGGCATTTCCTTGCTCAGCCGGCCCCCTTGCGGATGCTTTTGGCTTCGCTTGACATGGCGGTAGACGCGGGCCACGTTTTCTACCAATGCCTTGCGTTTTGCTCGGTCTACTTGAATCACACGGCTGCGTGTGCCGCGATCGGCACCAGCGATGACCTCGACCGTATCTCCACTGCGAATCAACATAGCTACACCACCTCGTTCGCCAGGCTGACGATCTTCATAAACTTTCGTTCTCGCAATTCCCTGGCTACGGCGCCAAAGATACGCGTGCCTCGCGGATTGTTATCTTTATCGATGAGCACGACCGCATTGGTATCAAAGCGAACGTAGCTCCCATCGCTGCGCCGCGTCGGTGCTTTGACTCGCACGATGACGCCGCGAACGACAGCCTTTTTCTTCACTTCACTGCCAGGGATCACGCTTTTCACGCTGCAGACGATCACATCGCCCACCTGGGCAAACCGACGCCGGCTGCCACCCAACACTTTGATGCACATCACTTCCTTGGCGCCGGTGTTGTCGGCCACGGCAAGGCGGGTTTGCATCTGAATCATCGTACTGCCTCGAACAATAAGCTGTCTGTCTGGGACCGTCTGCCAAGGATCGCTGCCAGCCGGGTGGAAGGCCAACCTTTGCCTGCCACCTGGTTGCACTAACCCTCAGAATTGTTTTCTGCCTGATTTTCCTTCGCTGCGGCACGCATCGCGGCGATATCCACGAGCTGACTCTTGGCGACGACGCGCACCAAATCCCAGCGCTTCAACTTCGACTTGGGCGGACACTCGATAATCTCGACCGTATCGCCCACGCTCGACTCGTTTGCTTCGTCGTGGACATGGCAAACCGTACGCGCTCGGACAAACTTGCCGTATTTCGCATGTTTGACCAACCGGTCGATCTCCACCCGACGGCACTTGTTCATCTTGTCGCTCGTCACGACGCCTATGAGTTGTTTTTTCGGCATGTTAGTCTCAGCTTAAGACTGCGCTGCTGCGGCAGCCTTTTCCCGTTGTGTCTGAATTGTTTTCACCCTGGCAACCAGGCGACGATAACGACGCAATTCGCTCGGTGCATCCAGCCGATCGGTCTGGGCCTGAATGTGGAACCGAAAGAGGTTTTCCTTGGCTTCTTTGAGCGTAAGCTCCAACTGCTCGTCGCTCATTTCGCGTAATTCAGCGGCCTCGGCCATCGCATTGATTCCCACGGCGAAATGACTCGCCATCTAGTTGTCTTAGTTACGTTTCGTCATCCGCACGCGGATCGGCATTTTGTGAGCCAAGCGAGCAAAACAAATCTTCGCCTGTTCGTCGGTCACCCCCGCCAGTTCAAACAAGATCGTGCCCGGCCGTACCGTGGCAGCCCAATAACTGGGCTCTCCCTTGCCTTTCCCCATACGTGTTTCCAAAGGAATCGAGGTGATCGACTTATCGGGAAAGATGCGGATATAAAGCTTTCCTTCCCCGCGAATGTATTGCTGCGCAGCAATACGTCCGGCTTCGATCGTGGCAGCACTAATCCAGCCGCCCTCGGTAGCCTGCAAGCCGAACTCGCCAAAGACGACCCGGTTGCCTCGAGTCGCATTACCTCTTATACGACCTCTTTGGCTTTTTCGATGCTTGACCCTCTTGGGCATCAGCGCCATCGTCATCGTCCTCGTACATACCTTGATTAATCCACACCTGGATGCCAATGTGCCCTTGGGCTGTCTTGGCTTCCACAAAACCGTAGTCGATTTTTGCGCGCAACGTGCTCAGCGGAATCGACCCGGATATCTGTTTCTCTCGGCGGGCCATTTCGGCGCCGCCCAACCGGCCTGCCAGTTGAATCTTGATTCCCTTGGCGCCAGCCTCCATGGTCTGCTCCATCGAGCGCTTCATTGTTCGGCGGAATCCGGCCCGCTTCACCAGCTGTTCGGCAATGTCTTCTGCCACAAGCTGGGCTTGCAACTCGGGCCGCGAGATCTCTTCGATCTTGATATTGATCCGACGACCGACCAGTGCCTGCAATTCGTCCTGCAGCTGCTCGACCTCCTGCCCCTTGCGCCCGATGATGACGCCAGGCCGAGCTGCGTACAAAACTACCTTGACCTCATCTCGTGTGCGCTCAATTTCAACTTTCGGAATTCCTGCAAACTTGTACTTCTGGTGCACATACTTCCGAATCTTCTGGTCTTCGATCAAGAGATCGGAAAACTCTTTTTTCGAAGCGTACCACCGGCTTTTCCAGCCGAGCATAACGCCCGTGCGATAACCGACAGGATTGACTTTTTGACCCATAATTTGCTGGTAGCTGTTGGCTGTTAGCTGCTCGCAGTTGGCTAATACTTCAGCCAACTAGCTGGTGCTAATCGCGAATAGCTCTCCTCATTCAATTGATATCTTGATATGTGCGAATCGCTTCTTAATCACGTGAGCCATGCCGCGAGCTCGCGGCCGAACTCGCTTAAACATCGGACCACCATCTACTCGGGCATCGACCACCCGCAATCCGCCGAGGTTGGGAGCTCGGAGATCCTCCGCGTTTCCCAGTGCGCTTTTGAGCACTTTCTCGAGCATCCGAGCGCCCCGCTGCGGCTGATAGCGAAGCAGAGCCAACGCCTCGTCGACTCTCTTACCACGTATCAAATCAGCGATTGGGCGTACCTTCGTGGCACTGATGCGAGCGTGTCGATGGGTTGCCGTATATGCCATGTGTTTCCTCGCTCTCCAGGCAACGGCCCAAGTCTCCCAAGACTAAAGCCCGATGCCCGAAGCCCCTACTTATTTTTTGCCTTTGCCACCGTGACCGCGGAAATTTCGTGTCGGGGAAAACTCGCCCAGTCTATGACCGACCATGTCTTCGGTGACGAAAACCTTCAAATGCGATTTGCCGTTATGCACCATAAAGGTGTGACCCACAAATTCGGGGACGATGGTACACGCACGAGCCCAGGTGTTGATGGGCTCTTTCCGCCCCGACTCGTTTTGCCTTTCGACCTTCGCGTATAGCTTTGGATCGATAAAAGGCCCTTTTTTGAGTGATCGTCCCATGTTTCTACTTTCGATTCCCAGCCCTGAGCCCCAGTCGGTCGACAACCGCCAGAAAGCCAGAGGCCGACAGCCATTTATTTCTTGTTCAGTTTTAGTTGCCCGTAACGCTTCGACTTGCGTCGCCGCACAATGGCCTTGTTCGTGGCCTTGCGAGGCTGTCGAGTGGAGCCGCCCTTGGCCGACTTGCCCTGGGGGCTCACCGGATGGCGGCCACCCTTGGTGCGGCCTTCGCCGCCACCGTGCGGATGGTCGATCGGGTTCATGGCCGTGCCGCGAACGTGTGGCCGACGGCCCAACCATCGCTTGCGCCCTGCCTTGCCAAGCACGATGCCCATGTGGTCGGTATTGCTAGTCGAGCCAACCGTCGCCCGGCAAGCCGAAGGAATACGCCGAATCTCGCCGCTGGGCAACGAAATCTGTGCCCAATCTCCCTCGCGGGCCATCAACGTAGCGCTCGTCCCGGCACTGCGGCACAGCACTCCGCCGCGACCCTCTCGCAGCTCGATGTTGTGGATCGTTGTTCCCAAAGGCATATTCGCCAGCGGCAAGCAATTGCCCAGCTTGGCGGGCGCCTCTGCACCGCTCAGCACCTGGTCGCCGCGCTGCAGCCCATTGGGGGCCAGGATGTAGCGTTTCTCACCGTCCACGTAGTGCAGCAGGGCGATGCGCGCCGAGCGATTCGGGTCATACTGAATCGAATCCACTCGGGCCACGACGCCGTCTTTATTGCGACGAAAATCGATCAACCGATATCGCCGCTTGTGGCCGCCGCCCCGATGCCTGGCGGTAATCTTACCCTGGTTATTCCGACCACCTGTTTTCGGAATAGGGCGCAGCAGGCTCTTCTCAGGCTTGGCGCCGGGAGTCAGCTCTGCAAAGTCGCTCACCGTCGCACCACGACGACCTGCTGTAACCGGATTGTATTTTCGAATACCCATGTTTAGTTATGAGTTGCGCGTTTTGTGCCATGAGCCGTGCAACTCACAGCTCCGTTAGAATAATTCAATGCGATGCTCGGCATCGAGCGTCACGATGGCCTTTTTCCAATCTTTGGTGTAACCGAAACGCATCCTGGTGCGCCGCGGCTTCCCCTTACGATTCTGCGTATGCACTTTCAGCACCTTCACTTCAAAGAGCTCCTCGACCGCGTGCTTCACGTCCTGCTTCGTGGCCAGGCGATTGACCTCAAATGCATAGGCGTTACAGCGGGTCGAGCGATGCATTCCCTTTTCGGTGACCAACGGCTTGAGGATCACCTGGTGGGGCTCCAGCTTGATGCTCGTTGTTTGTGGTATATGTCTAGGCATGTCTCTCTTTGACCTCAGGCGATTAACCAGCGGTCTTGGCTCCATTGGATGCCGCGGCTCGTTCTTTCAGCTGATCGAGCGCTTCGGTCGTGATCAACAGACGACGCGCGGACAATAAACTCAATGCATTGAGCTCACTGGCCGGCGAAACCGACACTCGCTTTATGTTTCGGGCGCTCTTGTAAACATTGGGAGCATAGCCGGCAGTGGCAATCAACAGCGAATCCCCGGTGCAGCCAATATGCTGCAATACGCTCGCCATATCACGCGTCTTGGGCTCGGTGAACTCGAGCTTGTCGATCACGAGCATCTCGTCGTCGATAATCTTCGATGCCAGCGCCATCCGAGTGGCCAGCTGCAGGGCCTTGCGTGGCAAAGAGTACGAATAGTCTCGCTTGTGAATCGCGTGAATGTGTCCCCCGCCCCGACGCACGCCGCTTCGTCTCGAACCCGCACGAGCATTGCCCGTACCCTTCTGGCGATACATCTTCTTGGTCGTTCCCGAGACGGCACTACGGCTCTTGGACTGGTGCGAACCCTGACGCTGATTGGCCTGATACATCACCACCGCATCGTGCAGCAATTGCTTGTTGATGCGCGGAGCGAAATCCGTCGGCTCAACCGTATAGGTACCGACCTTCTTGCCCTTCGCATCGTGAACTGTGAGTTTTGGCATGGCTCTGAATATCAGACTACGGTTAGTTCTAGGTCTAGCTGTTCGCCGGGAAAGCAAGGATTTGCCGGGGAAACGAGCCAACCGCTCACAGCCCCAACCGGCCTTCCCAAGACCATCAACAGCCCTATAGTTTGTTAGTTTTTTTCACAACGACGTACCCGCCATTCGGCCCGGGAACAGCACCCCGAATGAGCAGCAAATTCTTCTCAGCATCTACGCGAACGACCTTCTGATTGCGCACGGTACAGCGGGCCGAACCGTATTGCCCGGGCATCCGAATACCCTTGAACAAACGACTGGGCGAAGCACTACACCCGGTGCCCCCCATGTGACGATGGCATTTCTTCACGCCGTGCGAGGCACGCTGCCCGGCGAAATTATGCCGCTTCATGGCCCCCGAGAAACCACGACCCTTGGTCGTCGCCACCACGTCAACCGAATCAACCCCTTCCAGGGCGTCGACCTTCACCTGGGATCCGACCTCGAGCTCGCCTGCCGCACCGCGCAACTCGCGAATGAAACGTTTTGGCTCACAACCCGACTTGGCCACCGGATCAATACCAGCCGCCGAACGGCGTTTACTCCGCTTGCTGTCGAGCTTGGCCACATGCCCCCGCTGACTACGGCTGGCCAAGCGGCGCGGCTTATCAAGATAGCCCAACTGAACGGCCTCGTAGCCATCCCGTTCGGGCGTACGTATTTGAAGCACATCACACGGCCCCGCCTCGACCACCGTCACCGGCACGACCCGACCAGACTCGTCAAAGACCTGCGTCATCCCGACCTTGCGGCCCAAAATTCCGACGACGCTACCACTAGTGGCCATTTTTCCAATCCCAGCAGGGTCCAATATTGAAGGCTGTTTGAGCAACGTGGGAGATACTCGCCGCGGCGAGCCTTACCCACGGAACTTCCAGTGCATATATGTACAAATAACTCGTTGTTTGTGTCAGAAACTTCGGTGCCAACTAGCCTGCAGTCGCTTTGATCTTGATGTCCACACCCGCAGGCAAGTTCAGTTTGTTCAGCGCTTCGATCGTTTTTCCTGTTGCCTGAACAATGTCAATCAGGCGTTTATGTGTACGGATCTCAAATTGTTGACGTGATTTCTTGTCAACATGAGGACCCGATAAAACCGTGTACCGCTCAATACGAGTCGGCAGTGGAATCGGACCATGCACAAGCGAGTTCGTCCGCTTGGCGGTGTCCACAATCTCGGCGGCACTCTGGTCTAACACCGAGTGGTCGTAGGCTTCCATTCGAATCCGAATTACTTCCTTCGAAGCGGACACTTCTACTCCCTACTCTTGGCAGCAACCCAACGTGTAAAAGCTCGGGGCAACTGCGGACCAAAGTTTCAAAGACCTAACACTCTGCCGCCAAACCAGCGGCGGCGAATCGCAAATTCTAAGTAGCTTCGCAATATGCGTCAATGGGCCTAAGTCGCGTTTACCCAACATTTTCTAGAGCACGCTGCGAGGTCACTCGGTAAGCGTCGCGCAAGTAAATCGGATCAAGGCGCTCCTCAACAATTCGGGGAACTTTGGCGCATCGCGTCTCTGGCTTGGGTCTACCGGACCCACACGGCACAAACTTGCACACCCGCTCCATACACCGCCAAGCCATGCCCGACTCGCGCCGACGCCCGCAACTTAGCCTCGCAAGGAGCCACAGAAGCACCACGCGGCCTCCCCACCCCCCGGGAATGGCTGCTTTCAAGAAAGAGGGCATATAGGGGTAGACGATGGCGAATGAAAAAAGTAATCTAATCGCAATTGAGTCTCAATATCATATTGGCCAACCGCCCCGGTTTTAGTAGGCTGATGGCTGAGGCGACGCCTCGACTGCCTCGCTCGTTGCGGTTGTCCTGGCCTCGCAAGTCCTACCCAACCTGTTGGCATGCTTACCAGAGCACGCCAGCCCCCGCCCTACACGTCGGAAGTCGGGCAGGAGTTCCCCCTGATGGATCGTAATAACCACCCTGTTTTCCGCGCATCACCGCCGCGGAAAGGAAAGCGATTCGACTGATGCACAGACCATTGATGAAGCTTCTTACATTTTCGCTCGGAATCGTTGTGTTGATCTCGGCCCCCGTGTTTGCTTCTCCCTACATTGGCACGGGGGAATATTTTGTAGAGCCTGGCAGCTGGAATGTCGGCGACCCAGGATCCACCTATCAAGTGTGGGACAATTTCGCTGCGGCAACAGGAAATACGCCTGACGCTGGTTCGAACTCAAACCCCCTGATTGCAACTCCCTCGACGCTGAGCGTCTTTGCCCCCGGCTTCAAGACCGGCTCGGGAAACTTCTACTCATTCAGTGGCGACTACGGCGTCAGCTCCGATGTCTTCAACCACAATTCCGGCGGCACAGACGGCACGCACGTCATCGTGCAAACCACGGCAACGACGAACAATTCGGTCAGTGTGATCAGCGGTGCCTTGGAAATAGTCGATCTAGGTGGAGCAGCACTCCCTGGCGGCGCCAACAGCAGCGCATTGGTCGACGCAGCCGTCGTGGCGGCTGGGCCGGTGATTTCGACTTTTGGGACGGTCAATCTCCAGGTTCTCCTCTGGGAGTTCTTTCTGCCCGGTTACACCGGCGATTTTCGCGTGCAATGGACCGAAAGAGACGATTCGAGCCTTGATCAGTTGCGCGTCGACTCGTTCATCGCAGCCAGTGCGTTGTCTCCAACTTCATTTGTTTTCCAATCTATCCCCGAACCGAGCGGCCTTGCGCTCGCGCTACTAGCGGTGACGGGATTCGTGACGAAACGCCGCAGAAACGGCTAATTCAACTACGCCAGCAATACGAAGAGGTGTTCTGTGTCTGTCGGGCACGGCTCGCGCCATCGCCCGGCAGACATTGACGGCAATAGTTAAGCGAAAAAAACCAGCTAAAGATCAAATCGTGGCATCTCAAGAACTATCAATCTGCCGCACAGTCGGCCACTCGACACCAACGGCCGCCATGACGGCTCGGCAGATGCTCGCAACCTCAGTGTGCTTGCTCCTGATTGTTGCCTGCCAGGCCGTTGCTGCTGCCATCAACTTCCAGGATCCCGTTGGCTGGAGCGTTGGCGACGCCGACAGCACTTTTCAAGAGTGGGATACTGCGGTGAGTGCATACTCGCTTTCGGCCACGCCGCCATCAAGCTCCAACGTCAACCCGGCCATTTCCTCGCCCCCCGCTTTGGGAGCAACTCCCCCAGCCTTCGTTGCTGGCTCTGGCGGCTATTACTCTTTCGAAGACTATCAAGTCAGCGCCGACGTCTTCAACCATGGAGGATCCGCGGGCATTGGCGGACCGTATTCCGGGAACCATGGCACACGTATCTACGTGCAAACTTCGGCCACGATGAATGTGGATGTCAACGATGGCGGCCCGGCGAGCGTTTTTCCGGATCGGCTCGAAATCGTCATGCACGATGGTTCGCCGCTGACCGGCGGCGACAATGGCAGCGCCTTGCAAGTCACTCAACTCTTCCTTGGAGAGGTGATTACCTCTTTCGGACTCGTTCCTTTGCAAGAGTTACTGTTCGAGTTCTGGCTGCCCGGATACACCGACGATTTTCGAGTGCAGTTCGAGTCGATCTCCCACACCAGCCTCCTCCACCTGCGAGTCGATTCCTCTATCGTCGAAGCGACTGGCATCGACCCCAACTTCGACGCCATGGGCAGTATTGACGGTTTCGACTTTCTCACCTGGCAACGCGACCCTGAAACGTACGGCGGCGCAGCGGGACTCGAAGCTTGGGAACAAGCCTTCGGCACGCCACCCGGTGGAAACTTGGCTGCCGTCGGCGTGCCCGAGCCTACTGCGACGATCTTGCTGCTATCGGCAAGTCTCGGTTTTGGCGTTTTGCGTCGCTCGTGCCGTTGCTGGCCGTACCAGTCGCAAAGGAAGTCCTGACGTGCTTAACAAGAGACAGACGACTGGTTTTACCCTAGTTGAATTGCTGGTCGTAATCGCCATTGTTGGCTCGCTCGTAGCACTGCTCTTGCCCGCTGTGCAGGCCGCCCGTGAGTCGGCGCGGAAAATGTCGTGCCAGAACAATCTCAAGCAAGTCGGACTCGCAACCCAATCGTATCACGACGTAAATCAGCAGTTGCCGCCAGCCAGGGTGAAGATCGACGTGGCATCCATTAACATCCACGAAGGTGCCCTGCTCCATCTGTTGCCCTACCTCGAAGAAGGCAACAAGTTCGTTCAATACAACCCTCTGCTAGGAACCAGCCACTCGGATAACGCCGGCGTCGTGGAGACGATCATCCCTACCTATCTTTGCCCTTCGATGACTTTTGAGCTGAAAGCCGGCAAGCCGGCCCCGGGCAGCTATGGATCTTCCACCGGAACGGGTAGGCCCTGGGATATTATCGACATGGCGCAATTGAGAGGCGTTGCCTTGCCGCCCGGGTTCGACCTTTCCGAACTGGCCCCGAGTTATGGCTTGCACAACGGGGCAATCGTCTCGCGGCCTGGCGTCGTCAGCTTCAAGAATGTCACCGACGGGCTATCGCACACGTTTGCCTTTGGAGAAATGGACTACTTTGGGGGCCAAGAACCCGACGGCCCCCAATGGGCCGGCGGTTATATCACGAATTCCCAAGCCGCCACATGGGGTCCTTTCAATCCGGAGGATCCTCCGCAAGATCCTGCGCTGAAAGGGCAGTATGCTACCGCGTTCCGCAGCGATCATCCGGGAGGAGTGCACTTTGTCATGGTCGACGGCTCTGTGCAGTTCATTCACGACGGGATCGACGAAATCGTTCTCGATGCGCTTGCTACCCGTGCCGGCGAAGAAGTTGATCATTCGTTCTAATTCGATTTGCCCCGAAGCGCGACTGACTCGAACAGTAGATTGTCTAACAACCCTATCCTCAAAGAACCACTATGACCAATCAGATTCTTCGTTCTCTCGCTGCTTTTATCGCGCTGACCACGACGTTTGCGAGCGGCTACTCGGCCCATGCCCATTTTCTCTGGCTGAAGACTGCACGTAGCGAGACCGAGACGCGTGCCGTGCTCTCGTTCGGCGAATCTGCCGAGGAAGAAAACTACAAGCTCCCCGAAGCCGTCGAATCTGCCGAACTATGGTGGCGCGGCAGCGGCGATAAGACTCACGAATTGTTTGCCGAACGTGTCGAAACGGACGACCGTGTTGTGCTCGAAGCGCCACTCCCCAGCGGCGACCCGAGAGTCGTCGAAGCCGCCTGCACCTATGGGATTTATCACACCACCCTGCTGAGATACTACGTTAAGCACATTGACTGTCCGACGCTGCAACAGCTCGGCCGCTTTGGGCCTTCGAAAGAACTGAAACTCGATCTGGTTCCCCAAGCTACTGACGAGGGGTTGCAGATCCTGGTCTTCTGGAACGGCAAGCCGCTTCCCAAGGTTTCTTTGAAACTCAACGACTCGGCCAATCACGAACAAACTGGCACGTCGGACGAACAAGGACACGTCGCGTTCGACTTCCCGGCCAAAGGTTTGATTCATGTGCTGGGCAGCTTTGTCGAAGAGGATGCTGCCGGCGAGCACGAGGGAGGCAAGTATAAGAACATCTCCAACTATGCGACGCTTACTTTTAAATCGCCGACCAATCCTTCGACGTCTTCCTCGATCACAATTCCAGCCACACAGGAACTCGCCGCTGGTCAACTTCCTCGTCTGCCCGAACCCGTCGCCAGCTTTGGCGCTGCCGTGCTCGATGGCTGGCTCTATGTCTACGGCGGTCACACGGGCGGCGCTCACGAACACTCGCGCAAAAACCTCTCCAATCACTTTCGCCGACTCCACCTTGCAGGCGGCCAGCCTTGGGAAGAGTTGCCAATGGAGACGCCTCTGCAAGGCTTTCCGCTTGTGGCCCACGGCAAGGCACTTTACCGAGTAGGCGGCATGAACGCCCGCAACAAACCTGATGAGGACGACGACCTGTTTAGTGTTGCCGAATTCGCTCGCTTCGACCCCGCAACCGGTCAATGGACCGCATTGCCTTCGCTCCCCGCACCTTCGTCTTCGCACGATGCGGTGGTCATTGGCGACAGACTCTACGTCGCCGGTGGTTGGATGCTCGAAGGGGGTAGCGTGGGAACTTGGCACGACAGATCCCTGGTCTTTGACCTCGGCAATCCCCAGGCTGCCTGGCAAGAACTTCCCTCCCAGCCGTTTCAGCGCCGCGCGCTAGCCGTTTCTCACTGGCAAGGCAAACTCGCCGTACTCGGTGGGATCGATGCCGACGGTGAAGTATCTCGCCGTCTGGACTACTACGATCCGGCTAGCGGCCAATGGTCTCGGGGCCCCGATCTCCCCGGCGAAGGAACGAGCGGCTTCGGCGTCTCTGCCTGGAATCTGGACGGCCATCTGTACCAAAGCGGGCTCGATGGCATCGTCTACCGCCTGGCAAGCGACGGTACTGCCTGGCAACCCGCTGGCAGTCTCCAAGCTGCCCGCTTCTTCCATCGACTGCTTCCTGGCGCTTCCGAAGGACTCTTGGCAGTTGCAGGGGCTTCGTTCCAAACCGGCCATTTGGCCGACATCGAAACGATCAAGCTGCCGATCCCCGACCCGAATTGACATTGAGACACTAGGTGTTTCTACCTAGCAAAAGTTTCCCCCGGGCCTGCCACCAAAAACCTGCTGAATAGTCGTACTCAGCATCTCAAGTGGCTGCGCCATTCGTTTGACCGTTACGGTCCGCACAAAGCTACCCCCCTGGCGCGCGGTTTCGCACACGTCGGTCGGGCGACTGTAGTTCCTTGTGATTAGATAACCCCCGCTTCATCTCCACAATCAATTCTTGCACCTATACTTCCCTATTCGCCTACCAGTCATGCCGCACTGCTTATGCGCGGCCGATCACACGCACCTACCACTCGAGTCTGCGAGGGCACTCACCGATGACCGCCATCGAAACACCTACGCTAGCCACCGAACTTCGACAAGCCAAGCAGCGGGCCGACGGCGCCCTGGTCGACTTCGACGAAACCGCGCTGCGGAACACGCTGATTCAAGCAGCCGGAGCGAAACTGACTTTCGTCGCGAACTCGTCGTCGCGGTCAATCGACAACCAGATTCAGGCCATCCGGCAAACCGGCGCCGACTTCGAGAGCATCCTCGACCGCATGGGGCCTGTGCAAACTAACATCGAGCAAATCAGCGCCAACGTCGACAGGGTGGTTCAAGAAGCAGAGAACAGTTCGGAGGAACTGGAGCGCGTTAACGAAAAAATGGGCGCTTTGGAAGAGCACTTTGCAGCCATTAGCGGGTTGGTGCGTACGGTCAACGACATCGCCGATCAGACCAATCTGCTTGCCCTCAACGCCACGATCGAAGCGGCACGGGCTGGTGAGGCCGGCAAAGGTTTTGCCGTTGTCGCCAATGAGGTGAAAGAACTTTCCGGCATCACCAAGACCGCAAACAAGGAGATCCGCGACACGCTCGACAAGATCGGCGAGGCGATCAGCGACCTGTCGCATAGCGTCGGCCAATCGGTCGAAAAGATGCAAGAGTCGATCTCGGCTGTTTCGATCACACGCGAATCTGCCGCAATGATCGGCGAAGAGACAAACCGCTTCAGCGATCAGCTGCGGGCATCGTGCTCCAACTTCCGCAAGCTCGATAGTGCTTCGATCGAAGTCGAAAACGAGACTCAGGAAGTCAGCACCATCGGCAAGACGTTCTCCTACTTGCTCGAGATGATGGCGATGCAGGGCAATTCTTTCGAAGGAATCGACCCCTTGGAAAGACTGCTGCCGGTCGTCCAATCAAGCAGCTTCCGTGCTCCCAAACGATTCACCAGTTGTGCTCCGGAGTATGTGCTTCAGGAAGAGGACATACTCATTTCAGCGACCGACACTCTTGGAAAAATCACTTTTGCAAACAACTGCTTCTACGAAGTCGCAGAATACGAGCCGGGCGAATTGGTCGGGGCGCCGCACAATGTGATTCGCCATCCCGACATGCCGAAGACCGCGTTTGCCGACCTCTGGGCGGTGATCAAGGCCGGGAAGCTGTGGCAAGGCTATGTCGCCAATCGATCGAAGCATGGCCGCACCTACTGGGTGAAGGCCAATGTTTTCCCCTGCTTCGAAAACAAGCAAATCGTCGGCTACATTTCCATCCGCACCAAGCCAAGTCGATCCGATATTCAGCGAGCTATCGAGGCCTACCGCATGGTTCCCTAGGGCCGCAAGGCGCGGCTATTTCCACGCCTCGGCCAAACTCGGTTTGGTTTCCATCAAGATTTCGCGTATCGCCGTGCGATCGGCTGCGCTAAGGTGTGCGAACTCGGGAGACGTATCTTCGCCCTGCAAGACCTCGCCCAGCCGTGTGACGACGTAGTCGCGCAACTGACTTGGCAGCGCATCGAACGACTCGGAGTAGATAAGATAGCTGCACGGATACTTGAAGATTCGCGTTTGCAGGTCGAAGTCTCGTAGCGAGCGCCCCTGGCTATCTCGTGGGCCGAGCGCCTGGAACTCTTCCACAAAACTCGAGCTGCCCTCGACAGGGGAACTGAGTTGATACTCTTCTGAAAAGAGCATGTACTGCAACAGCGCGTCCCCTGCCTTGATGATTCTGCGTTTGGAAACGTCGGCCTGGTAATCGGCCGGTCGTTCGAGAATCTTGTTCCAGGTTTCGTCATAGTGATTCGCCTGGCGCGCTTCGTAGTTGGCTTTGGTGATGAAGTTGTGCATTTGCGACTGGTGGTCGAGCACCATCAGAGCCACCAGATCGCTATGCGGGGTGAGATAGGGCTGTGTGCTGATGAGCGAAGAAAGGTCGCTGAGATTGGCGCCTTCTTCGAGATCGAGCGACTGCGCAGACTCGTTTTCTGCGATCGCATTGCCCCGATGGCGCAGCGCGCCATGCTTGCCCGTCACATACCAACCGCCGTATCGCTGGCGAAAGTCGGTCGTCTGATCGCTGGTCGTCGAACCAAGGCTGAAGATCGGATTGCCGTCGCTGGCCGGATAGACGGAACGCAAGAGGTAGCCGGGCACATCCTGCGTCCGGTGGCCTTGATGGCAGGCGGTGCACTGGCCGCGGTCTCGTTTGATCTTTGGCGCGTCGGAGTTTTTCTGCTCCAGGGAGTAAAAGATGGCGCCTTGGTGCGGATCGACGGCGGAGATCTCGACCACATCCCCATACTGCACGACGCCAAGATAGACTTCGTCGTTATAGTAAAGCGCACGTGGCCGTTGGGGAGTGATCTTGGCAAACTGTAGGCTCGTCTTCGAAAAAACCAGCGTCTGCGACGACTCGGGAACGTCGAGTTGCTTCATGAGCGAAGGGAGCCAACCATGCTGGTCGTCCCACTCCAGCTTGGCGTTACCGGCATCGAGGGCTGCCTGCAGCAGCGCAACGGGGTCGGCGACTTCGGCCGTGTGGTAGTTGATCGGCGGGCGATCGATATCTTGCTGGGCGTGGCAAGGCGAAGACGCAATCCCAGGCGCGGACGCCAGCAGTGCAACCCCCGCCAAAAGCGACTTGCGGACCGATGGAAAGTAAGTATTCATAGCCCCAGTATTATCGACGGCCCAAAATCGGATGTCAATGTCCTTTTGCCTGGTCTTAGCAATCCTGGCTACTTCTCCTCGTTCTTTGCTTGTTTCTTTTCCGCCTTGAATTCGTCGAATTCCTGCCTGAGCTTCTCGCTCGCTTCTCGTAACGACTCGACTTGTTTGTGCAATTCGGTAAGTTCTTTGGGCACGGTAGACTTCTTCTCTCTAAGTTTCTTGAGCGCCTCGCTGGCCGCCTCGGCGGTGCGATCGCCGCTAGTATCTCTGGCCAAGGATTCCAGTAGCTCGACCGATCGGCTATCGGCGAGCGTGCCCAGCGATTCGATCGCGGCCAGGCGAATGGGAGTCTTCGGGTGCTCGACGTACTCGCGAAGGAACTGCTCAACTTCGACCCGACCAGCTGCGTCGGCTTCCAGACCCTGGCTGGTCTTGGCCAAGACGCGCAGGCCGTTCGCCATGCCCCCTGAAGTCAGTTCGTCGCCCCGTGCTCGTAGCGTATTCATGATGGCCGCGCGTTGGGAAGGATCTTCGTTCTTACCCAGCGCATCAATGGCGGCATCTACCAGCTCGTTGCGGAAGGAATTCGACTCGAGCATCGTCGCGACGGCTTGCTCGGCATCGGCTTCCCGGTGTTTGCCTAGCGAACGAATTGCCGAGCCGACCACAGCCGGATTGCGTTCTTGACGGGTCACCTGCAAAAGAAGTTCTTTGGCACGGGGTCGTTGGAAGCTGCCGATGGACTCGACTACATGCTGGCGTACCCGCGCATCGTCGACCGCCAGTGCTTGGGCAAGTTGCTCCAAGGCTTCGCTACGACCGGTTTCTGCCAGGGCCTTAGCTGCTTCGATGCGAGCGCCGAAGAACGGATCGTTGTTCAGCGCGCTGCCAATTGCCTCGACGGCAGCGATGGTCTTTCGTTTGCCTAACTGTTGAATCGCCAGGAGACGGCCGATGAGATCCTGCTTGTTTTCCAACTGTGCCAGCAACAATTTGTCTGATTTCTTGAACTCGACATCGGCCAGCACGGTGTACTGGGGATCGAAACGCACTTGCGTCGGTTCGGAGGCGAGCGCAACATAGAAATCGTGCTTCGCGCTGTCAATCGCGATGGGTTGATGGACTAACTGACCTGCTACGACATATTGCAAGCTTGTGGGGAACTCAAACAGCAAGACTTCGTCATCGATCTTCTGCGTTTGTTCAACGGTTACATGCGCCAATTTGCTCTCGGCGAGCCACTCGTAGGTGACTTTGAGGCTCGGATGGCGGGCGTGATAGACCCACTGGTCGAAGAAGCGATCGAACGACCGGCCGCTGACGTCTTCGATCACCTTCGCCAGATCGGCAGTGGTGACGCTCTTCAGGGCATGCTGCTCGAGGTAGGTGCGAATACAGTCGCGGTAGAGTTGCTCACCCAGCTGGCTGCGCAACATGTGCAATACCCAACTGCCCTTGGGGTATGCACGAAAATCAAACTGATCGTACGGATCCTGGTACTTGTTGAAGACAATGGGCCGACGATCCTGGTGTCGCGGCAGCACCCGGTCGGTGGCATCCTGGTACATCTGGTAGAGCAAGGCGTCGCGGCCAAAGCGGTGCTCCTCGTACAGCCGTGAATAATAGGTAGCAAATCCCTCGTTGAGCCACAGGTGGCTCCAGTCTTTGCAAGTGACGTAGTCGCCAAACCACTGATGGGCCATCTCGTGGGAGTCGAGCGTGCGAACCCAACCCGAGCGGATGTTTTCAGAATCTGCAGAGAAGACGGTCCGATGGGCTAGCGTAGTCATCGAAGTGTTTTCCATGCCTCCGGCACGAAAATCACGAACCGTAACCTGGTAGTACTTATCCCAAGGATAAGGCACGCCGATTTCCTGGTTGTAAAACCTCATGATCTCAGCCGTGTCGCGAAAGGAGTTGGCTGCGTGCTGACGAATTGTCGGTTGGGAGTAAAACGCCAATGGGACGTCGAGGCTCGTATCTTCGAGCTTGTCGAAGTAGCCTGCTGCGAGAGTAATCAGGTAAGCAACGTGGGGCTTGGCCTGGCGCCAATGCACGGTTTTGGTCCCTGCGCGAGCATCGACCTCGTCGGAGACGAGCACACCGTTGGAAAGCACGGTCATGTCTGGCGGCACGTGGCAGATGACTTCGCTGGAAAACCGTTCGTTGGGGTAATCGTGGCAAGGAAACCAGTGGCTGGCCTGCTGGGGTTCGCCCTGGGTGTAAAGGTGGGTGTCCTCGGCGGGGTAGCCGAGTTCGGGCGTACGGAAGTAAAGGCCCTGCCGGGGCTCGGCCTGATAGTCGATGTCGATGGCCGTGCGCTGGCCGACAGCGATCGGTGCGGCGAAAGTGATAATCAATTCGTCAGCGGTCGCAGTGTAATCGGCGACCGGCGCCGTGCTGCGCAGGTCGCGAATGTCGAGATGGACCGCGTCGAGCCGCAACTCGCTGAGCGGTTTGCCCACGGGGGCGAACTCGAGGGTTGCGGTGCCCGCGACGGTACGCTGTTGGAAGTTGGGCGTCACGTCGAGTTTCAGGTGTAGCATGTCGACGTAGCGCGGCGGTGCGTAGTTGCGCTGAGGGCCAGCGCCCGTGTCAGCCGCAAGCCCTGCTCGTTCGCAATCGCGACCGGCGCAATAACGGCAGACGTGAAACTCCTCGACGGCCGCGGCTGGAACTGCTGAGAGAAGAAGCAAACATGAGAGAACTACTGCGGGGGCTGGTTTCATGTTGATTCTCGGGAGATGGTGGGGTGGGGTTTGGAATTGGCGGTTGGGATGAAGCAGGGTTCGATAGCCTGCATCCTGCTTTTGTCCTGCTTCCTGGAGTCCCAACTTTTGGGACAAAACTCCAGAATAAAGTCCCATGGAGATTTGAAATTTGCCGGGCGACGCAGGCTCTGGTGGATAGCTGGTGGGACATAAGTGTATCACAATCGCGACATTTCTGTCCGCGGCGAGTTTCGGCTTGGGACAATACCCCTTACCTGGCCAGCGATGATTAGCAATTAGCAAGTGAGGATCATCGGTACTTGCAATTCCAGCTCACCTGGGGGGACATGCTGGGCGGCATCCTGGTTCGCGTTGATGGCAAAACTGCGCAGCGGCGCGCGGGACCATTATCCAGAACCGCAGTGCGGATAGCGAGCGACTTTTTTGGGCCACTGGATTTCAGGGGAGCGCCAGGTTGCGAGACTGCTGGAAGCCAGGGCCTGCAAATCACGTGAAAGTGCAAGAAACGAGTCTGCTCATTTGGAACTGAGCCTAGGCAATGCATAAGGGAAGTGCGGTCCGTGAACCATCATGGGGACTCGCATCAAGGCCCAGCCGGGAAGTCTCGTGTGACTGACGCTTCGCAGAGAGGCTGCCGCAGGTGATGTCATTCGGGATAGCCAGTTGCCAGGAAGTCCGGTTGTATGAATTGAGTCGCTGGGATCGGTATTGCTAGGCATATTACACTATTTCCCTCACAGAGTTGCGTAATTTTCCCAAGCCATATATAAGCGCAAGCTACCATTCCGAAGGCATCTTAGGTTTGATGCTTTTCTCCTCCATTTTGACCGACCCTGCCATAGGAAAGCTTTTTGAAGCGAACAAGCCCTAGATTGAGGCGCTGTTTTGATTACTAAGACAGAAAAACCTGGACTGGCACGAGAGCTCGAGCTGTTTCGGAGTGTTCCACTGGCCGCGATTCCGTTTCTGGCATCGCAGGACATGCGCCTTTATTGCTGTCGGGAATCGGACTCGCAACCAGTGCTGCTGTGCAACATGCGGGAGGCTGCAGGGGAAGCAACCTATGCTGATCTGGAGAAACGTGGCTTCGAATCGTTGCTGGTACAGAAGCAGGATTTTCCGCACGTTTCGCAAGTACTGCTCGAGTCGGTTGACTCACTGCTGGCCGATAGCTCGAGTCCCTCGGAAACGTGTTTTGCTCTGCTACAAATTGCGTATGCAAGAGAGATTGAACGATTATTCTGCAAGCCGCGTCTCGAACAGTATGTGGCCTTGGCCCAGGAGATTGGCAGGAAGATATCGACTCTGGGTCAAGAGCGTGAGATGTCGATTGCGAAGCTCTTCAAGCAAGTTCACCACAACTCGGAAACATATTCCCATGTGACCAACGTGGCCGCTTATGCGGTGACCCTGGCGCAGGCCTTGGAGATGGCGACCCCCAGGGAACTCGACGAGATCGCCGTGGGCTGCATGTTGCACGAAGTGGGGAGACTGTGGTTACCCGGCGGTTTGATGGCCCAGAAAGGCCGACTGTCGGCTCGGGACACTCAAGAAATCGAAAGAGCTCCGCAATTGGCGTATGAGGCGCTTATCGATTTCAAAGAACTCAGCTTCGGCCAGCTGATGATGGCCTATCAACAGCATGAGCGAGTCGACGGGACAGGCTATCCGGTAAGGACCTTGCAGAAGGACATCCATCCTTGGGCAAAGCTCCTGGCAGTCGCGGATGTGTTGGACGCGGTCACGAGTTCCAGAGCGTACCGTTCGGCACATAGTCTGCGGGAAGCACTGCTTCATTTAACTTACGTAGCGAACAAGCACCTTGAACCCGAGATGGTCTTATGCTTGATTACCAACTCTCAATGTCAGTAAGCGACCATGCGTGGAATACGTCGACTGCGCGGGCGACCCTAGCGCAGTCGGACGAAGAATTCTTTGCCGAGTCGGGTGCGGGTGCGCAGGCTGAAGACTCGCGACGACGCTACCGGCGCATTCGGGCCCGGGGCCGAGCTATCGCGGTTCGAGGAACAGAGCGGTATGGCGTCTTTACCGACGACGTGTCACCGTTTGGCATTGGCTTTTTTTCTCCGATTCAATTGTTTCCGAAAGAACAAGTGACACTCTACTTCGAGGAGTCTGACAAGGTGGTCTTGGAGGTGCGCCGGTGTGTGCGGACCGAGCAGAACAGCTATAGCTGCGGCGGCAACTTCTTGAAAGGCCCGATGTCTCCTAGTGCGTATCGCAATTTCTTGGCGGAATTGAAGAGTTGAGCCGACTCCTCCGAGCTTCAAACTTGCCCTCAAGTCGCGTGCTACGTCATTGAGGCTCCTGTGCGAGTCGGGGTCGGCAGAGCGCGGGCATCTTTGGCGAAAAAGGATAAACTGGAAACGAGGACGTCACACAGCGGTAACAGAGGGTGAGTATGCTTTCTTTTGTGGCCACCGAGTCGATGGAGTTGCTTTCGACTACACTAACGCAAAGGAGAGAATCTCATGTTTGTTTTCAGTTGGTTTCGACGACTGGGTACTTGGCAGTTGCTGGTGGTGATGGTAGTTGCTGCGGCGCCGACGCTTGCGGTAGCAGTGCAACCAAGCGAGCTGTTGGAAAAGGCGGTGTATGCCGACGAAACCGCCGGCAATCTGGATGAGGCGATCGAGCTCTACGGCAAAGTAATTGCCGAGGCCAAAGCGGCCAGCGGCATTGCGGCCGAGGCACAGTATCGCCTGGGGCTGTGTTTCGAGAAGCAGGGCGAGATGCAGAAGGCTCGCCAGGCCTTTCTGGCGGTAGTCGATGATTACCCGCGAGAAACCAACTTCGTCGCGCTGGCGAAGAAGAAGCTGCCCGGGGCGCTCGAGTTGTTGCCGATCCCCTGGAAGGACGGCCAACAATTGCACATGGCGATGACGTTGCCAACCGGCATGGAAATTGGCAATCAGATCTACTCGATTGAAGCTGCCGAGCACGAAGGGCGACCGGTGTGGCGTTGCTCGAGTCGCGGCTTGGTGACGATCAGCAGTGCGAACAGCTTTAGCGAAGTGCTGTGCGACGCAGAGAGTTTTGCTCCGCTCACGAGCTACTGGAAGCATTCGATGATCGGCGAAGCCAATGCGACCTATACCTTGGGGAAGGCGACGATTCGCCTGACGGGGCGCGATGCTCCCGTCTCGCTCGATCACGCAGAGCCTGCTTTCGACAACGAGCAAGGTGTGCAAGTTTTTCGGCGGCTGCCGCTCGAAGTCGGCATGAACACGACGCTAACGATTGTCACTACGCTGGGAAGCAATGTGCTCAAACTTGGGTTGGAAGTACCCAAGAAAGAAACGATCAAAACGGCTGCGGGCGAATTCGATTGTTTCCGGATGGAGCTGAACGTCGGCCAGACGTTTTGGATTTCGGACGATGCCGATCGCTATTTGGTTCGGTTTGCAGCAGGCGGAGTCGTGGCCGACCTGGTTCGGGTCGAGCAGCGCAAACAGGACGAGAGCCTAGGGGTCGACGACGAGCAGTATGCGCTTACGTTGCCGGCTGGTTGGTTTGTGTACGAACCCAAAAACGATGCTGACGACAAACGGGTGGTGCATTTGCTCGATCGGCGAGCGGTGGCGACGTCGACGATGTTGCTCGAGGCTCGGGAATCGCTCGATGAGGGCGAGCAGACGTCGCCCAAGGCGTGGCTCGAATCGGGACTCGAAGAAACGGGCCAAGTCTTGGAAGGCTTCCAGGTGCGGGAAGAAGGGATTGTCGATGTGGAGCTGGGCGACGGGGTCGAGGCTGCTGCGGTGGTCTATGACTTCAAGCAGAGTAAGAAGGAGATGACCGGCTATGGCGTAGCCATGTATGCTGGCCCGACGGCCGTACGTTTTCGACTTACCGCACCGGCGGATCAGTTCGAGGAGTCGCGCGCTGAATTGGATCAGGTGATGCGGTCGTTGCAATTGAAATAGGAATGGCGATGCGGTCACTGTACTCAACCGGCGGGGGTCGCGACTTTGGGTCGTGGCCCTTGCTGCTCCTGCTGTTGGCGGTAATAGTGCCCTCGGGAGGCGTGATCTGGATGATGCGCCAAGCGATGGAAAGCGAGCAACTGGCAGTACGGCAACGCATGGCCGACGTCTATCAGGCGCAGCTCGAGTCGGCGCGGCAGCGCGTCGACGTGCACTGGCAGCAGTGGCTGGCGGAGATGGAGAAGGTCTCCGCAGTCGAACCCGCCAGCGCTTGTTTTGCCCAGTTTGTTGCCGAGGGTGTGGCAGACAGTTTGGTGGTCTGCAGCGCTGAGGGCGAGGTGCGGTATCCAAACCAGGCCACCGAAAGCGAGCCGTTGGAAGACCCCACGGCCTGGACTGCGGCCTCGCGGTTGGAAACAACCCAGGGCGACCTGGCGAGAGCGGCTGCCGCGTATGGAGAGATTGCCGCGCAGCAGCCGGAAAGCCATTTGACGGCCCAGGCTCTTCAAGCCCAGGCGCGATGTTTGCTGAGGCTGGATGTCCGTCCCGCTGCGATTGCTGTATTGCGGAAGTTGAGCACGATCGACGAGTTGGCCCAGGCGGGAGAGCGCCACTTGACGGCCAATGCGGGGCTGCAACTGTTGGAGTTATTAGAGCACGATTCGCCGGAGTGGAACGACGAGGCAAGCCGACTGCGCGCTCGGCTCAAGGACTACGGTTCGGGAGGAATGCCTGGCTCGCAGCGGCGATTTCTGATGCGCGAGCTGGTAGAACGCTGGCCTCAGGAGTTTGAGTTTGCGACGTTGGAAGCTGAAATGCTGGCGGCGGACTACCTGGCCACCTTGCCGGAGCCAGCAAACGGGGAAACTTTCGACGGAATAGCCTTGGAGCAGACCCAAATTGCCGGAGTGTGGCGTGTTCGCCAGCAGGCCCACGGAGCGACGGCGTTGCTTCGGGCGGCAACTTTGCAGCGATTGGTCAGCGATTCGCTGCGAGATCAGCAACTGCCGGCGGGAGTTGTACTGCAGCCGTTGCAGCCGGGCGAGATGGTGGATTCAGCGCGCTCGGCGCCAACGGTTGCGCTTGCGCCGACGTTGCCCGGCTGGCAACTTGCTCTTGTGGCCGACGATCACGAGTTGGGCGACGGGGGCGAACGCGTGGCGCTGTTTGCCTGGATCGCGCTGGTCGTGATCGGGGCCACGCTGCTGCTTACCTGGCTGGTCGTGCAAGCCTGGTGGCGGCAGCAGCGCGTAGCACGCTTGAAGAACGATCTGGTGGCTACGATCTCTCATGAATTGCGAACGCCGCTGAGTTCGATTCGGCTGTTGGTCGATACGCTGCTTGACGAGAGCCATCAGGTCTCGGCGGATCAGGCGCGGGAGTATCTGGGGTTGATCGCCCGCGAAAACTCGCGGCTAACCCGGCTGATTGACAACTTCTTGACATTCTCGCGAATGGAACGCGGCAAGCGGCAGGTGGAATTGCAGCCGATCGATGCGCGGGAGGTGATCGCGCAGTCGGCCGACGCGGTGCAAGAACGATTTGCTGCGAGCGGCAATGCGCTGATCGTCGAAGCAGAGGAGCCGGCGCCGGTGCGCGGCGATCTCGAGTTGCTGGTCACTTCGGTCGTGAATCTGCTGGACAATGCCTGGAAGTACACGGGCGACTCGAAGCGAGTACGTCTCTCGTGCCAGCGGCAAGGAGACCGGGTAGTGATTGCGGTCGAAGACAACGGCATCGGCCTGCCCAGGCAAGCGAGAGAAAAAGTGTTCGAGCGGTTTTATCAGGTCGATCGGCGCGTTGCTCGTTCGGCCGCAGGTTGTGGCTTGGGGCTGAGCATTGTGAAATACCTGGTAGAGGCTCATGGCGGAGAAGTCCGGGTGGAGAGCGAGCCGGGCGTGGGAAGTACTTTTTCGATCTCGTTGCCGGCA
>JAGQOW010000018.1 GCA_020427155.1 Planctomycetales bacterium | reverse complement strand
AGTTTTTCGACAACATGGGTCCGATTCCGCACCACATGCACCAGAGCGCAGAAGATGCCGCCCTGGTCGGCCAGGAAGGCAAACCCGAGTCTTACTACTTCTGCCCGCAGTACAACAATGTCGACAACAACTTTGCCTACACCTTCATGGGCCTCGAGCCGGGCACGACCAAGGCCGACTTGCGTCGCTGCCTGGAGAATTGGAGCCGCGGCGATAACGGCATACTCGATCTCAGCCGGGCCTACCGCTTGCAGCGAGGCACCGGCTGGTTGATTCCGCCCGGAGTGCTGCATGCCCCCGGCTCGCTCTGCACTTACGAACCGCAGTGGGGCAGCGACGTCTTCGGCATGTATCAATCGCTGGTCGAAGGCCGCGAGGTACCCTGGGCGCTGCTGGTCAAAGACATGCCCGCAGATAAGCATCAGGATCTTGACTTCATCATTGGCCAGCTCGATTGGGAAAAGAACGTCGACACGCACTTCAAAGAGAGCAACTACCTGGAACCGATCGTTGCCGAACAAGACCAGGGCTGGGTCGACCGCTGGATCGTCTATGGCCACGTCGATGGCAAGCAGCTGTTTAGCGCCAAGGAGCTGACTCTCGACCCCGGAGCCAAATGCACGCTGATCGATCCCGGAGCAAGCAGCTGGATCACGGTCCAGGGCCGTGGCCGGATGGGTTCGCTCAATCTGCAGACTCCGGCGATGATTCGCTTCGGCGCGCTCACCGAAGACGAAGTGTTCATCTCTCACGAAGCTGCCACCACAGGCGTCGAAATCGAAAACACCGGCAGCGAACCGCTGGTCGGTCTCCGCTACTTCGGCCCCGATACCTTCGATACGGTTCCAAAAGTGGGGGATTATCGGAAGTAATCACCGCAGAGTGCGCGGAGAAACGCAGAGAGCATGAATCCGAATGATTTAACTGGCGCGGTCGTTGATGCGGCAATTAAAGTGCATCGAGCGCTCGGGCCGGGCTTGTTGGAATCGGCTTATCAAGCCTGCTTGGCCTTCGAACTACGAGATCGAGATTTGCTTGTCGAAACGGAAGTGCCACTGCCGGTCGTGTATCGCGATGTGCAACTTGAAGTTGGATATCGAATCGATTTACTCGTGGAGAATCAAGTAATAGTGGAGTTAAAATCGGTCGATAGCTTGCTTCCTATCCACCAAGCTCAGGTACTTTCTTACATGAAAATGAGCAACAAGAAAGTAGGGCTGCTTATTAACTTTAATGTCACGTTATTGAAAGACGGAGTGAGACGGTTAGTCAAGAACTTCTGAATGACAAATCCCAATCACTCTCATCACCCTCTCTGCGAAACTCCGCGATCTCCGCGGTAAACAAAGAAACAGGAGCCCAAACCAATGGCGAACAATTTCCCGAAGCTACATAACGCGGCTTGGCCAGGAGTCGTCGGCAAAGAACCCGATACGCCCAATCCGCCCATCGAGCTCGATACGATGCTTGACTATACCGCGGCGGCCGAGGTCGACGGACAGAAATTCGACGGGGTCGACTTGTTCCTCTTCGATCCGCATGTCAGCATCGACTCGACGGCAGACGATCTCAAAGCGCTGGCCGACAAGGTGCAGTCGCGCGGCTTGGTGATCGGTTCGGTTGTCGCGCCCGTCTGGCCCCCCACGGGCGGCGGCAGCGCGATGGATCCCGGCGAGGGCCGCGCAGGGTTTCTCACCCAAGTCCGCAAGGGCTGCGCGATTGCCAGGCAGCTTCGCGAACTGGGCGTGCGTCCTTACGGAGTCGTACGAATCGATTCCTCCGTCGGACCCGATGACTGGTACGCCGATCCCGAGGGCAACCAGAAGATCATTGCCGAGACGTTCCGCCAGGCGTGTGATATCGCGGCCGACCAGGGCGAGCGGCTCGCCGCCGAGGGAGAAATCTGCTGGGGCGGCATGCATAGCTGCCGGCGGATGGTCCAGTTGCTTGAACTGGTCAATCGGCCCGACGTGCTCGGCTTCCAGGCCGACATGGCCCATACGCTGCTCTATGCGCTAGGGGTCAACGCCCCTGAAGATCGACTGCTGCCCGAAGACTTTGATTGGTCCGATTCAGCGGCCTTCGACGCGGCATACACCAAGCTGGCCGACGCCCTGCGGCCGTGGACGATCGATTTCCACATTGCCCAGAACGACGCAACCGTGCACGGCACCGGCAGCCACGACAAGACGGGTCGCCACTGCCTGGCCGACGATCCCAACGGCAAGCTCGACATCACCAGGCAAGCCGGCTACTGGCTCCGCGACGGCGTCGACGGCCTGCCGCATAAGAAGTACCAGCACATCTGCTGGGACGGCTGCATGTTCCCCAACGAGGTCATGGAACAACCGGAAACCTGGAACAACATCCTCGCCGCAATGGTCAAAGTACGCGCAGCCCACGGCTGGGAAGGATAGGAGAAAAGCGGAAGGGGGAAAGCGGAAAGCCGAGGGGAGGCTGTTATGCGAATGGAAGGGCTGCGTGACAGGACAAAGCAGTTTGCATTGCGAGTCGTTCGGATGTACTCCGCCTTGCCGAAGGATACTGCCGCTCAGGTCATGGGGAAGCAGGTGCTCCGGTCGGGAACCAGTGTGGCAGCCAACTTTCGTGAAGCATCTAGGGCTCGGTCCGATGCGGAGTTCGTTTCCAAACTCGGGATCGTCGAACAGGAATTGGATGAAACCATACTTTGGTTTGAACTACTCATGGAATCCGACATCGTAGCATCAAGTAAACTGACTCCGCTTAAAGATGAGGCCGAGGAGCTGATCAAGATCATCGTATCCTCGATCAAGTCCACAAAGGCGAAAGACAACTAGCTATGGCGCCAACTCCACTGGCTTTCCGCTTTCCGCCTTCCGCTTTTGCCCGCCACTCAGAAACCTCCAGCACTACCAAATACGAAGGATTACTCACTCATGCCAAAACCTCTCAACATCGGAATGATCGGCTACGGCTTTATGGGCCGGACGCATTCGAATGCCTATAACCGCGTTTCCAATTTCTTTGAGCTGGAATATCACCCCGTGCTCAAGGCGGCTTGTGGACGCAACGCCGAAGCGGTGCAAAAGTTTGCCGACACCTGGGGCTACGAATCGATCGAAACCGACTGGCGGAAGCTGCTGGAGCGCGACGATATTGACGCTGTCGATATCTGCGTGCCCAACAACCTGCACCAGGAGATGGCCATCGCCGCGGCCGAGGCCGGCAAGATGATTCTCTGCGAAAAGCCGCTTGCCATGAACGTTGCCGAAGGCGAAGCCATGTGCGCCGCGGTCGAGAAAGCCGGCGTGGCCAATACGGTTTGGTACAACTACCGCCGCGTGCCAGCCGTGACGCTGGCCAAGCAGATTGTCGACTCGGGCAAGCTGGGACGCATCTTTCATTACCGCGCCAATTTTCTGCAAGACTGGACCATTGCGGCAGACTTGCCGCAGGGGGGAGCAGCACTCTGGCGACTCGACGCGGCAGCGGCCGGCAGCGGCGTGACCGGCGACCTGCTAGCCCACTGCATCGATACCGCTATCTGGCTCAACGGCGGTATTTCCGACGTCAGTGCCATGACCGAGACGTTTATCAAAGAGCGGTCTCATCAATTGACCGGCAAGGTCGAGAAAGTTGGCATCGACGACGCCTGCACGTTCATGTGCCACTTCAAGAATGGTTCGCTCGGCCTGTTCGAGTCGACCCGCTACGCGCGGGGCCACAAGGCGCTCTACACGCTGGAGATCAACGGCGAGCATGCCTCGCTCCGTTGGGACCTGCACGACCTGCACCGGCTCGAGTATTTCGACCATGCCGACGAATCAAAGGTGCGCGGCTGGCGCAGCATTCATGTGACCGACGGCGACCAGCCGTACATGGACCACTGGTGGGTGCCGGGACTGCAAATCGGCTACGAACACACGTTCGTGCACCAGGTAGCCGACTTCCTGGAAAACCTCGCCAAGGGCAAATCTACCAGCCCCACCTTCCGCGATGCGCTAGAAACCCAAAAAGTCTGCGACGCCGTGCTCGCCAGCGCGAAAGATCGCTCCTGGCAGCAGGTCGGGTAGCTGTTGTAGTTATAGCAATCTAGGCAGGAATCGCATTGTGGCATCGGGAATGGCATTGCCAACTTGGGGTGCCACTGTCTGGCTTGTCCAGCAGTGGAATCCTGGTACCCGCTCCGCACTGCTGGACAAGCCAGCAGTGGCGCCCAGCGGCCCAGCGTTTCACTTGGTTTCTTTGCGTCTCCCGATTCGATGGGCCACGGCCCACCCTAGTAACTTGCAGAGTTGCGGAGAGGGTCTACGAAATGCTTGAATACCTGAAGCAGGTGATCCAGGATCAGTTCGATGCGTCTCTTGCGATGCTCGACTCGTGCATCGGCTTGTGTCCTGCGGAGCATTGGGAAGGGCAGATTGGCCAGGCGCCCTTCTGGCAGGTCGCATACCACACCTTGTTCTTCGTCGATCTCTACTTATCGCAGGACGAGGCTTCTTTCCGACCGCCCTCAGCGTTTCGCGAGGAAGCAATCGACTTGGGCCTGGCAAACCATCGCTCGGGCGCAGCGGCAACTGCCATAACTCCCTGCGAAAAAGAACTGGTTGCTGATTATGTCGAGCATTGCCGCGCCAAAGCGGCTGAAGTAATCGCGGCCGAAACAGAGCAGTCGCTAGCAAAGCCCTCAGGTTTTCCCTGGTATCCCATGTCCCGCGGCGAGCATCACCTGGCCAGCATCAGACATATCCAGCACCATGCGGGCCAACTCAGCGCATACCTCAGAAAGCACACCGACAAAAACGCCCCATGGATCGGCAAGCTGTAAGCAGTAGTGCGTGTGGAAAGCATAAAACGCACCAAGGAACTTTGTCCAGGCCGCTGACTATGTCCGGCGTTTGACGCTTGGGGTAGTGAACGAACAAGCTCAGTTGCCCGCCATCAACGGAGAGCGCATATCACAAAGTATAAACGATACCGAGGGACAATGCTCAACCGCCGAAGTGCTGGCGGGTATACTGCATCGACTTGTTAGGCGTGGGAATAACCTCAAGACGATGCGGGCCAAAAGAAGGTACTGACAATTACTATCGTGCTGACGCCAAGCATCAGCGTAGCTGCCACGAGCAGTCCCCGTGCCCAAGTGGGCAATGCAAGCAAACTGCCCCTCGTGCGACGAGCATCGATTGCCCGTGGAAGCAGGCCCGCGGCGACCACCAGGCTGACGCCAAAAGTGAGTTCGGCCGTCCCTAACAACCGCGCTGATGCTCCAGTGACGTTGAAGCTTCGGACCAATACGTTGTGATCCGTAAGCCATGTGACATTTTGGCTCCCGGAAACAAGGCTGCGAATGCCATCCACGCAAGAAGCAATGCCTACAAGCGCGGCCACGACAAAGGCGGCGGAAAAACCTAGGACTTCTTTGTTCGCGTTCATTGGGATCGGCACGGCTAACGATTACGATCACCGGGCCGCCGGAGTACGCTCGCCATTGGCAAACCGCGCGATCGGCGGCTCCGTGTGCATCGCGTTGTTCTGCGGCGTTTTCATGTTCGGGACAGGAAGCGTATCACGGCGTCCTCAAAGTCTGGAAACGAGTCGAACGTCTTCCAGAGGCCGTGGCCTTCAAGTTCGGATCGTTCGCCGCCCAAGAACAATTGTCCCCGATCGCACGTGATTGTCAAAGCATTCGGTCCGGCGAAGGTGATCGAGTACGAGTGCATCGAACCGATTGTAGCGTCGTTCATGCGGAATCCGTTTGCGGATAGGTAGTCCATCAGTTTTGGAATATCACAGTAGATGGATGAAGGGATGTTCGTCCATTTGACCCTTTCCGCGTGCAGTTGGGCAAGTTCGACACACCCCATTCCGTAATCATCAATCAACGATACGCGTGGTGTGAGCCCTGCTGTCGCTTCGGCGAAGTCGTTCGATTGGGAGATGAGTTCGGCGTGCAGACTTTGAGCGCGCGTCAGATCACGCAATGCAAATTCGTCAGTGAGGTTTTCGGGGTTCCAAGAAGATTGGACGCGACATTCAAGTACCGTTCCGTTTTTCGCGAATTCAACGCCATCAAGGCGGAAGCCGCCTCGCTCGCGAAGCATGCTCACGCCAGTTGAGAATCTTGGGCTGTCGATATTCGGTACGTCGAGTATCATCGAGGAGCCGCAGAACAAGAATTTTACGGCACAGTGCCGCATAACACCTGGATATGACGGATTATAAAGCTCGACGCTGTATATCGTCCAGAACGCAGCCATGCCTGAGGGCACAGCAGATTCACTTTAGTTTGGGATTGGTCGAACCTGCCTCAGCTTCATCGTCCCGTCTAGCATGATTCGGCAGGATGAGCCAAAGCGAAGCGGCCCATCGATTTGTTTGGCTTTGAATCGCCCGATCTGATGGGCCTGGCGGCACCATTCTATAGCTCCTCGAAACCATCGCCCGAAGTACTTGGATAACCCCAGCTCTTGATCCGCAATAAATCCGCCCAAGCAGCGTTCCTCCGCGTCCCATTCTTCTACCCACAAGCGCGTTAAGGCGCAGCTCGCAGATCGAACAGCGTTTGTTGCCGGGGCGCGTCGTCGTCGACCAGCCAATCGGTCGGCGGCAGCGTTGGCTCTTGGGCGGCCAGGGCTTGGGCGATTCGGCCATACAGATGGCAGGGCCAGGCGACCATCCGGCGGTGTACCTCGGCAGGCGGCACGGCAAACTGCTCGGCCACCCGATTGCGCACCACGCGGGCGCCGACCTCCGGCTCGACCCAACCTTGTTGCTCCACCAGTTCGCGGTAGGCGATTTCGGCGCCGGCCAACACCGGGTTGGCAGGCAAGAGCATGGCCAAGGCAAAGCGACGGCAATCGCGCAGCGCTCGCGGCCAGGCGTCGCTGGCCTGCAATCGCTCGAACCAGCAGGCCGCTTGATCTGCTAGCGCGTCGTCGCCCCACAGGGCAGCCGGCGCGTAACACTCGGCCAACACCTGACGATACGAGGCCAGCGGTCGCGAGTCGCCGACGATACGGTCGACGTAGATGGTCACTGCGTCAGGCGACTTCACCACGCAGGCTTGCACGCTGAACCGCGGTACCAGCCCGGGGACGATTTCCAGCCGCACGTTGGCTTGCCGTTCGAGCGCCGACTCGACGTCGACCGGCCCGGCCGCTACGAGCGAGTTGCGCCTCCCCAGCAAGCGGCGCACCCGCCACTCGATGGCCAATTCAGTAAGCGGAGGCAACTCGATGTTTGATTCTTCGGCAGACGGCCCAGTTGCGATCGTTGCGCCAAGAAACGAGGCCATCTCGGCCAGCTCTTGCTGATCGAGCGGAGGAGCTCCATCGGTCGACCACCACCACTGGAGTGTTTCTCCCTGGCCTGGCGAGTTGGTCGCGATTGGTCGATCAGCATCGCGGCGGGCCAGCAGGCACAACTCGTTCCACGAATCGGAAGATTCGGCCAGCCCCAGCACTTCAGCCACCCGCTGCAGCAACTCATCATGCCGCCAAGGGGCGCGACGAACCGATTCGATAGCGCTGACGGTCGAAGCGCGCTGACCAATGAGTCCGGCAAAGGTGCGAAGCCCCAGCCCGGCACGCAGGCGATAAGATCGGAGCAGTGGTCCGAAAGCAGCCATTCTGGTAGAGCAACCCCGCAGGAAGAGACAAACGTCGTCGAGCCAGGCCCTCAATGATTAGGGAACAGGGCCTTGATGATAGAGAATCTGGCGCGTGGCGGTAGCCACCTTCCGCGTCGAGAGCAAATGTTCACCCTTTCCGCCTGCAACTTTGGCCCGCATAAGCCGGATAAGCGGGAATCCTTGCCGCGCCACTTGAAGCTCTTGCAGTCGAAGGGCTACGATGGAGCGATTTTACTCGCATCTTGAGCCCTGCCAGCTCCTATCCCTCAACTCCCAGTCCCCGCTCTATGCCCCGTCGCGACGATATCCACCGTATTCTGCTCATCGGCTCCGGACCGATTGTCATCGGCCAGGCCTGCGAATTCGACTATTCCGGCACGCAGGCCTGCAAAGCCCTCCGCGAGGAGGGGTATGAGGTCATTCTGGTCAATTCCAATCCGGCCACAATCATGACCGACCCGGCCACGGCCGACCGCACTTATATCGAGCCGCTGACCTGGGAAATGGTCGCCAAAGTGATCGAAGCCGAACGGCCCGACGCGCTATTGCCGACCCTCGGCGGGCAAACCGGACTCAATGTCGCGATGGCGCTGCAGGCCCACGGCGTGCTCGAAAAGTACGGGGTCGAAATGATCGGCGCCAATGCCGACGTGATCGACAAAGCCGAAAGCCGCGATCGGTTCAAGAAGGCGATGAACAAGATCGGCCTGGAAGTTTGCCGCGGCGAAACGATCAAGACGATCGAAGAGGCTCGCCAGCTGGTAGAAGAAATCGGCTTGCCCGCGGTCGTCAGGCCAAGTTTTACCATGGGCGGCAGTGGTTCGGCGATCGCCTACAACCGGCACGAATTCGACGAGCTGGTGCTCCGCGGTCTCGACCAGTCGCCGACCACCGAAGTGCTGATCGAAGAGTCGATCATCGGCTGGAAAGAATACGAGATGGAGGTGATGCGCGACGCCGACGACAACGTCGTGATCATCTGCTCGATCGAAAACTTCGATCCGATGGGCGTGCACACGGGCGACTCGATTACGATTGCACCGGCTCAAACCCTCTCGGATAAAGAATACCAGCGGATGCGCGACGCCAGCCTGGCGGTCATCCGCGAGATCGGCGTCGAGACCGGCGGTTCGAATATCCAGTTTGCCACCCATCCCGATACCGGCCGACTGATCGTCATCGAGATGAACCCCCGCGTTAGTCGCTCCAGTGCACTGGCCTCGAAGGCGACCGGTTTTCCGATCGCCAAGATTGCTGCCAAGCTGGCCGTCGGCTATCGGTTGCACGAACTGCCCAACGACATTACCCGCGAAACGACCGCCTGCTTCGAACCATCTATCGACTACGTCGTCACCAAGATTCCGCGCTTTGCCTTCGAAAAATTTCCCGAAGCCGACGACACGCTCACTACCCAAATGAAGAGCGTCGGCGAGACGATGGCCATCGGCAGCACCTTCAAGGAGTCGTTCCAAAAAGCACTGCGCGGACTCGAAGTAGGCAGCTTCGGTTTTGGCTGCGATGGCAACGACCTCTGGGGCACCGACGAGCAGCCCGACGAGAGCGAGATTAAAGAAAAACTCTCGCGACCAGGACCCCAACGGGCCTGGTATTTGCGCTATGCGATCAAGAGCGGCATGAGCGTCGAGCAGATTTACGAAATCACGCGCATCGACCCCTGGTTCTTGGACAACTTGCTCGAAATCGTCGAAACCGAAGAGCGAATCCGCCAGTGCGATAGCTTGAGCCAGATCTCGCCTGCGCTCGTACGAACTGCCAAGCGGTTTGGCTTCTCCGACCGTCAACTGGCCACGATGCTTGGCTCGACCGAAAGCGAAATCCGCGCCCATCGTTTGCAGCTCGGCATCCGCAGCGTTTTCAAATCGGTCGACACGTGCGCTGCCGAGTTCGAAGCCTACACGCCTTACTTCTATTCGACTTATGAAACCGAAGACGAAGTGCCTGAAAAGGTCGAGGGTCGAAAGCGGGTCATGATTCTTGGCGGCGGTCCCAACCGCATCGGCCAAGGCATCGAATTCGACTATTGTTGCTGTCATGCCAGTTTTGCCTTGCGCGAGCTCGGTATCGAGTCGATTATGGTCAACTCGAACCCCGAGACGGTGAGCACCGACTACGACACGAGTGATCTGCTGTTCTTCGAGCCCCTAACGGTCGAAGACGTGCTCAACATCTGCGACCGCGTCCAGCCCGACGGCGTGATTGTGCAATTCGGCGGCCAGACGCCGCTCAATCTGGCCCGAGCGTTGAAAAACGCAGGCGTGCCGATCATCGGCACCAGCGTCGATGCGATCGAGGGCGCTGAAGATCGCGAGAAATTTCAGCAATTACTCCATCGGCTCGATTTGAAACAGCCTGCCAACGGCATCGCTCGCACGATGGATCAGGCGCGCCGCATCGCCGACCAAATTGGCTACCCACTCCTGGTACGCCCCAGCTTTGTGCTCGGCGGCCGTGCGATGGAGATTTGCTACGACCGCGCGCAACTCGAGAAGTATGTTGCGGAAGCCTTCATTGCTGCTCAAGGACAGCCCGTGCTCATCGATCGTTTCTTGGAAGGCGCCACCGAAGTCGACGTCGACGCCATCGGCGACGGCACCGATGTGATTGTTCCCGGCATCATGGAGCACATCGAAGAGGCTGGCGTTCATTCCGGCGACTCGGCTTGTGTTATCCCGCCCTACAGCCTGCCTGGCCCCGTGGTCAAAGAATTGCGCGCCGCGGCAGAAGCAATGGCTCGAGAACTGAACGTCGTGGGGCTGATGAATGTTCAATTTGCGATCAAAGACGAAGAGGGGCGCCCCACGGTTTACGTCATCGAAGTGAATCCCCGCGCCAGCCGCACCGTTCCTTTCGTTGCCAAAGCGACCGGCATGCCCGTCGCCAAGATTGCTGCCAAAGTGATGGCTGGCGTTTCGCTGGCCGAGCAGGGGGTCACCGAAGATCCAATCCCCAGCCACGTGTCGGTGAAGGAAAGTGTCTTTCCGTTCAACAAGTTTATTGGGGTCGATATCGTACTGGGGCCCGAGATGCGTTCCACCGGCGAGGTGATGGGTATCAGCCCTCGTTTCAGTCTTGCCTTTGCCAAAAGCCAATTGGCCGCCGGCTGCGTGCTGCCGCGTTCGGGAAATGTATTCGTCAGCGTTGCCGATAAGGCCAAGGAACAGATCGCCGAGTTGGCTCATAAGCTCCATGCGTTGGATTTCAATCTGCTGGCCACCGAAGGCACCGGCGAGGTGCTCACGGCCGCCGGAATTCCCTGGCAGCGCGTGAAGAAGATTCGCGAAGGCCATCCTAATCTGCTCGATTTTCTGACCGATGGGGAAGTCGCCCTAATCATGAATACCCCGCGAGGCAAAGGCGCCCGTACCGACGAAGGCAGAATCCGTGCCGCCGCCGTCCAGGCCGGCGTCCCTTGCCTTACAACCATCGAAGCCGCCAGCGCGGCCGTCAAGGCGATGGAAGCACTCCGCGAAGAAGCGATGGACGTGCAAGCACTGCAGGATCGATTTGAGCTGGCCGCTAACTGAGACCCGCCCAATGGTTGCAACCTCTGGGCTTAGGGGTGGTTTTTCTGCTGGCGTTGCATGATCTTTCGGTATACTAAGAGCTATGAGCACGGCATCCCATAACTTCGAAGAATTCACGGGCTTCTCGCCGATCAGCGAGGTAGGGCCGTATCGTGCCGCGGACTACTGGAAGCTGCCAGAAGGTGAACCTGTCGAACTCATTCGAGGAAGGCTCATCATGTCGCCTTGCCCCTCGCCACTGCATCAGATCATTCTGGGATCGCTGTGCCGAATTCTCGCCAGAGCCGAGGATCAGGCAGACGGTCTGAGTCTGGTGGCCCCGATGGATGTCGTCTTCTCCGACGACACGATCCTGCAGCCCGATCTACTGTACATCTCCAAAGAACGACGCGACATCGTTGGCGAGCGAGTGAACGGGCCGCCTGATCTGGTCATAGAGATTCTCTCCCCCGGAACGAGCCGACGCGACCGCACCGAAAAGCTTGATCTCTACGCCAAGTACGGTGTAGCCGAATACTGGATCGTTGACCCGGCATCGCAACTCTTCGAGTTCTTGATTCTCAGCGATGGCCGCTACACCATCATGCAGCCGGTCGATGATCGCTATCAATCATCACGCTTGCCTGAAGTAAAAATCGATCTGGCCGCCTTCTGGAAAGAAGTCGATCGCCGGTTGCCGAAGAAATGAGCGACCCGGCCGCGAGCGACTGCGCCTCGTCTGCTTTGCCGCGTCTGCGGATTCATCATCTGCTGGTGTTGACGGCAGTCACTGGTTTTTATTTAACGATGGCTAAGGGCAGCCTAGACGAACAGCATTTTCATGCTGTTTATTCAGCCGATGCTTCTTTGATTCTGATAACAGAAGCGTTGGCAATTACCGTCGTAGCATTCGGAGTAGTGTGGCGGTATCAAAAAAGGAAGTTTCCTGGCGAACCCGGCCATGGCTTGCTTTTTCAGTCTTGTCTCGATTCTGCTCTAGGAGTCAGCGGTTTGTTGTTCTATGCATGCTTCATTGATCGAAACGAAATGGGGCAGTTAATCAATTTCGATGAATTACCCCAAATTGCGTGGGTGTACTTAGAGTGGAATTGGTTCCTTTATGCTGGTGCAAGTATTTTGATCAGTCTGACGTGCGCACTTTGGCTTGCAGAGAACAGGCGGTGGCGAACCTACTTTCACTTGAGTGCAGCTATTACGGCAATTGGAGTAGTTGAAGGTTTGACTCTGATGCGGATGAATCGGAATTCAATATACATTCCTGATGGCTGGATAGAATGGTTCATCGAGTGTTCCATTTACCTGCCAGATCTTGTTACTGCAGCAGCGCTACCTGTGGTCTTGTTTTTTGACTACCGTGCAAGGGTACAGCGTCACTGGACTCATTGGGCTGGGGTAGTTTGTGCGCTAGCAACGGTGCTCTTGACGATAGGCGATTTGTTATTTGCCTCTTCAGGAGATTGGGCCTCGTATCCAACCGGATGATGCTTTCGGAGGCAAATAACACGTTGAATCACTCTTTCCATGAATCTCGGTCGCGCCCTATCATCCCCGCATGCCGCAATGGACTCTCAATAGCAATGTTGCCGACATGCTTTCGCTTGGCCCGCGCACCGCGGGACGCCTGATGCAGGTCGGCGTGCGCAGCGTTGCCGACTTGCTGGCTGCCAGGCCGCCGAGCATCGCCGAGCGACTCGACGATCAACGCATGTCTGCCGCGACGATCGAACAATGGCAACGTGAGGCGCGGCTGATTCTGGCCGCGCCGCAGTTACCACCCCATGCGGCGCGCTGGCTGGCGGCGATCGGAATTGCGAGCCGCGAAAGAATCGCCGGCAGCACGCCGACCGAGTTGCTCGGCGCGTTGGAAACGGCAATCAAAGAAAGCGATGACAGCGGCTGGTTAGAAAAAAATCTGCAGCCAAGCGTTTCGGAGTTGGCTGTATGGATTCGTTGCGCGCGATCGGCATCGACCGAGGAAGCTGCTTGATGCTAGCAAACGATCGGCGTAATAGTACCACATCTTTGGTCTTGCATTGCTTCGCTGCACAAGTGCCTGCTGGCGTTAGCATGCCGGCACTAAACAGGCGCTCACTACGCGAAAAACCAATCAAATTGCGTGCAGAAAAAAGTTTTTTCAGAGTTCTCAAAACCGGCCTTGACCCTCGTCAGAGCCTGCCCTATTCTCCCCACCCACGAACGAACAACACGTTGTCGAAAGAAACTAAGGCAACAAGAATCATCAGTGCAAAGGCAAGGAAGCCCAGCAAGATCAGCAGGAAGCTGACCGACTTTTCCTCCGCTTTTGCAGCTCAATAACAAACAACTCCCTTCTAACCGCTGCAAGGAATCAAAGCTAACATCGGAGCCACGTGGTTGGATCGATTAGACGAGGTTTTCATCTCTTCGATCCCGGAGCGGCTGGAGCTGGCACGGAAGCTGGCCCTCCCGCTGCGATACACTCCCCCGGTCGCATGGCCCGACACATCCGTGTGACCGACGGCACGCAAGCGTCCAGCGCTTACGTCCAATCGCTCCCGGAAAGGTAACAACGTCCTTTGCCCCCCTGGGACGTGTGCTTTTCTGGGAGCATTTTTTTTGCGCTCTGCTCTGTGGGAAGCGAAGCTTAACACCCAGAGATACATAGATGAAGCAGCTTCTGGCAGCGAATGCTCTAAGTGCGTAGCCATAGAGAACACAGAGGGCACTGAGCAAGCCAGCAGCACGCTTTGCTTTCTCTAAGAACTCTGTGTTCTCAGTAGCTTTAGTCCTTCCGCAGTAGCGGGCAACCTTCGCGAGAAGCATTTCGCTGGCGCTGCACGCACTCTGCCGATTCTCAGGCACCGTTGTGCCGATCTGCCGGTGCCACTACAATCCCGCCCCGCTAATCTCCCGCTTGCCCCCTCGTTAAGGATAACGGTTCGATGAGTACCTGCGCTGCACGACGTGCGCTCCCTTCGGTCACTAAGTTTTCCTCAAAAGAAATCATCAATCTCGGACGCGAAGTAATGCTTGCCGAGGCATCGGCGCTTTCCCAAGTGGCCGAAAAGCTGGACGCCAACTTCTGCGCCGCAGTCGAACTGCTCCAAGCGTTGCAAGGCAACCTGATTGTCACAGGCATGGGCAAGGCTGGCCTCATTGGCCAAAAACTGGCCGCTACGTTTGCCTCGACGGGCACGCGTGCTCACTTTCTGCATCCGGCCGAGGCAATCCATGGCGACCTGGGCCGCGTGCATCGAGGCGACTTGGTGCTCGTACTTTCGCAAAGCGGCGAGACAGGCGAAGTCCTTGGACTCTTGCCCGCCCTGCGCCAACTTGGTGTGCCACTGATCGCCATCAGTGCAAGCGCCAGGAGTACGCTAGGTAAGGCAGCCCAAGTCACCATCGCGCTCGGCCGTCTTGATGAGGCGTGCAGTCTCGGCCTGGCGCCCAGCACCAGCACCACCGCCATGTTGGCTGTCGGTGATGCGTTAGCACTAGTCGTCAGTCGACTCAAGGGTTTTCAAGCCGAAGACTTCGCCCAGTTTCACCCGGGCGGCGCATTGGGTCTGAAACTCAGTCGTGTAGAAGATCATATGCGCGGCCTGCAAGCCTGCCGTGTTGCGCGGGCCGACGAAACGGTACGTCGAGTTCTCGTGGCATGCACCAAACCGGGGCGCCGCACGGGGGCGATCATGCTTCTCGACAGTTACGGCAAGCTGGCCGGACTGTTCACTGACAGCGATCTGGCACGGCTTATCGAAGCGCGCAACGAATCGGCCCTCGATCAGCCCATCAGCGAAGTCATGAAACAATCTCCAACCACCATCAAAACAGGATCGAAAATGAGCGCCGCGATCGAGATACTCGGCCAACGCCATATCAGCGAACTTCCGGTTGTCGACTCGAAGGGCCGCCCGCAGGGCATCATCGATGTCACCGACGTCGTGGGTATGTTACCCGAACCCGAACCTGCCCCGATCGAAGAGCCAACTCAGGTGCGCATCTATCCGATGGATCAGTACGCCGACTAGGTGTTAGCAAGTGGTTCTCTGCTGTTACGGCCGACAGCGCTAACCCAATCCGAAATTCCCAATCATTCGTTCGCAAGTCCCCCATGAAACTCGCCGAAAAATGTGCCCAGATTCGACTGCTGCTGAGCGACGTCGACGGCGTGATGACCGACGGACGAATTGTGTTCGACAACCGTGGCGTCGAGTCAAAGCAGTTTCACATTCGCGATGGGCAAGGCATCCGGCTGTGGCAGCAGTGTGGCGGCCAGGTTGGGATCGTCACGGGACGAAGTTCGCAGATCGTCAAACTCCGCGCCGCCGAATTGAATATCGAAATCCTGCGACAGGGCATTGACGATAAGCCTGCCGTGGTGAAATCAATTTGCGAGCAACTCGCGATCTCGCCGGCCGAGGTCTGCTATATCGGCGACGATCTTCCCGATCTGGCGGTGTACCGCCACGTGGGCCTTTCGGTTGCCGTTGCCGACGCTGCCGAAGAAAACCTCCAAGCAGCCGACTACACCACCAGCCTGAGCGGAGGCCATGGCGCACTTCGCGAAGTCGTCGAGCTTCTCCTGAAAAACACCAACCGCTGGGAAGCCGCCATCAGAAAATACCAAGGTTGACCCCGTCGGCAGCGACGGGTGATTCGCATCCCACATCAAACATCCCAAACATGCTCACTCGCCTCACCCATGCTGCAATTGCCTTTGCCGTGACGGTGGTGGTGTATCAAATGTACGTGCTGGCAGTGGTGCCGTTTGTCGAGCCGTCTTTGGTCGGCGCTGGGCAACAGCCAATCGCGTCCGAACAAGATCGCCTCGATGCGCGCCAGGCGGTGCACAAGCATCGCGAGTTGCTCGCTGCGTACTTCCCGCCAGATCACTGGACCCTTAAGCAGCCGCCGATCACGTTCCAACTCGACAAAGCCATGTTTGTGATCGACGACTATCGGCCGAACGATCAAGGGCAGTTGCGGGTCAAGAAGTGTGCAATTCTCTTCTTTCCCACTCCCCGTGTTCTCGGCCAGGCGCCGCCTCGCGATGCGATTGTGCTCGAAGCGCCTCATGGCGCGGTAATGCAAATGGACGAAGCGGTGCCGAGCAGCGGCTTCAACAGTTTTGGACGCATTCAGTGGGCCAAACTGAGCGGCGACATCACGGTTCACAGCGACATGCGCGAGCCCGGCCCCGAAGACGATTTGCTGCTGACCACTCGCGATGTGAATGTGAGCGAAGACCTGATCCGCACGGAATCGCAGGTCGAGATGCGGATCGGTCCCCATTGGGGAAGAGGCCGGGTGCTTGAAATCCGGCTAGTGGCGCTCGAACGCGCCCGGTCGCGAGATTCCGGGCCCAGCGTCGGCGGAATCGACTCGCTGGAAATCTCTTACGAGGTCGAAGCTCAATTCTTGCCAGGCAAAGCGCAACTAATGGGCGATCTGGGACATCAAAACACTGGACCAGCGAATCCGCCAGTCAAAGTAACCAGCCAAGGGCCCTTTCGATTTGACTTTGCACATCAGGCGGCGTCTTTTTCGAAACAGGTTGAACTCGTGCAGATGTTCCCCGACGGTAAGATCGATCGGCTTACGAGCGATAAGCTCAATCTCTACTTTGCCAAAAACCAACCCTCTGCTCAGCAGGCCGGCACCGGGATTTCAGAATTCGGGTTCCATCCTGGTTCGATTGAAGCCCTGGGAATCCCCTCCGAGCCGGTCGAACTCGACTCCCAGTCGCAGCAAGCGACAGCCCGTTGCCAGCGGCTCTACATCGAAGTCGACACGCGACGCGTAATCCTCGACCGCAGCAACGAAGTGACGCTGACCTACCAGGGCAACGAAGTTCATGCCCAGCAGGTACGCTATCAGGCGCCGCCCGCCGGCTCGCCCCAGCGTGTTGGCACATTGCAAGCCGCAGGGCACGGCTGGCTTCGCGCCATCGCTCCTGGTCAGGATTCGCAAACCCCCTTTGAAGTTCGCTGGACCGAATCCATGAGCCTGGACCGCGTCGGCGGCAAGCCAGTGCTGACGCTCAAGGGCCGACCACGGCTCGACATGGTTGGCATGGGTCGGCTTTGGGCCGACAAGATGACCCTCTTGCTACGCGAACGCGCGCCCGACAGCCCCGACGACCTGCTCTTGCCCAGCGATGTGGTGCCAGAAAAAATGATCGCCCAAGGCAAAGTCGCGATCGAGTCATCCCAGTTATCGGGAAAAATCAATCTTCTCGAATTGAAAGTCGATTACGCCGAATCCAATCTCGTGCTAGGCCAGCCGGACGGAAGCAGTTCGCAACCTGGTCGTCTGGCAATCGCTGGCCAACAAGGCCGCAATTACCAGGTCACCGGCAATCGGCTGGATGTGCTGGTAACTGTGCGCGACAAACAGCCCGAGGTCACCAGTCTCGACATGGATGGCGACGTCGTCTTTCGTGAGGCAAAAGCCGATGCAACCACCCAACCGCTCGTCGTGCAGGGAAGATATCTGCACGTCGCCAACGCCGACCTGCCGACGGCAGAACTCGAATTGCATGGCCAACCCGGAATGCCTGCCACGATCACTGCCGCCGGCATGAAGATTCTCGCCGCAACGCTCCGGCTCAACCGTGGCGAAAGCAAGGCCTGGATCGATTCGCCGGGCGAACTGCATCTGCCGATGAAGAAAGATTTCAATGGCAAGCCGCTGGGCGGCTTGCACTACTTAGTCGTTACCTGGCAAGGCGGTATGGAGCTGGTTAACGACGTGATCTCTTTTCATGGCAAGGTCGTGGCCAACACTAACGAGGGTTCGCTCCAAACCGAGCACCTGCGAGTCGTACTGAACCAACCGGTGCGATTCGACGGAGCGGTCCAGCAACAAGCTACCGAGTTAGCCCAGCTCGAGTGCCACCAGGGCGTCTTCGCTGAATTCAAACAGCGCGATGCAGCCGGGCTTGTCTCGGTGCAAACCATGCGTCTCCAATCGTTTGTCGCAAATCAACTCACGGGAGAGCTCCGCGGGACCGGACCCGGCGAGCTTGAATCGACTCATCTGGCCAATAGTTCTAAGAATCTAGCAGGATTTGCCGACGTCGTTCCGGCGGGCGCCGCGGCCGGCCAAAGACTTCGCTTTCTGCGAGTCGAATTCAAACGAGATGTTCGCGGCAATCTGCATCAGAACGGGCGCCGAGTCGAGGTCTCCGGCGACGCTAAAGCAATCTACGGCCCGATCGATACCTGGGGCCAACGCCTGGAGCTCTCGGTTCGTCGAAATCCTGGCCCTGAGACCATCTTGATATCGAGCGACCGCCTGGCAGTTGCCGAAAGCCCTTTGGCAATGCTCAATCGCACCTCGAGCTTCGGACCGCTCGAGCTGCATGCAACCGGCGACGTCAGGATCGAGGGCAGCTACGGCCAGCAGGGAACGTTTACCACGAGTTCTCAATCGGCCACCTACGACCAGCAAAAGACGATGTTCATTCTCGAGGGCGATCCGGCAACGCTCACACGGCAGGAATTCGTCGGCGCACCTTTCTCAGAAGCGGCTTTTCGCAAGCTCATCTACAATCAAGCCACCGGCGAGATTAAGGGCGAAGGATTTGCCGGCGGCAACTTCAAGCAAAGCGCGATCCGCCCGCACCCGTCCACCAGTCGTTGACGAATCAACCGTCCTGGTCGAAAGCAGTTTGGGCAAATCAAAACACCCGCCGCCGCTCTTGCTCCAAGCCGTCGACAAGAATCTCCACCGCTCGCTCGGCCATGTGCTCGAAATACTCCCACCCATGCCCGCCGGCGCTGGTTTCGAGATCACATTCGTGCAGCACTCCTAACGAATAGAGCTTCATCCTCAGCCGGTCGACCGAGTCGTGCCAACGCACGTCAGCCGGGTCGCAGCAGAACCATTGATGACGCGGCCAATTGAGTGGATGGATATGGAGCGTAGCCGTGTCTTGCCTTGCTTCTTCAGCGTCGCGATACATCTTCGAGAGACTCGGATCGCCCTCGTCGATCCGAATCTGGAAATCAATCGCCGGGCAGACCGCCGCCACAACCGGAAACGTGTCGGGATACTGGTACGCCAACCGCAGCACCCCCTGGCCCCCCATGCTCGTACCCAACAGCGCAATCCGTGGCGGTGCGCACTGCAGTTGCTCGGCGATGTACGGCATCACATGATCGAGCACAAACCGCTCACCCGAGATGACCGGGTCGAACCGTTCGCAAATGCGGTCGACCCACCAGCTGTGATCGGCCTTGGGGGCAACGACGCGCAACCCGTGCCGCTCGAACTGCTCGACGATTCGGGGGTGGAACTCTAACCTACCCGCCTGCAAGCCATGCAGAAACAGCACCGTATAGCCATGCTCCGAGGGAACAGACGGCTCGAACCGAAAGCACTTGTGCCCCGCCACTACGTCGGTCGTCCATTGATCAGCGTATTTCGTCATAGCACGTGATTCACTTGGCCCCGGGATTCAAGCGTCTCACCATAGGCTGTTTAACCTCGCTAGGAAAGCTAGAATGCACTCCATCGCCCTATCGTTCCCATCGAACCAGTTCCATGAGCCAGCCGCGACGGATACTCCACTTGATCTCCTCGCTGGATGGCTATGGCTGGTCGCGCTCTCTGCACCAGCTGGTGACTCAGCAGTTGGCCGATGGCAGCCGGGTTCGGGTTGTTGCCCTCTCGGCCGATGTTCGTGAGCGCCGTCTCCTCGAACTGGCCGGCGCTGCTTGCAGCGTGCTCGCTCGGCGCTGGTCGTTCGATCCGTTCGCGGCCTGGCGACTCTCCCGCGAACTTCGACACCAGAGGTACCACTTGCTCCATGTGTGGGGAACTGCTGCGCTGCGCTACCTGAGATTCGTCAGGCCTGCTCATCCCGCCGTGCCGTGTGTGGCGACGCTTGCCGAACTGCCAACCGATCTCCAGAAGTCTGCCGACTGCTTCGTTCTTCCCTGCCCCCAGGAGATCGAACAACCGCATGTTGTCGCCATTGCCCCGGGCGTTCCTTCCCCCGCCTGCGAGCCTGTGCCGCTCGCTCAGTTCTTGAAGCTCCTGCAACTGCCCGACAACGCACGCGTTATTGCCATGGCTGGGCGATTGACGCGCGACAGAGCGCTGGAAGAGGCCCTCTGGTGCTTCGAACTCGTGCGGACCATCAACGAGTCGGCCCGACTACTCGTTTTCGGCGATGGGCCCGACCGGCATCGGCTCGAGCGCTTTGCACGTCAAGCCTGCGATTCAAGTGCTATTCGGTTTCTCGGCTATCGCGAAGACCTCCAGCGCTGGCTGCCGCACGCCGAAGTGTTTTGGCAACCGAGCGGCGAAGAAGTGCCAGCAGCCCCTCCGCTGGCTTTGCTCGAAGCCATGGCCGCCCGGGTCCCCGTCGTGGCAACCGACGTGGCAGCCCATCGCCAGGCCATCGATCCTGGCCGCACAGGCTTTCTGTTTCCCGTGGCCAGCCGATCGGTTTGTGCCCGATATACGCTGCAAGTCTTGCAAGATCGGCAGCTAGCGTCAGCCGTTTCGACAACTGCAGCCGACATGGTCGCTTGCCGCTACTCCTTGTCGATCTTCCTCAGTAAGTACGCCGAACTCTACAGGCGGATGCTGAAGGATTCGTAATTCTTCAGCCAAGCTACTGAGAATCAGATAGCGCTCTCCTCAAACATGATCGGAAAATCGAAGTGCTGATGTGAGGTGGTTGCCAGCTGTTTTGTCGAGTGCGGAGTTCAGGCCTCACTATCCGCCGCTCTCGTTCGGCTGTCGACCAGCCTTGGCGGATAAGCGAGCAGGCTGCTGCGATTTGGTACGGCGTCGGCATGTATTCGGGGTGAATTCGCATCGATCCTCCTTGCTGCTTGCGATTACTTGGCAAGATAGTCGGGGCCGTTCCACTCGGAGGCGAAGGGAGCGGGCATCATTGACCGAGGTCGCCGGCCCCGACTTGTGATGTTTGTCACAACCTTGTTCTAGCTGGCAGTCGTTGAGATTCTGAGAAGGTTGCGAGAATAAATTGTTGTTCCAAAAACTTCTCTACCCCCCCAACCGCGGTTTGCCCCGTTGCCTCGAACCACTAGAATCAAACTTGCGGAGCAATCCTGACGACAGCGGCACCAGGGAAGATAAGAGCAGCTTATGAACGACGTATTGGCGGTAGTTTTGGCAGGCGGCAAGGGATCGCGGCTCGAGCCCCTCACCCGTGATCGCGCAAAACCGGCGGTCCCTTTTGGCGGCATCTACCGGATCGTCGACTTTACGCTTTCCAACTGTATCAATAGCGACATCCGTCGCATTTTGGTGCTCACCCAGTACAAGGCGATGAGCCTCGATCGTCACATCAATACAGGCTGGCGGCATTTGCTCTGTCGCGAATTGGGCGAGTTCATCGATATCGCTCCGCCTCAACAACGCATCGACGAGCAGTGGTATCAGGGCACCGCCGATGCGGTCTACCAGAACATCTACACGCTCGAAAAAGAGCGGCCCGAACATGTTGTCATTCTTGCCGGGGACCATATCTACAAGATGGACTACAGCAAGATGATCGCTTTCCACAAGGAATATAATGCTGATCTCTCGATCGCCGCTCTGCCGGTCGGTATCGACGAGGCTCGCTCTTTTGGGGTCATGCAGACCGACGATGATGGCCGAGTGATCGGTTTCGAAGAGAAACCAGACAATCCTAAAACGATTCCTGGCGACGATGGAATTTGTTTAGCATCGATGGGAATCTACGTTTTCAATGCCGCTTTCTTGTTCGACCAGCTCTGCCACGATGCCACGCTCCCCGAAAGCGCCCACGACTTTGGTCGCAACATTATCCCTTCGCTTATCAACACCCACCGCCTGATGGCGTTTCCGTTCCAAGATGAAAACAAGAAGCGAGATGCGTACTGGCGGGATGTCGGTACCCTGGATGCGTACTATCAGGCCAACATCGAGCTGACCGGCGTGCAGCCGCTGCTGAACGTCTATGACCAGCATTGGCCGGTGCGCACCGCCCAGCCCAACCTGCCGCCACCCAAGTTTGTCTTTAACGAAGAAGGGGGGCGCCGCGGGGCGGCACACGACAGCATCATCGCCGCGGGTACGATCGTCTCTGGAGGCAAAGTCGTGGGGAGTGTCGTTGGCCCCGAGGTGCGGATCGAAGAACGTGCCGAAGTCACCGATTCAATCCTTTTCGGCGGCGTACGTATCGGTCGGGGCGCCATCGTCCGGCGCTCGATTATCGACAAGAACGTTGTTATTCCCGATGGTGCCCAGGTGGGTGTCGACTTAGATCGCGACCGCCTCCGCGGCTTCACCGTCTCGGAAGGGGGCGTCGTCGTCGTGCCGAAGATCGAAGGGGTCGACGAACTCTTCGCACCCGAGCAAAACAATCATGTACGCAAGGTGGTCTCCAAGTAACCCTCCTAGCGAGCACTCTGCTTACGAGCCTTGGCGGCCGTAGCTGAAGCCGCCTTGGGAATTAGCTGCAGCGAATCGACCAGCTGGCGATCTGCGTCGGCAAAGCGATCGATTTGCGATTGCTCCAAGGTTACTGCCAGGGAAACGCGCGGCAGCCCGTCGGCAGAGATCAGGTAATACCGCCACTGGACTGGCACCTTCTTGAACGTGCCGTCCGCGATGATTCCCAGGCAATCATGCCCCTGGGCGGTCTTCCATTGGGTCGCAGCCGAGACGCTTTCCAGATTGTCACCCAAGGACTCGCGCACATCGCGCTCAAACTGTTCGAGCGTTGTGTGACGGCCCTCCGACCGCGCCGGCAGGGTACTCAAATTGCAGTGGGCCGTCAGGTCGCCCGCTTGCAGACAGCGCAGCGAGAGCAAGTCGCTTTGCTCGGCCGTTACGTACCACGCTGGATCGTAATGAAATTGATACCCATGTTCCGCTGCCGAGTAGAGCAATTCTTTCTCTAGCGGTTCAGAAAGATCGCTAGCTAGCTGAAGCTGCTCGTCGCTGAACGAGCCCGCAGTCGACTTGTCGACCACCAGCCGTACTTTCGCCACCACATCGAGGCCTGGGACCACCTCACCTGCAGCACGCTTTTCTTTTACCGCCAGGTTGAACTTCGTAATTCGTTTGCGCACTTGATGGAACAAATAGGCTCCACGCAAGTCGATTTCGGTCGCCGCTCCGTCGATCGTTCCATGAACCGTCCCAGCCAGGCGAATCTGGACCTGCTGATGGGCCTGACCGGTAATGACACTCGAAACCTCGCAGACCGCCACATGGTCCATCCCCAGCAAGGCGCCAATTGTTGCTTTGTCATGATCCCAATTCTCTCCCTCAGCGATTTCACGACCCGGAAGGAGCCGATCGATGACCAGGCTGTTGCCCAACACGTTCAGCAAATCGAACTCCTCACGAGTTAAGTTGCTATCGCTACTCGCCATCGCTCCGCGCCCCTCGCGCAGTTCTGCGACCACCACCCGTTTCTTGACCGGCAAACTGCGATCAAGGCTTTTCTTGTCGACCTGAATCGTCGCCTTAGCAGTCTGGTAGTTCCTGATCGAGCGACTGGCCTCGTCCGAGCTGTCAGACCAGGCGATCAACTGCTCCTGAAAGAGCAGTTTGCCTGTCACGTTCATCGGCAGCTGCTTCTCTTCGGCCTCGTCGCGCAGAATCATCTCGCCCCCGACCTCCAGGTCGACCGACACGGCGGCGGCCTCGTTCGGCGACAGGGCCGGCCGGAGCAGGTATTTCGTCGATTCCTCGCCTCGGCTGCTGGCAAGGGCCGAAAGCCCACCGAGCAGGGCCAAGGCTATCAAAGCTATTGCACGCATAGACTTACGCCTTCTGAGCTGGAGCAAAGAGTCTTCTGTCGGACCGAGGCAGTACGATACCGGCGTCATCGGCCGCGCAATGGGCCTCAATTCAGTAGAAAACAAACAAGCTTGCCTAGTTTGGACAATCGCCCGCGCTTCAGTCAGCGACTTGACTCTTGAGCAACTCCCAACTAATTCGCGGAAAATACTCATGAATCCACATAAGCCGCTGATATGTAACGGGTTGCGATCCTCTCAGCAAGTATTCCAAGTTGATTTCGCTGAATTCCAACGAACTTTCTATCGACCTTATGTCACTAATCTGCGTACAACCATTAGTCGTTGCCTGGCTAGCAGTGCCGGCGGGCTTTTCGGTATTCGGTACGCGGCCCCAGACGTCTGGCGTACCCGGTTTTTTTGAGCAGCAAGTTGGCTGCCGGAGGGTAAGGACAAAACTTCCGAGTTTTGCGGACGTGGGCGAAGGAATCGCACGGAACACCACGCCAACTCATCTGAGGAATGTCTTTGAGAAGAGGTGGACCATGCATCAAGAATACAAGAACCCCGTTATCCGCTGGCTGCGTGATCGACAGCTCCAGGACTCCCGTGGATCGCTGCTCTCGCAGATCGAGGTCACTGAAAAGCTGATCGCTACGCTTGACCCCGATAGCAGTTATGCCGCGGCCGAGGTAGTCTCTCAGATCGTCGGCCAATCGCTGCCCGAGGCAGGCAATCGCAAAATCGCCGGCAGCGAGCTGCTCCACGATCTGCGTCTGTTCGTCGAAGATCTTTCCGACGCGGGCGAATTACACGCCGACTCGATGGGCGAACAAGTGTTCACCGTCGAGCAGTTGGCCAAGCAATTCAATGTTTCGACCAAGACCATCTCGCGCTGGCGAGCCTTAGGGCTGGTCAGCCGGCGGCTTGTTTTCGACGGTCGCAAACGGGTTGGCTTTCTCCAGAGTAGCGTCGATCGGTTCGTGAAGCGAAATGGCGAACGCGTGGAACGTGGTTCGCGGTTCAGCCAGCTGACCGACGGACAACGCAACGAATACGTCGAATTTGCCAAGCAAATGGCCGAGGCAGGTGGTGGACAAGCCGAAATCTCTCGCCAACTGGCCCAACGCACCGGCCGTAGCGTCGAGACGATTCGTACCGCGCTGCGCCAACACGATCTGGAGAACCCCGAGAGCGCCATCTTTCCAACCGACAATGGGCCGCTTACCGAGCAGCAGAAAACCAACATCTTCCGCGCCTATCGCCGAGGTTCCGCGGTCGAAAAGCTCTGCCAGGATTATCATCGCACCAAGACGACCATCTACAGGGTGATAAGCGAAATGCGCGCACAGCGCATCGCCGATTTGCCGCTCGACTACATCGATAATGCTCGTTTCTCGCGCAAGGGAGCCGATAAGGCATGCCTCGGGCAGATGCCCGAGAACGAAGACGCAACTCGCAAGCCGCGCCGCCCCTCGGGTTTGCCGCCCTACCTGGCCAGCCTGTACGAGATCTCGCTGCTGACACGCGAGCAGGAGCAACACCTGTTTCGCAAGTACAACTATCTGAAGTACAAAGCCAGCAAGCTCCGCGACCAACTAGACTACGAGCAGCCCAAGGCCTCGTTGATGGACGAAATCGAGGCTGCCCACGCCCAGGCCGTTGAGTTGAAAAACCAGATTGCCCGGTGCAATCTGCGGCTTGTGGTCTCGATTGCCAAGCGGCACGTAACCCCGGATCAGAATTTCTTCGAACTGGTCTCCGATGGCAATGTTTCGTTGCTGCGGGCGATCGAGAAGTTCGATTTCTCCAGAGGCAATAAGTTCAGCACGTATGCCAGTTGGGCCATTATGAAGAACTTCGCCCGTACGATTCCCAGCGAGTATCGTCAGCGGGATCGCTTCCGCACGAGCCACGACGAGCTGTTTGCCGCAACCCAGGAAAAGCGCGGCAATCCGATTGTTGAGGAATCGATGCAGCAAGACCGTATCTCCAAGATTAATCGCGTACTCAAGCGGCTCGACGATCGCGAACGGCAGATCATCGTCGGCCGCTTCGGGTTGGACCATAACCGCGAGCCCCGCACGCTCAAGGAAGTCGGGGCCGAATTGGGAGTCACCAAAGAACGAATTCGCCAGATCGAGGCCCGCGCGCTGACCAAGCTGCGGCAAGCTGCCCAAGAAGAGAAGATTGCCCTGGAGATGTAACCTGTTTCTCTGCAGGGTGTTAACACAGAGCGTAGTGTAAAACCGCCGTCCCGGTGACGGCGGTTTTTTTGCGCCGCACCGGTAGATGCAGTTCTGCCTAATGTCCAGGTCCCGGTCACTCCCTCAAAGTTTCTTCCGCCCTCAATTTCTCGCTGCAGACCCTTAGCCGGACTGCCACGCGGTCCCAGGCTCCGCTACCCCTTTCTAGGGCCTAAGCCAGGCACTTGCTTGGCCTCACAACCAGTACCATGTTCCAGACGCCCGTCTTTCCTGCTAGCAGAGCGGGGTTCCAGCAAATGTCCAGGGCGATTTCAAGCACCCAAATCTGCGACTCCGTGATACAATGGGGGCAACCCCCGTTTTCGGAACAGAATTGGGCGAGATGGTCAAAAGACGGTTTACTGCTGCGCTGCTGGTCTCGGTCTGCCTGGCCGGGATGACGGCTGCGCAGAAGGCCAAGGGGTTCGTTCCCGACGACCGCTGGATCACAACTGCCTCGGGTACGACTGGCTCGGCTGGCGACCCCATTACGCTTACCTGGAGCCTCGTGCCCGACGGTACTTCGCTAACGAGCGAAGGGCCTAGCAATCTTATCAGCTTCATGGACACCAAGTTCGGCACCGGCCCCGGCGGAGCCGATCTGACACTCAGGCCCTGGTTCGGCTTTTTCGAAGACTCGTTCGCCCGCTGGACCGAGCTCGGCGGCATTACCTATGTCTATGAGCCCAACGACGATGGCGCTACCCAGGGCAGTTCCAGCAGTGGCTCTCGGGGCCTCTTGGGGGTCCGTGGCGATATTCGCATTGGTGCGGCCAGTATCGACGGGGCGAGCGGCACATTGGCGTTCAACTACCTGCCCGATAACGGCGACATGGTGCTCGACTCGGACGACGGCGCGTTCTTTGGAAACTCCTCCTGGCAGCATCGCCGATTGCGAAACACGATCATGCACGAGGCAGGCCACGGCTTTGGCCTCAACCATGTCGAGTCCAGCACCAGCGGATTCCTGCTCGAACCGGCCATCTCCACCGACTTCGACGGCCCTCAATTCGACGATATCCGCGGGCTCCACTGGTTCTACGGCGATGCTCTAGAAAAAACTAACGGAGGGCAGGGCAACGAGACCGCGGCCAATGCCTTCAGTTTGGGTTCTATCTCTGCTGGCAGTAGCGTCTCGATTGGGACCGACGCCGTAGACACCCTCGTCGGACCCAACGATACCGATTTCGTCAGCATCGATCGTCACACAGACGTCGATTTCTTCTCCTTTACCGTGGCGGGCCCGTCAGTGGTCGATCTTCTGCTCACGCCCCTGGGGCCTACCTACGACCAGGGTTCTGAAGGCGGGGCGCAAACTTCGATCGACACCTCGGCCATCAGTAATCTGGCCCTCGATTTGTACGATACCAACGGTTCGACCCTGCTGGCATCCGCGAACTCGACCGCCGCAGGTTTCGCGGAGGCGCTCAACGCAATCAGCCTTCCCACAGCCGGAAACTACTTTGTCCGCATCACGGGCAACGACGAGATTGTCCAGTTCTACCAGCTCGATGTAGCCATCCAGCTGCCGCCTACCTATCTTGCCGCCGATTTCAACGAAAGCGGCATGGTCGATGCGGTTGATTTTGGCGATTGGCAGGAGGCCTTTGGTGTCACTTCCGGAGCAGATGCCGACGAAGATCTCGATTCGGACGGATTCGACCTTCTCATGTGGCAGCAGCAATTTGGTGGGGCCAGTGGCCTGCAGGCAGCGTCCACGGCAATTCCCGAACCCTCGGCCTTATTGCTCGCCCTGCTGGCAGGGCTGGGGGCGGCAATGCGGCGGATGTCAAGATAGGCGAACCTTGCCGCCGACCCAGGGGGTCCTGCTAATTGGTTCGAGTCTCCTGGGGAGCGCCCTTCGATTTTGGCGCGAAATTCGCTCCCACCCGCCTTGCGGCACTTTGAGACATGGCTATATTAGTTGATTCGCACAAGTTTCCACCGCTCAGGCTAGCGTAGCTCAATTGGCAGAGCAGCTGATTTGTAATCAGCAGGTTGTGGGTTCAATTCCCTCCGCTAGCTCGTCAATGGAAGAAAACCGCGCGAGGGCGTTGAAAACGTGATGCGAAACATGGGGTCGCCGAGAAGGATCGAAGCCGACTGGGTGGTGCAACTTGAGGCCAACGGGTGGTTTTTTAATGGTGTGGTCTGACAGCGGCAGGCTGGGGCCCGCCTCGAGCTGTTAGTCTGGCAGGGGCCTACCGGCACGCGATCCGTCGAAACAGGTTCACGAAATCAGTGTTGCTGAACTATTCGTTGGACAACAGCCGGGGGGTTACCGAAGCGGTCAAACGGGGCAGACTGTAAATCTGCTGGCTATGCCTTCGCAGGTTCGAATCCTGCACCCCCCATTGAGGAGAAAACAAGCGGAAAGCGGAAAGCAGAGAGGTGAATAAAGCAGCGGGTCGGCTTTCCGCTGGCGGCTCTCGGCTTTAGTTTGCGGGTGTAGCTCAATGGTAGAGCAACAGCCTTCCAAGCTGATGACGAGGGTTCGATTCCCTTCACCCGCTTTTTTTGAAAAATGCTGTTAGTGATTAGCTGTTGGCGATTGGCTGGATTATCGGGAGAGGTGAAGGACGTATGTCTAACCGCTAATAGCTAATGGCTAATAGCTCTACTCGCTGCTGTAGCTCAGTTGGTAGAGCACTTCCTTGGTAAGGAAGAGGTCATGAGTTCGAGTCTCATCAGCAGCTCTCGAAGATTTCGAAGAGAAGGCCCAAATAAGAATTAACGTTACGAGTTCGCAAGAAACTCCATTTTTGTCACTGAGTTACATGACCTAAAACGAAGTTAGGGAGAAAAATGGCTAAGGATACTTTTGAACGTACCAAGCCGCACGTCAATGTAGGCACCATCGGTCATATCGACCATGGGAAGACGACGACTACCGGAGCAATCTTGGCCGTCCAGGCGACGAAGGGTTTGGCGAAAATCAAGTCTTATGCTGATATCGCCAAGGGCGGAACAGTTCGTGACGCAACCAAGACGGTGACCATCGCCGTCGCTCACGTCGAGTACCAGACAGCGAATCGGCATTATGCCCACATTGACTGCCCGGGCCACGCCGACTTTATCAAGAACATGATCACCGGTGCTGCCCAGATGGATGGCGCCATCCTGGTGGTGTCCGCCGCCGACGGTCCTATGCCGCAGACCCGAGAGCATATTCTGCTTGCTCGCCAGGTCGGTGTGCCTCGGATCGTGGTGTTCCTCAACAAGTGCGACCTGGTCGACGACGAAGAGTTGCTCGAACTGGTTGAACTCGAAGTTCGCGAGTTGCTCTCGACCTACGGTTTTCCCGGCGACGAAGTGCCATTGGTGCGCGGCAACGCCAAGGCCGCCATCGAGAACCCCGAAGACGAGGCTTCGGCTAAGTGCATCGGCGAGTTGATGGATGCGATCGACAGCTATATTCCCGAGCCAGTGCGAGAAACCGATAAGCCATTCCTGATGGCGATCGAAGACGTCTTCTCGATTGAAGGTCGTGGTACCGTAGCCACCGGCCGTATTGAGCGCGGGACGGTTAAGGTTGGCGAAGAAGTCGAAATCATCGGTCTCACCGATGCCCCGACCAAAACCACCTGCACCGGTGTCGAGGCCTTCAATAAAACCATGGAAGAAGGCTACGCCGGCGATAACGTCGGTTGTCTGCTGCGTGGTGTGAAGCGCGAAGATATCCAGCGAGGCCAGGTGCTCGCTAAGCCCGGCAGCATCACGCCTCATACCAAGTTTGAAGCCGAGATTTATGTCCTGAGCAAGGAAGAGGGTGGTCGGCATACGCCGTTCTTCAGCGGCTATCGTCCCCAGTTCTACTTCCGCACGACCGACGTCACCGGTACCGCCAACCTGGTGGGCGACGCCGAAATGTGCATGCCCGGCGACAATGCTCGCCTTTCAGTCGAGCTGATGAAGCCGATTGCAATGGACGACGGAGTTCGATTCGCTATCCGCGAAGGCGGCAAGACGGTCGGCTCGGGTGTGGTAACCAAGATCGTACAGTAGCAAGTAAACAGCGAATGCCGAATGGTGGGCTGGGTTGCTCATCATTCGGTGATTTGCTGTTCCCTTTAGGGGCGTAGCTCAATTGGCAGAGCACCGGTCTCCAAAACCGGGGGTTGTGAGTTCGAGTCCCACCGCCCCTGCCATACAGGATGAATGACGAAGTTCGGGTCACAAAAATGGGCTCTGCCCGGCAGTTGGGTGTACCGCTCTTTTTGTTGTTCCCAGTCGTGGAGTGGTGTTGGCGGTGGTGTATCGCAGGTGGCCAAGTTGCCAGTGGGCAGAACCTTGTGAAGAAGTGGAAGTGCCGTGGCTGAGTTAATCGCTGGAATGTTCAACGCTTCGCGCTACAAGCGGAGTCAGGGCAGGGTTGCCCGGCAGCTCACGTTCGCCGCGATTGCGGTGGCAGTCGCCGTCGGAGCTTGGAAACTCAACTCCGTGGCGGTGACCGACGTTGGAAAATACGTCGTCCCACTGGTGGTTTTGGCTGCTGGCTTGTGGGCCGGTTTTCGAATCGTCAACATGCCCAAGTTCGCCGATTTTTTGATTTCCGTCGAAGCCGAGATGAACAAAGTTTCGTGGCCCAGTCGTGCCGAGTCGTGGCGGGCCTCGCTCGTGGTGATTGTCGTCATTTTTTTCCTGGCAGGGTTGTTGTTCGCCTACGACTTTGTCCTGGATCTTGCCCTTAATTTCATTTTTGGACTGTAACGGTTGCCCTCGTGAGCGACGAAACCAACAAACTGGCCGAGCAGGCATTGCCTGAAGCAGACGCCCCCGCGGCGGCCGATCAGTCTGCGCCGGCAGCCGATCATGTTGGGGCCGACACCAGCAAGTTGGAAGAGAAGGCCGAAGGCCAGGTCTTGGAAGACATGGGCGAACAGGGCGAGGTCGAGTCGAATTTAGACGAAAACCTCTCGGACGACGCTACTGAATCTCACACAGAGGAAGTGGCGGCAGACGATCAAGCTGGCAGTGAAGCCGAGGACGAAGAAGAAGCTGAAGCAGTGATCAGCGAGGAAGAAGAGGTCGAGGAAGAAGCGGCGGAGGAACCCGAGGCCGCTGAGATGGATTGGTATATCCTCAAGGTGCAGAGCAACCGAGAGCGATCCATTGCCGACGCTCTGCGGCGCAAAGTTGCCATCGAAGGCTTGGACGAGTTCTTTGGCGAGATCATTGTGCCGGTCGAAAAAGTGACCGAGTTCAAGAACGGCAAAAAGAAAATCGTCCAACGTAAGCTTTACCCAGGCTACATCGTGGTAAACATGCACATTAACGACGACACCTGGTTTGCGGTCCGCGAAACCTCGGGGATCGGCGACTTCACCGGAGCCCACGGCAAGCCTTCGCCGATGCTGCCGCACGAAGTGGCGCGCATCGTTCAATCGGAAGAGGAAGAGACCGACGATACCCCCAAACTGAATATCTCTTTCAAGATTGGCGATCGCGTGAAAGTCAAAGAAGGCACCTTCGAAAGCTTCGAAGGCGAGGTCAATGCGATCGATGAGCACAGCGGACGCATCACCGTCATGATCAATATTTTTGGCCGCAGTACACCCGTAGAACTCGAATACTGGCAAGCCGAGCAGTTATAAAAACCATGAAAGCTGTCCGCGCGGACGGCCCTTTCGACCTAACCCACGGGCTACGCCCCTTAAGCCGACCACAGACAATATCCAAGAGTAATCGATGGCTAAGCAACTAACAGGAACTGCAAAGTTTCAAATCCCCGGTGGCCAGGCTACGCCTGCCCCGCCAGTCGGTACTGCGCTAGGTAAGTTTGGCGTCAACCTAGGCCAGTTCGTCCAGGCGTTCAACGACAAGACCCGGGAAGCTAACGGCATGATGATTCCCGTGGTTGTCAACGTCTACAACGACCGTTCCTTCGACTTCATTACCAAGAGCCCGCCGGCGGCGGTCTTGCTGAAGAAGTCGGCGAATATCGCCAAAGGTTCTGGGGTGCCCAACAAAGACAAGGTGGGCAAAGTGACCCGCGCCCAGCTGGAAGAGATTGCAAACACCAAAATGGAAGACCTCAATGCCAGCGACCTGGACAGCGCGGTCCAGATGATTGCCGGCACTGCCCGCAGTATGGGCCTGGAAGTTGAAGGCTAAGGATTGCCAGTTAATTACAATCGCCACTATCGCACAGCCAACTAACGCACCGCCACCCAGCCTTGGAATCTGGCGATTCCGGCAGGCAGTAAAGAAGCGAACGAAAAATGCCTAGACTTGCAAAGAGAATGAAGAAACTGGTCGAAAAACGGCCCGCCGAAGCGCTGCCGCTTTCCGAGGCAGTTGCTGCGCTAAAAGCGTTTGACGGCACTCGCTTCGATCAGTCGGTTGAGATCGCCTTGCGACTTGGGGTCGACCCGGCCCAGGCCGATCAGATCGTCCGTGGATCGATCGTCTTGCCTCATGGAATTGGTAAAGAGCAGCGGGTAGTCGTATTCGCCAAAGGCCCGCAGGCTGAAGCAGCTCGCGAAGCTGGAGCCGATGAGGTGGGCGACGAAGACCTTGCCAAGAAGATTCTGGACGGTTGGACCGACTTCGACGTCTGCATTGCCTCGCCAGATATGATGAAAGTAGTGGGCCCTCTGGGTCGAGTGCTTGGCCCGCGCGGCCTGATGCCCTCGCCGCGAGCCGGCACCGTAACCCCTGAAGTTGCCAAGACGATTTCCGAATACAAAGCAGGTAAGGTTGAGTTCCGCAATGACAAAGGCGGTAACATCCATGCGATTGTCGGCAAGCTGAGTTTCGATGAACAGAAGCTGGTTGAAAACGTCGAGGCCTTCATCAAAAAGATTCTTGGCATGAAGCCGTCGGCTGTAAAAGGAACCTACCTCAAGTCGGCTCACCTCAGCGCTACGATGAGTCCCAGCGTTAAGCTGGCCGTATAATCGCCCCGCACTTTTCCCCGCACTCTGAACCCAGACCCCTGACCTCAGCATGAGCAAGTACCTCAAGAACCTAATTACCGACGAATTACGAAGTCGGCTCGATGGAGTCAGCGACGCGCTAGTCGTCGACGTAATCGGCATGGAGGCAAATGCCAACGTAGCGCTCAGGCGATCGTTGCGCGAGAAGAACATCAAGCTGATGGTGGTGAAGAACAGCCTTGCCGGTCGTGCTACCGAGGGCACCGCGTTGGCGCCGGCTTTCGAAGGGTCCTCCGGAACTTCGGCAGTGTTGTGGGGTGGCGAAGACGTCGTTTCCCTGGCCAAAGAAGTGATGCGACTGGCCAAGGAAAAGGAGTTTGAACCCTTCGCCCCCAAGGGCGGAGTCATGGACGGCGCGAAATTGTCCAAAGAAGACGTCGCTGCGGTCAGCAAGTGGCCCAGTCGCGGAGAACAACTCAGTCTGCTGGTAGGACAGATCCTTTCACCCGGAGCCAACCTTTCCGCCCAACTCCTTGGCCCTGGTGCTAAGCTTGCCAGCCAGATCAAGCAAAAGGCTGATGAATAAACACCGGGGGCCTCTCAGCCTTTGCCGTACACAACCCGAGACAGATACGACACCGATTGCCAGATTTCTACAATTCAAATTGAGACCATAGTTTCATAAGTGAGAAAGGACCAATTGTCATGAGCGATGCAGCTGTTGCAGAGTTTTCTGCGGAAGCCAAAGAAATGGGCGACAAGATCGCCGGGATGACCCTCAAAGAAGCCAAAGAGCTGAGCGACTACCTCAAGGAAGTGCACGGCATCGAACCAGCTGCCGGTGGTGGCGCCGTGGTTATGGCCGCTCCTGGCGATGGCGGTGGCGGAGCCGCTGAGGAGCAAACCGAGTTTGACGTCGTGCTCGACTCCTTTGGCGGCAATAAGATCGCCGTCATCAAAGTCGTCCGCGGTGCGACCGGCTTGGGCCTCAAGGAAGCCAAAGACCTGGTCGAAGGCGCCCCGGGCAAAGTCAAGGAAGGTGTCAGCAAGGAAGATGCCGAAAAGCTCAAGGGTGAACTCGAAGAAGCCGGCGCGACCGTTTCCATTAAGTAAATGAGTCTCCCTGGCGATCCCGTCTTGGCTTACGGCTGCCAACCGAGATCGTTCACTGCGTAAGCGTTGTTGTTTTTGATGCGAAGCGGCGAAGGAATAGCCATGCCTGGACCAATGCTGGATTGGAAGGTCTGCCTCGGCATCAAAGTCGCTCGTTTGCCGATCGTTTTTTCCGAGCGGATATTGTTCGACGATAGATCGTTGTGCGCGGGTCTCGTCGGCGTTCGCCATTTTCCTACTTCGTAGAATCGGAGCAGATCGCCCTATGGCAGTCACGGCCCAACGGCGCCTCAGTACTCCTGAAGTGCGGACTTTTGGTAGTAGCCGAGTTGGCTACGCTATTCCCGACTTGACAAAAATTCAAACTGCCAGCTACGAACGGTTTCTGCAATACCGCAGCGGCTCCAACGATAAGCGAAAGGTCGAGGGGCTTGAAGGAGTCCTTCAAGAGATCTTTCCGATCGAAAGTTATGACAAGACCATTCGTTTGGAGTATCTCCGTTACGATCTGGGCAAGCCCCGGTACGAACCGGACGAATGCCGGCAATTGCGCCTGACCTACGGCCGGCCATTTCGCATCTGGCTGCGACTGGTAAAAGATCAGCCGGTTGAAGAAGAAGTCTACCTGGGCGATTTGCCCATCATGCTCGGCGGCGGCGAGTTCATTATCAACGGCGCCGAGCGAGTCGTCGTTAGCCAATTGCACCGCAGCCCTGGTATCGATTTCGTCAGCGAAATCGAAGCTGGCGAGCGGCGGATGTACAGCTGCCGCGTTATCCCCGAACGCGGCAGTTGGATCGAACTGAACACCACCAAGAAAGATAGCCTCACAGTCCGCATCGACCAGAGCGGCAAGTTCTCGGCGGTCACGCTCCTAAGGGCGATGAGCCCGGAGATGGGCCTCGATTCGGAGATCCTCCGCACCTTCTTCAATACCTCGAAGGAACGCGTGGCCGATGGCCGCAGCGCCGGAAAAATCGAAGGCAAAGTAGTCGTCGAAGATGTGGTCTATCCTGTCGGCAGCGACCGGGCCGGCGAAATCATTGTCGAGTCTGGCCAGCGCATCACCAAGAATATTGCCGAGGTCATTTGCACTTCAGAAGTAAAAACCATCGAAGTCATGGACCCGCCCCCCAGCCCTCACCTGCTCAATGCCTTGGCCGACGACAATACGTCGAGCCACGAGGAAGCGCTGCTTCGCATTTATCAGCGATTGCGGCCGGGCAACCCCCCGCAGCTCGAAAAAGCGAAGGCTCTCTTCAACGAAAAATTCTTCGACGCGAATCGGTATCGCTTAGGCCGCGTCGGACGTTTTCGCATTAATCGCAAGCTCGGTCTCAATGTCTCCGAAGACGAGATGGTCTTGAGACCAGAAGACCTGCTGGCCTCGTTGCAGTATTTGCTTAAGCTGGTCTCGGGTAGCTCCGACGCCGCGGTCGACGATATCGACCATTTGGGCAATCGTCGACTGCGCACGATCGACGAGCTGGCATGCGACGAAATCAGAAAGGGATTTCTCAAGTTGCGGCGGACCGTCCAAGAGCGGATGAGTCTCAAAGACGCCGATGACATGACCCCTCGCAGCCTGATCAATCCCAAGAGCATCTCGGCCGCTATCGAGTACTTCTTTGGCCGTGGCGAACTCTCCCAGGTGGTCGATCAGACCAATCCGCTCTCGATGCTTACCCACGAGCGGCGGCTCTCGGCTTTGGGCCCCGGAGGCTTGAACCGCAAACGGGCCGGCTTCGAGGTGCGTGACGTCCATATTTCTCACTATGGTCGTATTTGCCCTATTGAAACGCCCGAAGGTACCAATATCGGCCTGATTGCCAGTTTGGCCATGTATGCCTCGGTCGACGACTACGGCTTCCTGGTCACTCCCTATCGCAAGATTGTCAAAGGCAAGCTTACCGACGAGGTCGTTTGGCTACGCGCAGACCAAGAGTCGGATGCCTATGTTGCCTCTGCCGATACGCCGGTCAAAGACAACCAGCTGGAAGGAGATACGGTCGTCGCTCGGTACAAGTCCGACTTTGTGCTTGTGCCGACCGACAGGATCGAGTTTATCGACGTCGCACCGAGTCAAATGATCGGGGTCTCTGCCGGTTTGATCCCCTTCTTGGAGCACGACGATGCCAACCGCGCGTTGATGGGCTCTAACATGCAGCGCCAGGCGGTGCCCCTCTTGATCGCCGAGCCGCCGATTGTCGGAACGGGTCTCGAATCCGACGTTGCCAGGCACTCGGGGATGCTAGTCCGGGCCGAACACAAGGGCACGGTCACCTATGTTGATGCCAATCGCATCGAGGTCGGCCCCGAGGTCCATCATCTCCGCAAGTTTGTCGGGCTCAACGAGCGGACCTGCCAAGACCAGAAGCCGATCGTCCGCTTGGGCGACAAAGTGGAAAAGGGCGACGTGCTTGCCGACGGCGCCGCAACCTACATGGGCGAATTGGCCCTGGGACGCAACGTGCTCGTCGCCTTCATGTCGTTCGAAGGATACAACTTTGAAGACGCGATCATCATCAGCGAAGAACTCGTTCGCAACGATACTTATACTTCGATCCATATCGAGGAGTCCGATGTCGAGATTCGCGAAACGAAACTCGGCCGCGAAGAGTTCACCCGAGATATTCCCAATGTCAGCGAAAAGGCGCTACGCAATCTCGACGAAAACGGCATCGTCCAGATCGGCACCTATGTCAAGCCTGGCGACATTCTTGTCGGCAAAGTGTCTCCCAAGTCGAAAACCGAACTGACTCCCGAAGAAAAGCTTTTGCATGCCATCTTTGGCCGTGCCGGCGAAGACGTGAAAAACGACTCTCTCGAAGTCCCCTCGGGTGTCGAAGGGATCGTCATCGACACGCAAAAGTTTTCTCGACGTATGAGTTTGGGTGAGGACGAGCGCAAGTTATTCGAGAAGTCACTCAAGGAGGCCGAGAAGGAAGGCAACGAAAGAATCGCCGTAGCCTTCACCGCGCTGGTTCAGGAAATCGAATCTACCCTTCAGAAAAAGCTGACCGACGAAGACGGCAACGAGCTTGTCCACGGGCAAGATCCGCAGTTCATCGCCGATGCCGCGACGATGTTCCGTCTCGACTCGATCGAGATCCGCAGTCCGCAGCGGAAGAAGGACGTCGACAAAGCCTATCGAACCGGCTGGCCCGCGGTGGAAGAAATGATCGACGCCCGCGATCGACAGCTCAATTCGATGAAGCGCGGCGATGAACTCCGTAGCGGGGTTCTCCAGATGGTGAAAGTTTACGTTGCCACCAAGCGGGTCATCTCCGTCGGCGACAAAATGGCCGGTCGTCATGGAAACAAAGGTGTGATCTCCAAGATTCTGCCTATCGAGGATATGCCTTTCCTCGAGGACGGCACGCCGATCCAGATCATGCTCAATCCGTTGGGCGTTCCCAGCCGTATGAACGTCGGCCAGATTCTCGAAACCCATCTTGGTTGGGCTGGCGCTAAGCTCGGATTCCGCTCGGTCACTCCCGTCTTCGATGGGGCTACGGAAGAGCAAATCAACGATGCTCTCCAAGAAGCCGGACTGCCTCGTCACGGAAAAGCCAAGCTGATCGATGGCCGTACGGGAGAACGCTTCGAGCAAGAAACCACCGTCGGCTACATTTACATGCTCAAGCTCCACCATCTGGTCGATGACAAAGTTCATGCCCGCAGTACGGGCCCGTACTCGCTCATTACCCAGCAACCCTTGGGTGGCAAGGCAAGATTCGGCGGACAACGCTTTGGTGAAATGGAAGTCTGGGCGCTGGAAGCCTATGGCGCCGCCTACATTCTCCAGGAGTTGTTGACCGTCAAGAGCGACGATGTCGAAGGACGCACCAAGATCTACGAGGCGATGGTCAAGGGCGAAAACACCTTGCAAGCCGGCACACCGGCAAGTTTCGATGTGCTCACCAACGAGATTCGCGGACTGGGATTAAACATGCAGTTAGAGAAACGTCAGCTGTAAGTAATTGGCACCTTTGGCTCACGGCCATCGACGATTTCCAAGAGGAGCACTGGGTTTCCTCTTGACCGCTGGACACGACGAACAAAACACAGAGGCCCCTTAGAATTTGCACTGGTCATTTGGCAATGATCAACCTGCAGTTTTCCAGAGGATTATATGAGTATTCTTGAAAGCTCGAATTACGATCGCATCAACGACTACGGCTCGGTAAAAATCAGCCTTGCGCGGCCGCACGATATCCGCAGCTGGTCTTTTGGCGAAGTCAAGAAGCCTGAAACGATCAACTATCGTACCTATCGGCCCGAGAAAGACGGTCTCTTCTGTGAACGCATTTTTGGACCCGAAAAAGACTGGGAATGCGCCTGCGGCAAGTACCGTGGCATGAAGTACAAGGGGATGATCTGCGATCGCTGCGGCGTGAAGGTCACCCACAGCCGAGTGCGCCGCAAGCGAATGGGCCATATCGAACTGGCTGCGCCGATCGTCCACATCTGGTTCTTTAAGGCCATGCCCAGCCGCTTGGGCTCTTTGCTCGCCATGAAGACCACCAGCCTGGAAAAAGTCATTTACTTCCAGGACTACGTCGTCGTTGATCCAGGAGAAACTCCCCTCAAGGCCCAGCAGCTGCTGACCGAAGAGGAATACCGTGCTGCTCGCGAGCAGTACGGCGAAGGGGCTTTCGATGCCGATATGGGCGCCGACGCGATTCGCAAACTCCTCAGCTCACTCGATCTGGTAAAACTTTCCGAAGAATTGCGGCAAGAGCTCAAGGAAACAGGCTCGAAGCAAAAGGCCAAGGATCTTATCAACCGGCTCAAAACAGTCGAAGCGATTCGCGATTCAGACAACAAGCCCGAGTGGATCGTCCTCGACGTGATCCCCGTCATTCCGCCCGATCTGCGCCCGTTGGTCCTGCTTGATAGCGGCAATTTTGCCACCAGCGATCTCAACGATCTCTATCGTCGCATTATCAATCGCAACAATCGACTTAAGAAGCTGGTCGACCTGAATGCCCCCGAGGTGATCATCCGCAACGAAAAGCGGATGCTGCAACAATCGGTCGACGCGCTGTTCGATAACAATCGTTGCAAACGCCCGGTGTTAGGCAGCAGCAATCGACCGCTCAAGTCGCTCACCGACATGATTAAGGGGAAGCAAGGTCGCTTCCGAGAAAACCTGCTAGGCAAGCGCGTCGATTACTCGGCCCGCAGCGTCATTGTGGTCGGTCCTCGGCTCAAGCTGCACCAATGCGGCTTGCCCAAAAAGATCGCTCTTGAGCTCTATCAGCCGTTTATCATTCGCCGGCTCAAGGAACTGGGGCATGCCGATACGATCAAGTCGGCCAAGAAAATGCTCGAGCGCAAGGATGAGGAAGTCTGGGATATTCTCGAAGAGGTGATCACCAATCATCCGGTGCTGCTGAATCGTGCCCCGACGCTTCACCGTATGGGCATCCAGGCCTTTGAACCGACTTTGGTCGAGGGCAATGCGATTAATCTTCATCCGTTGGTGTGCAAAGGTTTCAACGCCGACTTCGACGGCGACCAGATGGCCGTCCATTTGCCGCTGTCAATCGAAGCACAGGTCGAAGCCCATACGCTGATGATGAGTACCCACAACATCTTCAGCCCCTCGAACGGCGCTCCGATTATCAGCCCTTCGCAAGACGTCGTCATGGGTAGTTACTACTTTACGATGAGTGTGCCCGAGGTGAAGGGCGACGGCATGGTCTTCAGTTCCTTGGAAGAAGTCGAGACTGCCTACGCCGCCGGCGTGGTCGGCACCCACGCAGCGATCAAGGTGCGATTGCCCAAAGATCGTTGCCTACGCGAGGTTTTTGAAACTTCCCCTCAAAACGGAGCTCGCATCACCACCACGGTGGGTCGAGTCCTGTTCAACAAGATCCTGCCCAAGGGGATGCCCTTTTACAACGTGGCAATGCGATCGAGTGAATTAGCGCGAGTCATCTCAGACTGCTACCAGTTTGTTGGCCGTCGCGCCACAATCGAGTTGCTCGACGACATGAACCAGCTTGGTTTCCGCCAATCGACCCTCAGCGGGCTGTCGTTCGGTACCGACGACTTGATTACGCCGGAATCCAAGGGAAAGATCATTAACGATGCCGAAAAGACGGTCTTGAAGTTCAACAAGCTGTTCCAGCGCGGCGTCATCACCGAAGTTGAACGCTACAATCAGGTGCTCGACGCCTGGACCCATGCTCGTGAACAAATCACGGCGGAAATGATGACAGGCCTGGAGAACGACCACCGCAAGGATGGCTACGTCAATCCGATCTTTCTGATGGCCCACTCGGGTGCTCGTGGCGGCGTCGAACAGATGCGCCAACTTGGCGGTATGCGAGGACTGATGGCGAAACCCTCCGGAAAAATCATCGAAACGCCGATCAAGGCAAACTTCCGAGAAGGGCTTACCGTTCTCGAGTATTTCAGTTCTACTCACGGAGCCCGTAAAGGCTTGGCCGATACGGCTCTCAAGACGGCCGACTCGGGCTATTTGACCCGCAAGCTCGCCGACGTCGCGCAAAACGTGGTTATCACAACCCACGACTGCGGTACCACGCAGGGCATCACCAAGGGTATTCTCTATCGGGGCGAAAAGGTTGAGGTCAGTCTCGCCGAGTCGATTAAGGGTCGTGTCAGTCGGGCGAACATCGTCAACCCGATTACCGATGAAGTCATCGTTGCCGAGAACGAGCTCATTACCCTCGAGATTGCCCGCAAGATCGAAGAGCTCGGCTTGGAGAAGACCCAAGTTCGCAGCCCCATGACCTGCGATGCCCCGCTCGGCATTTGCCGGCTCTGTTACGGCATGGACCTTTCAACCGGCTCCATGGTCGAAGAAGGCATGGCCGTGGGAATCATTGCTGCCCAGAGTATCGGCGAACCGGGCACGCAGCTTACGATGCGTACCTTCCATATCGGCGGCGTTGGCCAACGCGATATCGAAGATAGCGATATCAAAGCAAAGAAGGGCGGGGTAGCTAAATATGCCCGCTTGAAGGTCGTGAGAAACGATGCGGGCCGTCTCGTCGTCCTCGCCCGCAATGGTGAAATCGCGCTGGTCGACGATCGGGGACGGGAAGTCGAGAAATACGAAGTGCCCACCGGTGCCGTGCTGACTGCCGAGGAAGACACCCTTGTCAAACCTGGCGACACCCTCTGCGAATGGGATCCGCATAGCATTCCCATTCTCGCCGAGACCGGCGGCAAGGTTCGTTTTGAAGACCTCATCGAAGGCGAAACGATTCGCGGCGAAGTCGACCCCAGCGGCAAAAGACGCTATGTCGTCATCGAACACAAGGGCGAAATGCACCCGCAGATCGTCGTCGAAGACCCCAGCGATGGCAGAATCATCGACTTCTACTACATGCCCGAGCGTGCTCACCTCGAAGTCGATGAAGGTCAGATTATTGCCCCCGGTGCGCTGATTGCCAAAACCCCCCGAGAAGCGTCGGGAACGCAGGACATCACAGGTGGTTTGCCCCGGGTCACCGAGATTTTCGAGGCTCGCAAACCGAAAGATCCGGCTGTTATTGCCGAAATCGACGGCGTCGTCGAATTGCTCAGCGAAAAGAAACGGGGCAAGCGCTCCATTCTGGTCCGGAGCGAAACGGGCATCGAACGCGAACACCTGGTCACCCACAGCAAGCACTTGCGAGTTCACGCGGGCGACGTGGTTCGAGCCGGCGAGTCGTTGGTCGACGGCCCCTTGGTGCCGCACGACATTCTGCGAATCTCGGGAGAAGAAGCGGTACAACAGTATCTGACTCGTGAGATTCAAAACGTCTATCGTAGCCAGCGAGTCGAGATCAACGACAAGCATATCGAAATCATCGTCTCGCAAATGCTGCGTAAGGTGCGGGTGGAATCTCCCGGCGATACCGACCTGTTGCCCGGCAGCGTCATCGATAAATTCGAATTCCGAATGGCAAACGAAGGATTGGCGGATTGTTTGAGGATTACCAATCAAGGCGACAGCGACTTCAACGAAGGCGCGATCGTTCCTAAGGATGTCCTGGAAAACGCCAACGCCCAGATCGAGTCGCTGGGCGGAGAGATCGCCAAAGGCACGCGGCCCAAAATGGCCACTGCCAGCACCCAACTCTTGGGAATCACCAAGGCTTCGGTCCAGAGCTCCAGCTTTATCTCCGCAGCCAGTTTCCAGGAAACGACCAAGGTGCTTACCGAGGCCGCTTTGGGCGGACGTACCGACAGCCTCGTGGGTCTCAAGGAAAACGTTATCCTCGGGCACTTGATTCCGGCGGGCACCGGTTTCCACTCGATTCAGGAAGCCGAGGTACGGATTCATCCTCACGCCTTGGAAGAACTTGCCGCCGAGAAAGAAAAGGTTCTCGAACGGTCCTTCCCGCTCCTAGAGTCTGCCTTGGAAGCAAGAGGCGACTCCGCTGGAGGCAGCAACGGCGAAGGAGGGCATTCGGCATCCGAGGAACCGCTCGCCAGCTCCGAGATTCACAGTGGTCTCGATGCTTTGCTCGGCGCCAGTTCGGCCTCGGCCGAGCACTCGTCGGCGGCCGAGCATGGTGCTTCGCACGATCTGGCCACACCTTTCGAGTCGCCAGCAGAGATGCCTCCTGCCGAGGAATCCGAGGATTTGCGGCCCGAGGATGCTGGCCCCGGCCTGCCTTAACGCACCCTCAGTGCTCACCAGCAGTTGACACCCCAGCCTAGCGCGGTAGATTGATTGGTTCATTACAGCTAAACGAGACAATTCCCCTGGCGGTATTCCATGCCAACGATTAACCAACTTGTCAAAAAGAACCGTAAAGCGAAGCGCAAGTTCAGCAAATCGCCCGTGCTTAGCAGATGCCCTCAGAAGCGCGGCGTCTGTCTCCAAGTGCGGACGATGACCCCCAAGAAGCCGAATTCTGCTTTGCGCAAAATCACCCGTGTTCGGCTCTCCAATGGCAAGGAGGTGACCGTCTACATCCCCGGCGAAGGGCATACGCTGCAGGAACATAGCATCGTGCTCGTGCGCGGCGGTCGAGTTCGCGATCTCCCTGGCGTGCGATACCAGGTGGTTCGTGGCGCCTTAGATAGCCTCGGTGTCGATGGACGCAAACAGTCTCGCAGCCGTTACGGAGCGAAAAAACCCTAACCCCTCGTTGGCAGGCGGCCTTCGGCTGTCAGCTCGTTTTTCCACTTACAATCACCAGGTGACCGCTGACAGCAGACCGTTGACAGCTTTATCTCATGGCCCGAATCACTGCCAGCCGCAAACAGCTCAAACCCGACCCTCGCTTCGGCTCCCTACTGGCCAGCAAGTTTATCAATTGCTTGATGGTGGACGGCAAGAAGAGCGTTGCCCAATCGGTCTTCTACGACGCTTTAGAAATCCTCAAGGAGCGCATCCCCGAGGAAGAGCCGATCGAGGTATTCAACCAGGCCGTCGAGAACGTGAAGCCTAGCATCGAAGTCCGCTCGAAGCGGGTCGGCGGTGCTGCGTACCAGGTGCCCATGCAGGTCAATCGAGTTCGCCAGCAGTCGTTGTCGTTTCGCTGGATTCTGATGGCTGTTCACGATAAGAAGGGCCGACCCACAGCACAAAAGCTTGCCGACGAATTGGCCGCCGCCTACAAACGCGAAGGGGCCGCCATGACCCGTCGTGAAAACGTCCACCGCATGGCAGAAGCCAATAAAGCCTTCGCCCACTTTGGTTGGTAAAAAGAAGCCGATAGCTAGGAGTTGGGGACGAGCGTGCCAAGGGCTCGCTCATCCCCAGCCCCTAGTTTTTTTGTGCGCACAAAAAGCGGTCAGCCAATGGCTACCCGCTTTTACTATAAGTCCCGAGCAACTTGTTGGGTGGGTGCAGCGCGAAGGGAACTTTATTCTCTAGGGTGAACTCTGATGACTACCTCCCTCACCAAACTTCGCAACATCGGCATCATCGCCCACATCGATGCCGGCAAGACGACGGTCACCGAGCGCATGCTCTATGTTAGCGGCGCCAAACATCGTGCCGGCGAGGTCGATCGGGGCACCACCACCACCGACGACGATGCCGAAGAGGCCGAACGCGGCATCACCATCTACTCCGCCTGTGTCGCCTTCCCTTGGAAAGACGTCCAGATCAATCTCATCGACACCCCGGGCCACGTCGATTTCACTGCCGAAGTCGAACGCAGCCTCCGAGTACTCGACGGCGCAGTCATTGTCTTCAGTGCTCGCGAAGGGGTCGAAGCGCAGAGCGAAACCGTCTGGCGACAGGCTAACAAGTACAAAGTCCCCCGTCTCGCATTCATCAACAAACTCGATCGCGAAGGGGCCGACTACGAGAGCGTGGTTGCCGAAATCAAAAACCGGCTCGATGCCAAACCCGTGGCCCTGCAAATACCTGTCGGCTTGGGGCCTGCCCATGTCGACGATCCTTTCCGAGGGGTCATCGATCTTATCGAAGAGCAGATGCTCGTCTTTCCCGAAGGCAAGGAAGGCCGCGAGGTGCTGGCCCAGCCGATTCCCGCTGAGCTCGCCGACACCGCCGCCCTCTGGCGAGAGCAGCTCATCAGCGAACTATCCAACTACAGCGACGAGCTGATGGAACTCGCCCTTGCCGAAGAACCGATCTCTGCGGAACTCGTGCGGCGGGTCGTGCGCGATGCGACGGTGCATCAGCAGATTCAGCCGGTGCTCTGCGGCTCGGCACTCCACGGCATGGGCGTTCAACCGTTGCTCGATGCGGTGGCCGCCTATTTGCCGCATCCGCAAGAGATGCCGCCGGTCGTGGGGCTCGAGCCCGCAGGCAAAAGTTCCAGCAAGGGCAAAGGCCACAAAGACGCTGACGAGTTGAAAAAGATCACCCGTAAGCCCAGTGTCGACGAGCCCTTTTGCGGCTTAGTCTTCAAGGTGTTGCCCTACAAGACAGGCGATCTCAGTTGGGTGCGTGTTTACTCGGGCACACTCAAAGGCAATAGCCGCGTTCTGAACCCCACGCGAGACAAGAAAGAAAACGTTGCCCAAATCTGGCAAATCCATGCCAGCAAGAAAGACGAGCAGCTCGAGTGTGCTCAGGCCGGCGCCATCGTTGGCATCATCGGTCTGCGCGACTCGGTCACCGGCGACACCCTCTGCGATACGCGGGCGCCGATCGTGCTCGAGTCGATCGAGTTTCCCGAAACCGTCATCTCGATGGCGATCGAGCCGGAGAGTACCGGCGACAAGAAGAAACTCGCCGATACCCTAGAAATGCTTCGCAAACAAGACCCAACCTTCACCGCCGTCGAAAACGAAGAGACCGGCCAGACCCTGATCAGCGGCATGGGCGAATTGCACCTGGAAGTGATCCAGCATCGACTCCAGCGCGACTTCAAACTGAACGTCAAAGTGCATAACCCGCGCGTTAGTTATCGCGAAACGATCAAGAAAGCGGTCGAAGTCACCGGCGAGTGCCATCGGCTGATCAACGGCGTGCAACACACTGCCCAGGTGTGTTTGAAAGTCGAGCCCTTCGAAACCCGCGGCGGTGGCGTCACGATCAGCAACTCGCTCGATCACGGCCTGCCCAACGAAATGCTCGCCGTCGTACTTGAAGAACTGGAAACTGCAGGGCAGGGGGGCGGCGTGCTCGGTTTCCCGCTCATGCGCATCAAGGCCACTTTGCTAAGTGGCGAAATGCACGAAACCGATTCCACCGAGATCGCCTTTCGCACCGCCGCCAACCTGGCGCTCGACGCCGGCCTGCGCGAAGCAGGCACCGTGCTGCTCGAGCCGATCATGAAGCTAGAAATCAGCACCCCCGACGAACACGTCGGCGACCTGGTCGGCGACCTGCAACAGCGCCGCGCCATCATCCACCAGACTCAAAACCGCGGCCGGCTTACCGTGCTGCACGCCGCAGCCCCGCTCGCCGAACTCTTCGGCTACTCCAGCGCCATGCGCAGCCTCAGCCAAGGCCGCGCTAGCTGCTCGATGGAACCTAGCGGCTACGCCCCAGCCCCCGACGAGGTCCTCAAAAAGTTCCTCTAACCCGGCCGGAATGACCGGCAGCCGGTCGCCGCGCCTACAGCACTTCCATCGCCGAACGCCGCTTCACAGTTCTTCAATCTTTCATCAGCCTTAAAACACGGACGTTTTCGGAACTCTCTAGCGTGCATAAGAAGATTGAGCTGAGACAAGTACTGGTCTACTCGTTGCAGGCAAATCGTCTACGCCCGGCCTCGTTGGAAGCTAGTTGGCATCCAGTGGGTGCCGTATAATCCAGCTTATCCGCAAGCTAGGAGTGGTTGCCCCGCGGAGTTCTAGTTCCGTGACCAGATCATGAAGCAACAATCCGTCGTTGTTGAAACAGTATTCCTGCGAGCGGTCGTGGTGCTCATCGGCGTGGGCGCTCTGACGTTCCTGCTTTGGGAGCCACACTTCGAAGGAAGAAACGCCAATGCGACCGCCTTCGAAGTCTATTTCAACGATCCCTTTTTGGCGTATGCCTATTTCGTATCCATCTCGTTTTTCGTTGCCCTCTATCAGGCATTCAAAGTGCTCGGATACGCCGGAACCAACAGGTTATTCTCGGTTGCAACAGTCAAAGCTCTCCGCACCATCAGGTTTTGTGCGTTAGCAATGATCGCGTTTGTACTGGTCGGAGAAGCTTTCCTCATGCTGCCAAACGCCGATGAGCTACCGCCTGCAATCGCCATGGGCCTGTTCATCCTATTCGGCTCGACCGTGGTCGTCACCACCACGTCGGTACTTGAAAAAACCTTGCAGCAAGCGCTTAGCAAAGACGCTGAAAAGACCTCCACAACGTAAACGATGGAGACCCGAGGAACACGGAGATTTGCACCCTGGCAAGTGCTTGGGTCTCTCTAGAGGACGCAGGACGAGGAAGCTGAAGACAGCTTCCGAAGTGTCGGAACTTGCGGAAGTGATCTACAGTGAGCACTAGGGGGATCCTTGAACTGAGCTCTGCGTGTCCCACCGGCGCGCCTTATGCCCTTTTCATCGCCGCACTAGACGATGCACCCTCATCGACTTGGAGAATCGGCGAACTGAATGAGATGAGTCGACCGCTGACTCTAGCCAGTTGCAGTTTCACAATGGGGCCGTTTAGGCCAGTGTCGGTGAATCGACGCGTAATAGTGGATCCTTCTCAGGCGGGCTTTTTGGACGTACTTCAGCTTCGTCTTGGGCGATGTGGCGAGGTCTTCCATCAACTGTGGCCACCTTGGAAACCCTTTCTCCTTTGAAGTTCCTAGATATTTCTCGCGTTTGTCACCCGACTGGCATATATTAGTTCCGCTCTATTAAAGACTTTCGCGGGGAGGATGTGTCTTGTCACGCCAAGATCGTTTTAGTTGGCTTACTGCGAAGCAACGTCGTAATGATCGCGTCCACCAATTGGCGCCATTGTCAGATTCCAGGTTCGCTCGGCACCTACGAGTCGAAATGCTTGAAGACCGCCGTATGTTGGCTGAGCTGATCGGGGTGGACTTCGATGGTCCTGCGCCAACCAACTGGACTCCCGCCGATACTTTTAACACCACGATCAATTTCTTCAACCTGAAGGACGAAGCTGGCGTGTTCGGTGACGTCGACTTCGAGTTGACTACCAACGTCGGCCCAGCCGATCACGACATTCTGCCTGGTAGCCCCATCGATGCCAGCACCGTTCCCATGCATTCGACGTCGCTGACCGAGTTGGCCGGTTTTGCCTTTGCCGAGAATCACCCCAGCCCTACGCTCACCGCCACTTGGAGCGATTTGGATCCGGCATTGACCTACGAAGTCTATGTGTTCGGTTTCGACGGCGAGGGCTTTTCGAATAGCCAGACGGTAACTATCACCGGCGGCGGCCTGCCAATTGTCTTTAACCAGTCGCCCAGCAGCAACAATCTTTGGGTCAATGGGCAACTGGGAAGCAGTTCTCAGTTGTTGGCGGACCTAGCAGTCTTTGCAGAACCGAACGCCACGGGCGAGATTGTCGTCACCACACAAGCAACGTTTGGCTCGGCGGTGCTCGGCGGGCTTGCAATTCGCGAAGTCGGCATCGTGGTGAATAGTACAGCAGACGACACCACGCCGGGCGACGGACTAACGACGCTCCGCGAAGCGATCGAACGGGCCAATACCCACCCCGGCGCCCACACAATCAAGTTCGATTCCTCCCTGTTCAGCACGCCGCAGTCCATTGCCATCGGCTCGCAACTGCCGACGATTTCTGAGGATTTGAAGATCGAGGGTCCGGGAGCCGATCAACTGACAATCGACGCGGGTGACGGTGCCGACAATGCGTTTGGCACCGGAGACGGTTATCGCATTTTTGATATTTCTCTTAACGTAAATGTTGCAATGAGCGGTCTTACGCTCACTGGCGGCGATATCTCTGGCTCGGGGGCTTCTGGCGCTGGCGGCGCGATCTCCAACCTTGGGAATCTTTCGCTTACCGAAAGTACGATTTCCGGAAACTCGGCAAGCCACAACGGCGGCGGCATCTACGACATCGGAACAGCGACGATTGCCGGCAGCACCGTTTCCGGAAATAGGGCAGGCCGTCATGGCGGCGGTATCCACAGCGGATCTTTGTATGCTACGACTGTCGTCAACAGCACCATCTCCGGCAACGAAGCCACGCAGCGCGGCGGCGGCATCAACAATTATGGAATACTAGACCTTAGCAGTAGCACCGTCACTAGCAATACGTCCGATCGAGGCGGCGGAATCGATACTGGATACTTCGGTACGGTAAATGTCACCGGCAGCATTATCGCGGGAAACACGGCCACGACGGACGCCAACGTCCGAGGCACGCTGAACACAAATACATTCAACATTCTCAGTGGCAATCCGCTGCTTGGACCGTTGGCCAATAACGGGGGTTCAACGCAAACGCACGCTTTGCTTTTCGGCAGCCCGGCCATCGATGCCGGCGATCCTTCGATTTTGCCCAACCCAAGTGAATTCGACCAGCGCGGCGCGCCATTTGTGCGTGTGTTTAACAGTCCGTTTGCAATCGGCTCCGCGATCGACATTGGCGCCTACGAGTTGCAGACGCTTGCTGGCGGCAGCTTTACCGTCGATACAACGGCTGACGAAAACGACGGCGACTACTCCGCGGGCGATTTGTCCTTGCGCGAGGCGATCAGATTGGCCAACGGCAGTGTGAATGAAACGGATTTCGAGTTCATTTTCTTTAGTGCCAGTGTGTTCAGCACGCCGCAGACCATTTTCCTCGAAAGTCCGCTGCCCACGATTACTGAAGAAGTTGTCATTCGCGGACCAGGAAAAGACCTGCTTACCCTCGACGCTCAGCAAAACGGAAGAATTTTTCAAATCGACAATCCCAATGCAAGCCTTTATCGAGTAGAGATCACCGATTTTACGCTGACGGGTGCCGAAGGCGGGTCGGGCGCCGCCATCTACTCTCGTGAGAATACGACGCTCAAGCGATTGAACATCGTCGGCAACACGGCGACCGGCACCGGGCTGGGCGGCGCGATTAATCATGCCAGCGGCACGATGACCATCTACCAGAGTACCATCTCGGGCAACGTGGCTGGCGCAGGCGGGGGCATCTTCAACAGTGGCACGCTCGATATTTCCGACAGCACTATTGCCGAAAATACGGCCAACGTGCCGGCATACCCTGGCGGCGGCATATTTAACCAGGGAACGCTTACGATCACCAACAGCACGATCTCTGGTAATCGCGCAGGCGTTTCTTCTGCCGGCGGAGGCGGAATCTTTAACCGCTACTCAGGCAATGTGACGGTCACTAACAGCACGATCACCGGTAACGAGGGGGGAGGAATCACCTCGTACGGCGGATCAGCCGTCGAAGCGCTGCATAGTACCGTTGTCGCACGCAATACCAACTCGATGGGACTTCCGCTCGACCTTAGCGGCACGATCGAATTAGGAACGTTCACTCTCGTCGGCGATGCGGCAACCGCTGGAGGGCTGACTGCGACCGACGGGAACCTCCTCGGTGCGGATCCCCGGCTTGGCCCCTTGGCAAATAACGGAGGCCCAACCAAGACGCATGCCCTGCTCCCCGGTAGCCCCGCGCTCGACGCCGTGGGTCTGCTCGACGACTATTCCAGCAACAACTTCGCGACCAACTACAATTTCGTCAATCTGTTTGGCAATGCCGACAACAATCCTCAGGTAGCCGGCGGCCAGGCGAACCTGAACGTCAGTGCCGGCACCGGGGCATTCATCTGGAACCGGGGTGAGCGGTTGACTGCGCTGAGCGATCAGGTCGGTATCAGCTTTGGCTTCAACTACCCCATTAACTCCGGAGGCTTTTTCCATGCCTCGGCGGGGCTGGCGCTGTTCGATTCGGTCACTGGTGGCAATTTGGTGGCGGAAATTCGCGTGGAAACTGACGAAACCGATGGCACTTCAGTACTGCGCCTAAATGACGGTACCATGACGACCAATCTCTCCGGCCAACCTACCGGCCTGATGAATCTCGAGGTAGAGGTGGGTACAACAAGTGGCGGGCAGATCTTACAACTTGACTACAAACTCTCCGGTGACGGTTTCTCGACCATTATCAATACCATCAACACTCCCTTGCTCTCGGATATCTTTTTTGGCCCGGTCGCGTTCGATGTATCAGGAACCGAATCGATGCACGACAATCTGGCCTTCATATCGGGATCCACTGTGCCGTTCGACCAGCGCGGACTTTCCCGGATCGCCAACGGTGGTAACGGCAATCTGCAAGACATCGGCGCCTACGAAGCCCAAGTCGCCCCGTCGGCCGATTACGTTGATGACGATCTCATCTCGGGTCTCGACTTCCTCGCCTGGCAACGTGGTGCAGGCACCTCCAGCGGAGCCACCCGGGCCAATGGTGACAGCGACGGCGACGGGGATGTCGACTCCAGCGATCTCGCCGCCTGGGAAGCGACCTACGGCCAGGCGGATGCAACGCCGCTTGTCGCAGCTGTCAGCAGTACTCTGCCGGAGAAAGCGGCAACCATCAGCGAACCGCTGCTGGTCGTGGAAACAACTGCTGAGATGTCGGCAAGTGAGCACCTAGCGGTTTCCGTAGCAGATACTGCCAACAATGTATCCAAGAGCGGCCTGTTAGATGCCGCACGAGCATGGCGGTATCGTCACTCGCATGTGCCGAAAGCACACGTGGCGCACGTCCGCGAAGCTGTTTTCGCAGAACTCCTTGCCGATGCCCCGTCGCACCGCGACTGGTATCCGCTGACGCCTTCGAGCACTTTCGAGGAGATTGGCCGTTCCGAAAGTGATCGTTTTGAGGGTAACGCCGACGTCCCCTGGCTGGCAGACGAACTGCTAGAGAAGGTGTTTGGCTGATCTACCCGACAATCTGACTCTGTCAATTCGGACTGTCTGTGCTCCGGTGAACCAACCCAGGAGCAGCGTTTCTGTGGCTACGTTGCGGATAATCGTAACTCACGTCGGTGAATCCACCTCTGTCAATTCCTGTGGCATCGAACTGCACGTTACGCCAACCTTTGAGCACTAGAGCAAGTCGCCAACAGCTGTAACGTCTTCAGCAAGATATGCCGGGCCTTTCGGGTACGTTCAGCATGACTCCCCACACAGCGCAACGGCCAAAAAACACAAACCCCCCGCACCCGTTTTCATGCTTCTTGCGGCTATTCCACCCCAACCGCCGCGCGAAACCGTCGTCAATCAGCCTTCCGCAGTGAACCGGTAGCCCACGTCGCGGATCGTATGAACAAACGTCGGCCGCTGCGGGTCGGGCTCGATCTTGCTACGTAGCGTCGCAATACAGCGGTCGACGCTCCGGCCGCTGACAATAATCGACCGCCCCCATACGTGGTTCATGATCTCGTTACGCGTGAGCGCCCGATTGGGCCGCGACAAGAAGTACGCCAGCAGGCGGTACTCTTTGGTCGTGAGCGGCACCTCGACGCCGTCCCGGGTAAGCCGGTGCCCGGCGACGTCCAGCTCGGCATCGCCAAACCGATAGACGTCGTCCTCGGCAGGCGTGGTCCGCCGCAGAATCGCCTTCACCCGCGCCGCCAGTTCGTGAATGCTGAACGGCTTGCTCACATAGTCGTCGGCCCCCAATTCCAGCCCTTCGACAATCTCGCTCTCCTGCCCCTTGGCCGTGAGCATCACGATCGGCAAGTCGAGCGCTTGCCGCCGCAGCTGCCGGCAAACTTCATAGCCGTTCATCCCCGGCAGCATAATATCCAGCAGAAGTAAGTCAGGCGAGTTCTCCAGCGCCGCCGCCAGCCCCTGCTTGCCGTCGGTTGCGGTCCGCACCTCGTAACCGCGCTGGCAGAAGTTATCGACCAGCCCTCGCAGCAGCGCTGCGTCGTCTTCCACAATCAAGATTGACTGGCCTGCACTCATGCTACTCTCGGCCACCTTCAAATTCAGCTACAACAACACTTCTTTTTTGAAGCTTGAAACGGCTTCTACTCCCCGCCTTTCTTTTGCGTGTTTCTTGTGGCCTTCCAAGATATGTAGCTGTACATTCTGAATTGTTGCAAATTCAGCCACAGCAACACTTTCTTTGAAACGGCCTCTACTCTTCGCGCCTTTTCGTGTTCTTCGTGGCCATCATCCCCTCGTCTACCGGCAATGAGATCGAAAAAGTACTTCCCACGCCCGGCTCGCTCTCCACCCGGACTTCTCCGCCATGAGCCTCCACCAGGTATTTCACAATGCTCAGCCCCAAGCCACAACCTGCGGCCGAACGAGCAA
>JAGQOW010000197.1 GCA_020427155.1 Planctomycetales bacterium | reverse complement strand
ATCGTCCATGTTTCGGACCTCCTACGGGAACCATTATTCCGGCTCCCGCCGCTGTCCGAAAGTCGTGGGCTATCGCAGATATGAGGTGTGACTACATTAAGGCGTTTAGATCAAGGGCTGAACAAACAATTAGTCGGCTGCCCGCGAATAAGCGAAATGCTCTCCATAGTCTACGAAGACTCGCTACATTTGCATTTCAAGACGGCAAAGAGGATGACGACGTCCTTACAGACGATATGAGTAATGTTGACAAGTCACATGCAGAGATCTTTTCTGATCTAGTTGAAATAACAGAGAAAGATAAGAGATCCTATCAGTGTACGCTCTCTGCAATAGGTAACATCAACGCGATTCACTCCGTCGCGCGTCGGCAAGGCTACGAAGTCGTACCAAACGAATCTCTACCGGAAGACTACCAAGCCTCTTTTGCTTCTAATAGAAATCAGATCCTGCACGTGAGGCTTACAGTACCAGGCAGTTCAATACGGAATGCCTTTGCATCCGCCAGAAGGAAACTCGGCTTGGATCTAGGATTTGTAAGCCTATACACCAATCCCGACAGTCTTAGGCTTCACCACGTCGCATTGGTTTCGTGTGATGGACATGACCGCATATTTGTCCTATCTGAACAAGCGTTTCGTCGGTTAAAACCTCGCACAAGGGCAAAATCAGATATTAGCCGCGCTGTTGAACTAGTGAATTCTGGAAGTGTAGATCAACGAATTCTAGCGGCGATTGAGCAGCTGGCTTTAGCGTCTGCAAGCTACGACACGCGAACGCGATTTGTGAATCTCTGGTCAGCGTTGGAAACTTTGGCCGGAGCAAACGAGGGCAATACTACATTAAAACGCGTTAACCAATTGCTAGTTCCACTTATTATTTCACGACATGTTCACAGACGAACCAGATACCTCACCATACTATGCCAAAAGTATGCTAAAAGGAGTGGTAATGGTGATTTCGGTCCAGGATTCGAAGGTCAAAAGATCCGAAGTGACGAGATGTTAACGACCCTTTGTAGCCCAAAAAACCACGACCGAATTGAAGGCCTGCTACGTTTTGCGGCGCACCCGCTTCTACGATTCCATATTTATCAAGCTTGGTGCAACTTTCACGAACCCGTGCGATTGAGAAAAAGTCTTGAGGAATCACATAGACGCTTGAACTGGCAACTCGCTCGAATCTATAGGATTCGGAACTTGTTGGTGCATGAGGGAGTACAAGATCGGTTTATAGTCCCGCTCTTGGACAACTTGCAAAACTATCTTTCTACTTTAGTTCAACGCTTAGTTCACGAAGTCAAGCAGCATCCGATGTGGACTGTGAGGGATGTCGTCGAATTCTGGAATGGGAGGATGCAGCATCAGATGGAGCATCTCAAAATCAATGCGTCATCACTTTCAACAGCGGATTTCCTAGAAGATGTTCCTGTTAGTTCGTTATGGACCGATTGCAACTGAGAATTGCACGTGCCACTACATAGGCTGAAACCGCGATGAATACGAAGGACGCAATGTTTTTCGAGCTCTTTTCACACTGAGAAAAACTGGTGCTATTGCCAATCACCTGGTTGTCTTACACGTTTTCTCAAGCCCTCGCATTCCAAGGCCGACATCTCATCCAAATCTCCCCAAATTTTCTGTAGAAATTGGGCCACCACTTCCGCTAGGGTGACCACATCGTTCATCATCACACCACTTTTAGCCCGGCGGCGGGCATACAAGACCGGTGCGCGCTCTCCCCACCCTCGGAAGGAAAAACATCATCCCAGAAAACGGCCGACTTGATCGCGTCGGGAAGATCGCCTCGCGCGGCACGGAGGCGGGCGGCACGGAGGCGGGCCAATTCGGGGCCGCGAGGCGCGGAGATTTCAGCTTCAAAAAAATGACTCGGCGCCAAGACGGGCGCCTCGGCATGGTTGGTTTTGCATAACTCCGTATCGCGTCTGGTAGTTGCACGATCGCGCCTGCTGTCTGCGAAGCCGCAGGTTACTGGTTCGAATCCAGTGGGGGGTGCTCAACGGAGTACTGGCTGCTGCGAGAATTGCGGCAACTTTCAAGCCCGATGGCATGCATGCGACCCTGTTGCCTGCCTCAAAGGACTATTTCCTTTCCGGCTGCTGCAAGCCCTCTTTCCTGCGAAGGCCTGAATTTCTCGATTCCTTCCACCTGCTTGCGTAGACATTCAAGCGACTGTCAGGTTATCTTCTGGAGAGTATTGATCCCACTGCAACGCATGGAATTGAGTCGATTATGAACCGCATTCTGCTTGTTGGCCTTGTTTCTTGTTTGTTTATCGAATCTCTCGTTGGCGAGGAGGCCAACTGGCCGCAATGGCGGGGTCCGCAACGCGACGACATCTCGACCGAGACCGGGCTGCTGCAGGAGTGGCCCGAGGCAGGGCCGCAGCGCGTGTGGCTCTTCGAAGACTGCGGCCTGGGCTATTCGGGACCGGCGATCGTCGGCGATAGGCTCTATATTCTGGGTGCGCGCGATGAAACAGAGCAGTTGATCTGTCTGCAAGCTTCCGATGGCAAGGAACTGTGGTCTGCGCAGGTTGGCCCCATGCTGGAAAACGGTTGGGGCAATGGTCCTCGCTCGACGCCGACCGTCGACGGGCAACGCGTCTATGTGCTGGGAGGGCAGGGGAATCTGGTCTGCTTCAACGCCGCAGATGGCTCCCAATTGTGGCTGAAAACCATGCAGGAGTTTGGCGGCTCGATCCCGGTCTGGGGCTTTAGCGAGTCGCCCACGATCCACCAGGAAAAACTCCTCTGCACTCCCGGGGGGGAAAAGGGAGCCATCGTTGCGCTCGACAAGATATCCGGCGACCTGCTCTGGCAGGCGCGTGAGTTGACCGACGAGGCGCACTACAGTTCGATTGTCACTACCGAACATCTGGGCAAGCAAGTCGGCATCCAGCTTTTAGTCAGCCAGCTCGTCGGCTTTGATCTCGATAGCGGCCAATTGCTCTGGAGTTCGCCGTGGGGAGGGCGTACCGCAGTGATTCCCACTCCTATCGTTTGGGACGACAAGGTTTATGTCACCTCGGGATACGGCGCCGGCTGCATGATGGTGCGCATGGGCGACGGCCAAACCGTCGAGCAGGTATACGACAGCAATCTCATGTCCAATCATCACGGCGGGGTGATACGTATTGGCGAAAACATTTTTGGCCACTCCAATACCAAAGGCTGGACTTGCCAGAACTTTGATACAGGCGAAAAAGTCTGGCAGGAGCGAAGCGTGTTAGGCAAAGGAGCCATCGCCTACGCCGATGGCCGCTTCTATTGTCTCAGCGAAGACGAAGGCGAAGTCGCGCTCATCGCGGCCTCGGCAGCCGGCTGGGAAGAACATGGCCGCTTCCGACTCGAGCCGCAGACCAAGATCAGGAGCGAAAAAGGCAAGATCTGGACCCATCCTGTTATCGCCGGTGGGCGACTGTATCTTCGCGATCAGGACCTGCTCTTCAGTTTCGACATCAAGGCAAATTAACGACGCTCGCACCTGCGTGCGACCAAGTTCGGTTTTTCCAAAGGCACCGACCTCGCCTTCGAATCCGACTTGGTGATCATTCCTCTGTTCGATCAATCTCCGGCTGGCCTAGCTTCGGCTTTAACACCAACCGCACCGGGGTCCCCACAGACGGTATTTTGGCCGTATTCGCTTCGAAAAGCAGCCCTTCATTCACCTGGCTGCTTTCGATGGGGATGTCTAGCGTAGCCGACGAAAAATTTGAGACACAGATAAAGTCGCCGCTCTCGGCCATGTAATACTCTTCGCCCGTTTCTTCATCCTTCCAGAATCCGCTGCCGGCAAATACCCACGGAGAGGACAAGGGCTGCCCGGTCTTGATGTCAAGAACCCATTGTTGAGCGTCGATCGCCTGCCACTTGCCGGCCTCGTCGAGCCAATGAACCTCGACGGCAATCTCGGTGCCCGTCGGCGGTTTGAACTCTGGGTCGAATTGTGCGGGGGAACCGACCTCCGCTCCGACGGCTAACAATGCCGCATGGACAATCTGAGCCTGGCTATAAACCGCTACGACCGATTCATGCTCCTTGGTGCCTGCCGGGCAAGCGAACATCTCGAGCATCCCTTCTCGCAGCGAGATGTAGCCGTCGACCATCACGAAGCCAAGTTTCGGGTCGACCCAAACGAGATTGGGCTCCGGCATCGCGCTGACGCCTTCGGGGACAGGCAAACGGCGAGGTGCCGCGTCCTCGGCACTCTCCGATTTCTCGCTATCCGCCGCAGTCTGCTCGACCTGCAAAGGGGCCTCTGCCGAGCCGATCTTCGCTGGCAGGTCCACTGCCACAGGTTGCTCAGACGCCGCGGCAGACGACGTCGGTTCACTCGAATCTCCAGCTGGCTTACCACAGCCGCTGCAAAGCAGCCATCCGCAGAGCAGCACTGCTGCCAAGCACCCTGGCACGAAGAATCTTAACATTTCTCCTCCCTGGCCCTACCTGTTTCCGCTGTTTCCAAGGCTTTTGCCCAGCAAATTGCAATTCCATTAGGGAACTTGCAGCGGTGGTTCATTGTATCGCCAGGCGATCATGCCGTCGCGGCAAACTTTTTGGAAAGGTTTTTGGTCCCTCCCCCCGTGAAACACCGGCGTCGTATCTCTAGAATGTCCATCTCTGTCAAATTGTCCAGATTGTTTCCCCTGCGCGTTGGGGTTGTGTTCCGGTAATCGAACTTCAAAGGAATGAAATGGCCTCGACCCTTCAACCCTCCAACAAGTCAACCGACAATACGATTCCCGCCGAGCTGCTATCGGCCCAATCCGGTTCGTCAAGATTCTGGCGAGACAAAACCTTAGGCGGCGTTTCGCCTGCCGGTGATTGGCAAGCTTGGAGCAGGCACCTTGCTAAGCGCCGTTCGCCAAAATCGCTTCAACGACTGTGCCTTACTACCGAGCCGCCGTTGCTGTGGGGAATCTTGCTGGAAGAATTGTCGCCAGATTCATCTTCACTTCTCTCGCTGTTACAAAACTTTGGTGATGCACCCAAGGGTAAATCACGTCCCGGTATCAAGCTCATAAAGCAAACATTGGCCAAGTGGCAGCAAGGAACCTGTTCGCAGCCGCAAACAATCGACTTCGCCCTGGAGTGCCTCGCCGTCGCTCACCTTCTCCCGAGGATTGCCGAAGAACTGTCTTCCGATGCCTGGTGGGGACTTCTCGATGCACTCTGGCAGGTGGTGCAGTCGTCTGCCGGCTGGCGTATCGATATAGAATTGCCGCCCCAAGAAGGGCTCGCTCAGCAGCTTCTTGCTGGAGAACTTCCGCTAACCTTGGCTTACCTGCTGCCCGAGATGCGTCCTGTTCACAAGCTCCACGATGCGGCGCACGAGGCGCTCTCGGAAGGCGTTGCCGAGTTGCTCAACGGCGAAGGGCTCCTTCGTGGCACACATTTGGGCGTGCTCCGCCCGCTGCTGGCCTGTTGGACCCGTTGCCGGACCTTGGGCCAGGTGTACAAGAAGAAATGTTGGAACCAGAAGGCGGAAGATCAGTTTTCGTGCCTGGCTACGCACGCCGTCGCGCTTTCCTCGCCGGCAGGCGCCCCTATGTTGGGCCACCCTCATGCCATGCCTTGGACTCCTGATTTTTTGCAGAACGTCTTGCGCTGGGGGGGAGACGGCGCCGACATCGCAGCAGCACGCTACCTCTTTGGCAAGAAACTCACACGCTCGCTGCCGCAGAAGAGATCCAAGTTTGTTCCTGAGACCTCCGACCATTGCGAATGGTCGGGATTGGCCTATCTGAGAACCGATTGGGGACGATCTGAGCCGACGATTGTCGTCGACTTTTCGACCCCCATCATGCGGATCGAGTGCTGGGCTGGCCCTCAGCGGCTGCTCTCGGGGACATGGACCTCCGAGACGACTCTCGACGGCAAACGATTGGAGCCCGTCGGTACTTGGGACGAGGTGTGCTGGTTTAGCGACGAAGACGTCGACTACCTCGAATTGTCCATCGATTTGGCTGGCGGCGCCACACTCGAACGACAGATCCTTCTCGCCCGTGAAGAACTGTTCCTCCTGCTGTGCGACAATGTCGTCGGCACCCGCGGCGGCCAGCTGAGTCACCACTATTGCTTGCCGCTTGACGCCAACGTGGCTTTTGAGCCCTGCAAAGAA
>JAGQOW010000196.1 GCA_020427155.1 Planctomycetales bacterium | reverse complement strand
TCGATGCCGAGGAAGAATTCAACGGCGCCGATCTCTCGATCCACAGAATTTCTTCCACGGCCGAGCGCGAAACGCTGTGGTAATTCCCGCCAGTGTTAGGAAACAATAAAGTCTGTCGGGTTGAAATAAAGTCTGTCGAGATCGAGGCGGAGTAACCCGCCTCGATTCCTCCCTGAACCACCCCCCTTACAGCCGTGCCAACCTGTCCGGACTATTGAGGGTTATTAGACGGACGCAGCAAATTCAATAAACTTGCAAATCAGGCGAGTAGGCCAATATATTGATAGACGGACCCGTGGGTCCGTCTAAAAACTGTTGGGGATTACCATATCTACGTATGGCATTTTGTATGGGTTAGTGCTACTCTGTGTCCATGGCAAAAACTCGCTTTGATTGGGATCCCGACAAGGACGCTGAGAATCAGGGCAAGCATGGAGTTTCTTTCTTCCGTGCCCAATATGCCTTTGCGGACCCGCAGCGCGTGATTGCCAAGGACGAGACTCACTGACCTGCCCCCTGCCAGCCGTGCCAAGTAAGAGGAGAGAAGTCCGTCAAATCATGGAGAATGACGGACATGAAGAAGAGCAGATACAGCGAAGAGCAGATCATTGGTTTTCTCAAGCAGGCAGATGCCGGGGTGCCGATCAAGGACCTGTGCCGCAAGGGGGGCTTCTCTGACGCCACCTTCTACAAGTGGCGGGCCAAGTACGGCGGTATGGACGTGTCGGACGCCAAGCGGCTAAAGGAGCTGGAGGGCGAGAATGCCAAGCTCAAGAAGCTCCTGGCCGAAGCGCATCTGGACATCGCCGCCCTCAAAGGCGTATTCGGGGTAAAGCGCTAGCCCCACAGGCCAAGCGTGAGGCCATCGGCAAGATGATCGAGCACTACGATCTTTCCGAACGGCACGCCTGCCGGCTTGTGGGGCTATCCCGAGACAGCTACCGGAATCCACCGACCCCCGATCCCGAGAATGCTGCGCTGAGCGCGGCGATCATCGATATCGCCCAAGCGAGGCGCCGCTTCGGCTATCGGCGCATTCACGACCTGCTGCGCCCGGAGTACCCCGGCGTGAATCACAAGCGCGTCTTTCGCCTGTACAGCGCCGCGAAGCTTGCGGTCAAGAAACGCAAGAAGACGAAGCGACCGGCGGCTGAGCGGATACCGCTGCAGATCGCCAAAGCCGTCAATGAGGTATGGAGCATGGATTTCGTCAGCGACAGCCTGGTCAGTGGCCGGCGCCTCAAATGCCTGACGGTGGCCGACGATTTCAGTCATGAGTGCGTCGACATTGCCACCGACTTCGGCATCTCCGGCCAGTATGTGACTCGCCTGCTCGACCAGGCCGCCCTGTTCCGGGGCTATCCGAAGGCCGTGCGCACAGACAACGGGCCGGAATTCACAAGCAGGGCGTTCATGGGCTGGGCACAGGCTCACGGCATCGAGCACCTGTTGATCCAGCCAGGAAAGCCCATGCAGAACGGCTACATCGAGAGCTTCAACGGCAAGTTCCGTGACGAGTGCCTGAATGAGCATTGGTTCGAAACCCTCGCCCAGGCCAGGGCGGCCATTTCCGCCTGGCGCAAGGACTACAACGAGGTCAGGCCTCACAGCAGCTGCCGGCGAATGCCGCCAGCCAAGTACGCCGCATTGCATCGCCAGCATGCTGGCGATGCAATGCAAACCAATTCGGAATCGATTAACCTTGCAACCGGACTTCCCGCCGAATGATTGGCATGGCTACAGGGGGCAGGTCATCACAGCCAGACCGAAGAGCGGTTCTATTGTTTCGGCGAAGTTGATGGCGGTGTGCTCACAGTGCGGTTCACTTACCGTGCTTCGGTTATTCGAATCATCGGCGCCGGTTATTGGCGCAAAGGAAAGGCAATATATGAGCGCGAAAACGCAGCGTAGCGAAGTTTCAGAGAAGGCTAATGCCGGCACAAGCCGGCGTTACGCCGAAACTAAAATCAAATACACCGATGAACCTCTTGGCAAGGTTCGGGTGATTCCCGACTTCCTCCCTTCGCCTGCCGAATTGGCATTCCGCGAAGAAGGTGTGAAGGTGACACTTGCTCTGAGCAAGAAGAGTATCGAGTTCTTCAAGTCGGAGGCGACAAAGCATCACACTCAGTACCAGCGCATGATTCGCCGGCTTCTCGACGCTTATGTCGATGGCCAAACCCCAACCCCGCAGTCCGCGCGGGCGCTGCGCGATAAAGCCGCACAGCGCCGGTGATTTCTACGTTATTGGCCTCGACAGACTATATTGCAACTCAGCAAATGCATAACGAATAAATCGCTGTCTTCGACAGACTTCTCGATTATTGTGCTAATTATCGAGGCACTCTAAATCAATGGGATTGGCACTGCCTCTCCGACAGACTTTATTGTTTCCTATCACCAGTGATAGGAAACAATAAAGTCTGTCGAATGGGAATAAAGTCTGTCGGAAAACATAAGAAATCCGGTCTTGGTCTTATTAGGATCAGCGGATAATATTATCCAACAGCGGGTAATGACGAGTTGTCGGCCTTATGTGGGGATAACCGCATAATCAGCCAAAGGTGCCAGAGACCCCGGCGCATTCGAGCGGCCTGAATAGCACGGATTTGCGACATTGGCGCGCTAGCTTCAACAGCAGTCCGATTCCATCGGAGTCGGACAACGGCATCCGCCCCTAAGCGGAATCAATACCCTACCTTTGCGCTTAAGGATTGAGCTAATCCTTCTTTGCATATCTGGAATATCCTCGTTCGAACATTTCTAGATCGTTGAGATAGAGCATAACCAATACTTGCCCACTAACGGAGGGCATTGAGCTCTCTAACAGTTCGAAATCGTCAGCATCATCGTTTTCAAACCATGTATCAGCTGATTGCTTGCCTCCCTTATTGCCATCCGCTTGGCCATTTAGGATGTCGTACGCGAAACTGTCATCGTCCAGGGCCCGTTTCAGGCGCCATTTACTAGGGACATGGGCCGCCCTGCTTTGCCATTTAAGACCGATCTTGCTGTAGCAAGCAACTATAACGGGTAGGGTGTCGAGGGCAGCAAGCCGTATCGACATGGCCTGCAGGCTGACATCGAAATCGTCGGCTACACGCTGCAGGTCCCTAAGCGACGGTTTGGCGAGCGATTTGATAATGGGGCGAACGATGGCTGTCGGCATGAGCAGATGCGAGGCAAACTGGTCCGCTTCTTTCTCGAGAGCTGCCTCGGAACTGTAGTTTTGGACGATGTCGTCGACCCTGCAGCGAAAGGATTTGCCTTTGTGGAGCAACCAGTGACCGGTCTCGTGCGCGATGGAGAACCGTTCCCGACCACGACTAGTCGACCTTCTAATGGTTGCAATGGCCTTGGCGCCATATCCCACCAAGGTGGCTTCGCAGCCGTTCAACCGTTCATATCGAATCTCAATCCCTTGGTCAAAGGCAATGGCTTCTACGTCGAGGTCGGCGGCCGAGGTGATCGACATTTCCTCGACAAGTTGCTCGGCACGCTGGCCCGGGCGCTGAATCGGCATCTATCAGGCACCACTGTTGGATTGGAGTTGCAGCAACTGTCGGTAAATGCGCAGAACATCCTCATCCGACATTTCATCCAGCTTTCTGGCGGCGAGGGTATAACGCGGATCGTTCATTGCCGCCTGAACGAAGGCCCGTGCCTTCTGAATGTCGATCACCTCAGTCTTTGCTTCCTGAGCAACTGCATTTTTGGCAACGCCGGCCTTGGCAGCGGCGAGCCTGCGGAGTCCGGCTTCAGTGCGTGCGGCCGACAGCAGGGAAACCTTCTCCGAGCGAAGCGCATTGACATCTTTGCCTTCCAGCAGGTCAGCCGCAGAAGTATTCAATAGTTCCTCTAGCTCGCTATCGAGAAACGCCGACCATTCATCCTTCTTCCCTTGGCTCACTTTATATTCTCCTTTACCTCTTCCAAGCGCCTGTAGAGGCGTTTGCGAGCGGCTTCGTATACTTTCATATCCCATTCTAGATAGTCTGCAGCTTCCTGCCCCCGCAGCTCCATAGCCCACGCGATAGCCAAATCCTGTAGCTCCGGCTCACTGGCGAGGGAGTCAGTAAGTTGGCTGAAGAGTTCCTGGTTACTGACAATCCGCTCTGGTGTGACTTCGTTGCGCGGTACAACGGAAACTACGGTGTCCTCGCCTTCGTCAGCATTGGTGATTTCCGACACTTCAACGTGCTGATCAATGGCCCCTGTCTTCTCGCGCGACCGCAAGTTGGACGCTTCGCTATGCATCGCATTGCACACCACGATCACCGGATCCACGTCGCGCGGAAAGACCCGATCCTGTCCGAGAAGGGCAGTAAACGTTTCCTGGATCAGATCCTCGGCTGACATGCTCACCAAGCCCCGAACAAGCGTCCTAGCCCTGATACGGATCCGTTCGTAATCGTCATCCGGGAGCTGTTCAAGCGTCCGGTAAACCTCTTCCTTACTGAGACTCACGCTGCCTCCCTGCGTCCTTTGAAGATGATGACTACCTAACACCGTGTTACGGACGCTTTCCTAGAAGTTTTTTTGATCTGGCGTCCGGGATTCTGTCCTCGTCAGTCGTACACAGTAAGTGGTTCATATGTGCGGAGAAGCTGTTGTAATGCCTACGGAATGATACCCCAGCAAAAACAACTACGAAACAAGCACTTTGCGCCGCAGACCCTCAACAACTGGAGATTCAATCAATGAGCAACGACAAAGACAAGCCCCAAGGGCACCAAGAAGTCACGATCTACATCAATGGCACCCCGAAAGTGGTGCGGAAGGAACGCCTGACGTTCGAGGAAATCGTCTCACTGGCTTTCGACTCCCCACCGACCGGGGAGGGCGTGCAATTCACGGTGCAGTATTCCCGCGGACATTCCAACACTAAGGGAAGCTTGGTTGAAGGTCAGTCCGTGCAAGTCAAGGAAGGGATGGAATTCGATGTCACGCCAACTAATCGCTCGTAGTCCCGACCTACTGCGCCTACAGAACGAAGGGTATGACGTCGAAATCCGGGCCGGCCATCTGCTCGTCAAGGACATCCCTTACGTGACGGCCACCCGTGAAATCAAGCGAGGGATTCTGATCTCCGCGCTTGAGTTGAGCGGCGACCAAACCAAGCACCCCGAGAACCACGTCGCCATGTGGACAGGAGAGCATCCCTGTCATCATGACGGCAGGGTCATTGCGACTATCGCCAACCCGAGTGCATCGCAGGATCTCGGAAACGGTGTCCGGGCTGATTTCACGTTCTCTGCCAAGGCGGCTTACCGTGATTACCATCACAAGATGACGACTTACATCGCCCGCATCTGCGGGGAGGCGCAGGTCATCGATCCTTCAGTAACGGCTGCTAATTTCCCGGTGATCGCTACGGAAGAAGATGAATCGGTATTCCGGTACCTCGATACGGCGAGCAGCCGAGTTGGGATCGGCGCACTGAACGATCGTCTGGCCGGGCAGAAAATCGCTATCGTGGGTCTCGGCGGGACGGGATCATATGTTTTGGACTTGATCGCCAAGACTTGTGTCGCCGAAATCCACCTGTTCGACGCGGATGTCTTTTCGCAGCACAACGCCTTCCGCTCGCCCGCCGCGGCGTCCATCGACGATCTCCAGGCCAAGCCCTCCAAGCTTGCCTACTTGGCGGGAATCTACGATCGGATGCGACGCGGCATATATGTGCACGAGGTATTCGCCGATGGCTTGACGACAACTCTATTTTATGTGGACTTTGTTTTCCTATGCCTGGATCGCGGTAAGGCGAAGAAGGTCATCATCAACGCTCTGGTCGAGAAAGGCATCCCCTTCGTCGACGTAGGCATGGGCATCCTGCGGTCTCAGGAGCGGCTGACGGGCTTGATGCGTGTCACGAGTTTTGCGCCCGGTATCGATCCCGCAGTACTGGCTCGAATTGACTACTCGGACGAGGACATGGCGGGGAACGAATACTCCAGCAATATCCAGATCGTAGAGTTGAACGCCCTGAATGCGGCGCTTGCAGTAATTCAATGGAAGAAGCGATACGGCATCTACCGCGACACGTCGCGGGCGAATTCGTATAGCTATTCCATCGCCGCCAATGAAATGGCGAACGATGGCGAGGAGGCCGCATGACGCGTTTGTACAGCGTCAAGCACGAATATGGGGAAT
>JAGQOW010000195.1 GCA_020427155.1 Planctomycetales bacterium | reverse complement strand
CATCTCTTGGCAGTAGCGTCATTGGCCAGGACTCACTTGCCAACAGCTGGTTTCAATCGGACGTCGTTGCCTCAAAGGAAAAAATCGGGCAGCGGTTCGACGCCGGCAGTCACCGCGTACTGAGCGAAGTCCGTCACACCCTCTTCTCTCAGCACCTGTTCATCGACATAGAAATTACCCGTATGCTGCTTGCTATCCCGGGTGAGGATTACGTACGCCGCGTCGGCCATGATCTCGGGCCTCCGGCTACGCGCAACCACTTCGTCGCCCCCAAGCAAGTTCTGGACCGCCGCCGTGGCGATCACCGTCTGCGGCCAGAGCGCATTGACGGCAACGCCCTGCTCTTTCAATTCCGCAGCCATGCCGAGCACGCACATACTCATGCCGAATTTCGATATCGTGTAGGCCACATGCGGCTTAAACCACTTCGATACCATGTTCAACGGCGGCGAAAGATTTAGTATATGAGGATTGTCAGCGTTTAGCAGATGTGGCAAACAATGGTGCGACGCCATATAAGTGCCGCGCACATTCACTTCGTGCATCAAATCGAATCGCTTCATCGGCGTATCGAGTGTGCCCGCCAGAAAGATCGCACTGGCATTATTCACCAGAATATCAATACCGCCGAAAGCGGCGACCGTCTGCTCAACTGCCGCCTTCAACGGTTCTTCTTGGCGGATATCGGCAATGCACGCCAGCGCCCTGCCTCCAGCCTCCTCTATCTCGGCTACTGCCGTGTGAACTGTGCCGGGCAACTTGGGATGCGGCTCAGACGTCTTGGCCACGACCGCAATGTTTGCCCCATCGGCAGCCGCACGCAGCGCAATCGCCTTGCCGATGCCCCGGCTTGAACCGGTAATAAAAAGCGTTTTTCCTACTAAGTTCGACATGCTGAATATCGTAACTGCGGCTCATGGAATTGTCGACCAACCCAAACCCGCAACAAACTGGCCGTTCATAGGGTGAATCGCAGACCTCCGTTGGGCGATCTCTCAGCTATCGCACGAGTTTCAGTTGACATTGCGGCTCAGATCAGCGGAAATAAAGGTGCCTGTGAGGCGAACGCCGGATCTCTTTGCTCCTACTAAACTCTTGAGGATCGGAAATGCGAGCTTGCCCTGCTTTGGCTCTGCTGGCTGCCATTTCTTACTCAACTGCCGTTGGCGACGAGTTCGACGCCCAGAGCACCCCCCCAGCGGTAGATTTCGCCACGCAGATCGCCCCCATCTTTCGGCAACACTGCATCGATTGCCATGGGGACGAAAGCCCTGAGAGCGGCTTCCAACTTGTCAATCACCAAACCGCGCAGGCAGGCGGATACTCGGGCAAGGCAATCTTGCCAGGCAACAGTGCAGCGAGCCTGCTGTTCTTGTTAGTCTCCGCAGCGCATGAAGATGGACTTGTCATGCCGCCCGAAGACGAGCGGCTTTCCCCAGCGCAAATCGAACTCTTGCGTGCCTGGATCGACCAGGGAGCCGATTGGCCGACCGACGTGACGCTCGGCGAAGCATCGCCGCTCGCAAACAAAGCCGAGCATTGGGCTTATCAACCCATCGTCAAGCCCGCGCTTCCCGAAGTAAAGCAACAAACCTGGATTCGCCAACCGCTCGATCATTTCATCCTCCGGCGTTTGGAAGACGAACAAGTCGAACCGGCGCCAGCGGCCGACAAAACGACGCTCTTGCGCCGAGTCACGCTCGACCTGATTGGCCTGCCGCCGACGCCCGCTGAGGTGCATGCGTTTCTGCAGGACAAATCTCCTGAGGCCTACGAGCGCGTCGTCCAACGACTGCTGGACTCCCCTCACTATGGCGAACGCTGGGCCCGCCCGTGGCTCGACCTATGTCACTTTGCCGAGAGCGACGGTTACCTTACCGACCAGCTCAGGCCCGTCGCCTGGCGCTATCGTCAGTGGGTGGTCGACGCGATCAATCACGACCTGCCGTTCGATCAATTCACAATCGAACAGCTGGCCGGCGATCTGCTGCCCGCCGCGACGACTCAACAGCGCATTGCCACCGGTTTCTTGCGCCAGACCCTCAGCAATCGCGAAGGCGGAGCCGACTTGGAAGAATTCCGCGTTGCCCAGGTCCTCGATCGCACAATCATGCTAGGAACCGTTTGGTTGGGACTTACCGTCGGCTGCGCCCAATGCCACGACCACAAGTACGACGCCATCCGTCAAAAAGAGTTCTATGAATTGCTCGCCTTCTTCGACAGCGCCGATGAGATCAACATCGACGCCCCGCTGCCGGCAGAGGCCGAACCTTTTCAAGCAGCGCTGCAGCAGTACGAGCAACAGCGGCAGGATCTGATCGCCCCGCACCGCGAGCAGATCGAACAACTGCAAAAACGCTGGGAGGCAAAACTCCTGCATGCCTATCGCAACCCAGGCCAAGACCACGTTTGGGATCGCCAATGGGAAGTCCTGGGACTCGTCTGGGGCGGCGGCCTGGGCGAGGGCCAGCTCGAAGGCGTCCAAATCGTCAAACTCGGCTGGAGCCAGCGCACTCCGGAGCAGCAGAGCCGCTTGCTCGACTACTTTCTCAACAGCGGCGAAGTCGTCGATCCCAATCGCTACAAGGAGTTAGGTCTCGGCGAACTCAACTCGCAGTTGATCAAGCTGAAAGATGATTTGCCCCATGCCACCCGTGCTCCAGTCATGCACCAGACGCAGATACCGCGTCCCGTGCACTTGTTCGTGCGCGGCGACTATCGCGCGCCTGGCATTGCGGTAAACCCCGCGACTCCGCCTTGGCTGCCGCCACTCGAAAACCCCGAGCATGCCGATCGACTGGCCCTGGCCAGATGGCTGGTCTCTCCCCAGCATCCCCTCACGGCCCGAGTTGCGGTTAATCGAGCCTGGCAAGAGTTCTTCGGTCGCGGGCTTGTGGCCACGTCCGGCGACTTTGGCACCCAGGGTGAATTGCCCTCGCATCCAGAACTGCTCGATTGGCTCGCCTGGCAGTTTCGCGAGCATGGCTGGAGCACCAAGCAACTGCACCGCAGCATCGTCACGTCAGCTACCTACCGCCAGTCTTCGCACGCCCGCCCCGAGCTAGGCGACCCCAACAACCGTCTGCTGGCCAGACAATCAAGCCTACGACTCTCGGCCGAACAAGTGCGCGACGCGACCCTCGCCGTCAGCGGGCTGCTCTCCACCAAGTTCGGCGGCCCCAGTGTTTTTCCTCCTCAGCCCGATAGCGTCGGCATGGAAGGGTTCGACGTCCAGTGGGAACCAAGCACAGGCGAAGACCGCTATCGTCGCGCACTCTACACCTTCACGCGCCGTCAGGCCCCTTTTGCGCAAAACGTGACCTTCGACGGCCCCGACCCCAGCCGCAGTTGCACACGGCGCCAACGCTCAAACACCCCCTTGCAGGCCCTCACCCTGTTGAACGATCCGGTCTTCTTCGAAGCTGCCCAAGCCCTGGCGGCGCGATTGCTCAAGCAGTCGCCTGCTGATTTCAATCAGCGTCTCGAGCGGCTGTTCTTACTCTGCCTTGCCCGACTGCCAGCCGAGGAGGAATCGCGAGAACTTGCCGCCTATTGGCAGCAGCAACTGGAAATCGTTCGAGAAGACCAGCAGGCGGCAGCCTTGCTCGCTCCTGCAACGCTGTTTGGCAAAGAAGGCTCTCCGGAAGACGCCGCTTGGACCGGCCTGGCGAGCGTCGTCCTGAATCTACACGAGTTTATTGTTCGCGAGTGAACTGAAGCGATGTTGCGGAGCTCCCAATGAACTTTCAGCAATATGTCACCCTGCAGCAGCGCCGCCTGTTCCTGCGTCATAGCGCCTGTAGCCTCGGCGCAATCGCCCTGGGCTCGCTGATAACCGAGGAAGGCCGGTCCGCAGCCTCACACCAGCAGCCGTCGCCACAACTTGTCTCCCACTTCAAGCCGACTGCCAAGAACGTCATCTTCGTTTTTATGTCCGGCGCACCCAGCCAACTCGACCTCTTCGAGCCCAAGCCCAAACTCACCCAGTTGCATGGCGAGCCAGTACCCGCTTCGTTGCTCAAAGGGCTTAATGATCCGCTGATCGAAGGCAGCGCCGCCGTGATGGCCAGCCCACGCACGTTCAAGAAATACGGCGAGTGCGGCATGGACTTCTCCGACTTTCTGCCAAACTTGGGAACTCAGGCCGACAACCTCTGCATGGTCCGATCGCTGGTGACCGACATCAGTAACCATCATCCGGCACAGCAACTCATGAATTGCGGCGTGCCACGCTTCGGTCACCCCTCGATGGGCTCCTGGGTCACTTACGGCTTGGGCAGCGAAGCCAGCGACCTGCCGGGTTTCGTCGTCATGCTCTCCGACTCCGGCTCGGGGGTCGATGGCGGCTCGTCGCTCTGGACCAACGGTTTTCTCCCTTCCAGCTATCGCGGCGTGACCTTCCGCGGGCAGGGCGATCCGATCCTCCATCTTTCCAGCCCCCCCGGCGTCGGCCCCCGCACCCAAAGAGCTCGCCTCGACGCCATCGGCAACCTCAACCGCCGCCATTTCGAAGCTACCGGCGATCCTGAAATCGCTTCGCGCATCGCTTCCTACGAACTGGCGTTTCGTATGCAAACCGCCGGCCCCGAACTGATCGACCTCTCCCAAGAAATGGCAGCCACTCGCGCACTCTATGGCCTGGACAACGAAACTACCCAACCCTTTGGCACCAACTGCCTGCTGGCACGCCGCCTGGTCGAGCGCGGCGTCCGCTTTGTGCAGCTCTACCATTCGACCTGGGACGACCATGCCGATCTCAACAAGAAGCTTAAAACCAACTGCGACATGACCGACCTGCCGATGGCCGGCTTGCTAAAAGACCTCAAACAGCGCGGCCTGTTGGACGAAACGCTGGTCATCTGGGGCGGCGAATTCGGCCGCGCCCCCATGAACGAAGTTCGTCGCGGCAACGCCGCCGGCCGCGAAGGCCGCGATCACCATCGCTTCGCCTTCACCATGTTGCTGGCAGGCGGCGGGATCCGCCCAGGCCACATCGTCGGCGAAACCGACGACTTCGGCTACCACGTCACCCAAGACAAGCTCCACGTCCACGACCTGCAGGCGACCATCCTTCACTGCCTCGGCATGGACCACAAGCAACTCACCTACCGTCACCAGGGCCGCGACTTCCGACTCACCGACGTCGCCGGCGAAGTCAAACACCAACTATTGGCGTAGCTGCACAATCGAGAATCGCCGTTTGCAATCTGCGCATCTATTCTGGTGCGTTTTGTGGTATAGAGGTAGAATGCCATCGTTGGGCTTCTATTGCTTTTTATGGAGATGGCCATGCTTTGGTATCTTGCGAACTTCCGGGCAGGTTTGTACGGGTTTGTGACATTTGCCTGCTACATTGCTTGTTCGCAAACAACTTCAGCGATTACTCTTCCCGATACACCGCCGGAATTGCCTACAGATCCCGAGCAATGGATAAACAGCAGTCCGCTCACTTACGAAGGACTCAGAGAGAAGGGGATCGTCTTCTGGTATTTCGAGGAGACGTGCCCCAAGTGTGCGGCTCGATGGCCAGACTTACTCAAAGAGGTTGAGCAGTTCTCCGACCTGCCTGTGCTATTTGTTGCTGTTAACTCGGGGTGTGACCGGCGAGAGATTGCTAAGTACGTGAGAGACCATCGCATTCCTTGGCCGGTACTTGTTGACCCGGATCGTTCGTTCGAAGCAGCTAGTGGCGACGTTGCGATTAGTCTCAACCGTATTGTAGATGTTCGTATGCTCAAACCCGACAAGACATACTCCTGGGGCTGGTGGAACGATGTGCCTCTCACAGTAGAGCATGCTGCAAAAGGGGCAAAATGGGATTTCAAATACGATCGGATTGCTGAAGAACTTCGTCCTGCTGCGAGGCGCATGGAGTTCGGTGATTTCATGCCAGCTGCCGAGGCCATCAAGATCGGAGAGTCATCCGATTCGCAAGAGCTCCGCCGAACCGTAGTACACCTTCGTAACTACATTCATAAGCAGATGAAAGAGAATCTTGACGCAGAACTTGCTGATAGCTCGGACGAAAATCCCTGGCAGCGCTATCAGGCGTTGGTAAGAACTGCCCAACGATTCGCTCCCCACGAACTGCCTCCGAGCGAAACAGCGGAGCTTCGTCAACTGGAGAAAGCTCCTGCAGTTATGAATGAAACTCGAGCGCAAAAAGCGATTGAAGCCAGTAGCTTGCTCCTGGAAAAAGGAGG
>JAGQOW010000194.1 GCA_020427155.1 Planctomycetales bacterium | reverse complement strand
TCGCAAGAGAGGCGGCTCGGAAGAACTTGGATGCCCAGTTTGCCCAGTATCGAGCTGATCAAGTGATCTTTTTGAATGTACTGCAGGCGATCACGTCCTGGGGCAATGCGGTGAGTGCCGAGGCGCAGTCGCTGGCGCTTTACAACACCGAGTTGGCCAACCTGGAACGCGAAACGGGGACAATTCTCGACACGCACGGCATTACCTTTATGGAAGAGCGATTTGGCTCGATTGGTCCGCTGGGACGAATCGCCCGGCCACAGTGCTACCCGAAGGCGCGTCGCCCGAGCAGCAATGCTGAAAGGTATCCCGTGGGCGAAGGACCTGCAGAAGAGTCGTTCGACTTGAGCCAACCGTACTCGTTGCGGCGAGAGGCGAAGCCGGAGCTGGTGCCGGTACCCGGGGTGGAATGAGGCGAATGACGAACATGGATTGCAGAATGGCGAAAGGTTTTGGGTATTCGACACTAGCTCTGCGATCATGCATGGCGATCCCATGGAAGTAAACTTCTTGTGGGATGGCAACGACAGCTCCGACTCGAACAGTGCCGAGGCAGCGGCGCTAACTTTAGTCACGCAGGCTTGCCGAGCTTTCTGGCAGCGAGGCTGTGATTGGAAAGGCTGATATGGTTTTCCAATCCAACAACCTGCAGCTCGACGCCAGCTTGTGTGAAGTCGGTTTGGATTTCTTGCAGTTTTTCCATCACGCTGTGATCGACCAGTTTCGTTTGCGCCAAGTCGAGGATGACGTTCTTCTTTTCGTTCAGTCCCAGCTCAACTAACTGTTTGCGAAAGAGAATCCAATTGCTGAAGATGGCCGAGTAACGGGCATTGATCCGAACCGTAGCTTCGCCTTGCATCTCCACGTCGAGATAAGGCTTGAAAAGAGACCGAATCGGGACGCCATTGATCAGGTGTATGGCCAGCTTGACTGCGACACCAATGCCAATACCGATCAAGAGGTCGGTTGCCAGTACCCCAACCAATGTCGAGACGAAGATCAGCAGTTGCTCTTTGCCAATGTTGAGTACATGCAGAAACTCCGTCGGGTGCGTTAATCGGAAGCCGGTGTAGACAAGCATTGCGGCAAGAGCGGCCAGGGGAATCAAATGGAGAATGGTTGGGATGAGTGCGACGCACAATAGCAGGAAGACCCCGTGCCAGAAGTCGGCGAAGCGAGTCCGCGCACCGTTATCGATGTTTGCCTTGCTACGGACGATTTCCGAAATCATGGGCAATCCGCCGATCAAGGCGCTAACGAGGTTTCCAGCCCCCACGGCGATCAAATCGCGATTCAGGTTTGTTTTGCGTTTCCAAGGATCGAGCAGGTCGACGGCTTTGGCGCTGAGCAGTGATTCGAGACTACCGATAATGAAAAACATAAAAACCCATTTCCAAGCCATAGGCTGCTGCAAGGCCGAAAAATCTGGGTAGGCGATGTCGTCAAACATGCCAAAGACCTGATTTGGCATAGCAACAAGGTATTCTTCGCCGACTTGATACTTGTGGCCATGAAAGCTGTAGATGTGCGTGTGCTGCAGGTCAAACACCATGCCCAAGGGGACTGCGACCATCAAGACGACCAACGGGGCAGGAATTGGCTTGAGCACGGCGTGCAGTCGCTTCAGCCAAGGCCAGAGGAACATGATCAGAAGGCTTACCCCGCCGACCAGGGCGATTTCGGGGTTGAACTCCGAGAAGTAGTGCGGCATCTCCTTCATCATTTCTAGCGGTTCGCCTTTTGCGCCGCGCACTCCCAACGCGATGGGCACCTGCTTGACGATGATGATGACTCCAATGGCAGCCAACATTCCGTGGACTGCAGAAAGCGGAAAGAACTCGGCCAAGATTCCGGCGCGCAGGAATCCGCAGAAGATCTGCAGCACGGCGGCAGCTACCCCCACGGCAAGTGCCATTTTGTAGGCAGCCATGTCTGTTTCAGTAAAGCCGCCGATCGCGCCGTCCCCACCGAAGGCTTCGACGCAACCGATGGCGATGACGATCAAGCCAGCAGCGGGACCCTTGATCGTCATTTCCGAGTTGCTAATAAACGTCGAAAGAATGGCGCCGACGATCGCGGTAAAGATGCCCGCAATTGCCGGATAGCCACATGCTAAGGAAATGCCGAGGCACAGCGGCAAAGCGATCAGAAAGACCAGAAACCCAGAGAGGATGTCCTCCTTAAAGTAATTGGAAAAGCCTGCAGCGTTGCCAAGGGGGACTTGCTCTTTGATAGTGGTATCTGAGGCCATGGTTTATTACTCCATTGGATGGTGGTTGGTATTAGCGGTTTTGATGGGACGTTGTTCTGTTTCCTCAGGTGGCGGCGGTACGAGAGATTCGGCTCGCCGATTCATGATTTCAGTTGCGGCACGGTATCTGGAGGCGACGCCCGGCTGGGGTATAAGTCCTCCCAAAAGAATCAAGATAGCAATCGACAAGATGGCGATGCGTTCCGTCGGCCGACAAACCATCGACACCGAGGCTTGATGATGTGTGCCAGTGAATACGCGGAAATAAGATTTCACGACGGCGATGCCGTTGAGCATCGCGGCCAGCACGACGGCAAGTCCGACGTGTGGGTAGATGTCCACGGCACCTTCTACCAGGAGTTCAGTCCCCACGAAGCCGATGGTCCCCGGAAACCCAATCGAAGCCAGCCCGGTTAGCAGGAATACTCCCGCCAGGAAAGGCGTGTGTTCATACAGGCCATGAAAAGTATCGAGAGAAAGCCGGCCAGTTCTTGCTTCGACGCTTCTTAACACGATTCCAAAACCAAGCAGCGAAATCCCGACGGACAGCCAAACGCAGAGCGCCCCGGTGAGTCCGATAGGTGTTGCAACCTCGAGACCCACGAGTACCAGCGACGAGTGGCTGAGAAACAGGTAACAGAAGAATCGCCGCGACTCGTGCTGAACCATGGCCATGCCAGCGGCGTACACGGCGGTCGCCAAGGACAAGACAGCTATGCTCTGCAAGGCCCACGTTGGTGCGATTGGAAAGACGACCCGCATCACCGCGTAGGTTCCAGTCATTGGCATCACAAACAGCAATGCGGTGCCAAAGGTAGCCTTCTCAAACAAATCCGTCATCCAACAATGCAGTGGACAAATGCCGCTGCGGATCAGAGCTCCTGCCGTGAGGCAGCATCCGGCGAGAATCGGGGGATCGCTAATAGATGCGTCTGAGGAGACCAGGATTTGGCCAACGACCAACAACCCCAATGAGAGCCCCATGTGTAGGAGAAAGACTCGCGTCGATTGCTGACGTTTGCGCAACTCAAGCCATGGTGGCAGAACCGAAAGGGCCAGCAGCAGAATGATGATCCAAGGTTCGCGGCAGGCGATGGTGGCCAACAAAATTCCTTCGGCAACCAGGGTCCAGCTGAGTGAAAACCTGTTAATCTTGGTACGCAACGTCGTCAGCACGGCGGCCAAATAGATCAGAGCCGCCAACGGTAGCAGTGGGGCGCTGAGCTTATCGACGATAAAAACATCACGACGAAACAGAAACTGAATGACATCCCAATGGTCGTGTGCCTCAAAGGTGCGAAGGGCGGTAAAGTCGAACCATTCGCAACATGCCGCTATGAGCACTGCCACGCACACTGCGATACTGACTACCTTCGCACGTTCGCGATCGCGCATTTTGGCCACAGGGATTGCAGCCAATAGCGGAAGCAGCACCGTGAGTTCAAGCCAGGGAAGATGCATCTCCAACATCAGGTGACATCCTCCAGGCGGTCGCTATAGGGAGCAAGGCGATCCGATTCGCGAGACGAACTGCCTGTGAGCCAATCGGTCCACCGCCGTTCCCAACGATCGAAAACTCGAAATACAAGCAGGAAGGGACGGACGATCCACTCATCGAGCAAGGCATCTAACGAGCCGCGTTCTAATGCAAATCGATAGAGCCAGAGCCGAAGAGGGGACGCAGAACGGGTTGGCTGGGCTTCATCTCCCGTTAGGTGAGTGCCAACCGCATCCTCCAGCAACTGGAGATCTTTCAGGGCCGATGGGGCTCGCAAGAGTTGCAGGGTGCGCAAGCAGGCGTGCCCGATCATATGCACTAGGGCAACATAGTGCAGACCCAAACCAATCTCTACGGTAATGATGCCTACTTGGGTGAGTGAAGCGAACGCCAATGCATTCTTGACGTCGCTTTGCACACGCGAGACGGTAGCTCCAAAAACCGCAGAAACAGCGCCTAGCGCGATCACTGCGATTTTTAGGAAGAGGGATTCGTCCAAGAGCGGGCTGACACGCAGCAGTAGGAACGTTCCCAAATGAACGGACAGCGCACCGTAGAAGATTGCACTCGAGGGTGTGGGCCCCTCCATTGCCCGAGGCAACCAGCCTGAGAAGGGGACCATGCCAGATTTTCCAGCAGCGGCGACGAGGAGCAGCAAGCCGACGGCAAGTGCGGCTCCAGGGCCAATTGCCGTTGTCCCTTCAGGCCAGGGGCCAGAGCCCATCAGTACGGCAAAGTCGCCCTCCCCGGTCAGATGGTGCATAGCGAGCGCAGCGACCAGGAAGGCGGCATCGGCAACTCGATATACCGTCCACACACGATGCCCATTGCGAACGGGACCGGGCCGATCATGAAAATAGGCAACCAACAGCGCGGAGGAGAGTCCGACCAGTTCCCATCCGAAGAAAAGCGTTTCGATCGTACCTGCCAGTGACGAAACGATCATTCCCAGCAGAAAGAAAGCGTACAGCAGAAAGAACCGGCTGAAACCTCGTTCGCGATGCAGATACACCGATGCAAAAGCGCCCACGGTGCCGCACAACACGAATGAAAGAATCGTAAACGGAACCGAGAGCCGGTCGAAAACAAATTTCAGATGAAAGTGAAAGTGCTCGGCCTCGATGGAAACCCAGTTGCCCAATTCGATAGGCACGTATCGCAGGCCCGTGGTAAGCATCAGGGCTAGAATCGAGATTGCAGCAAACAGTCCGAACAGGACTGCAACCTTGGTACACGTCGTTTGAATTGACTCCTTAAGGACAAATCCAAGCAACATTGGCAACCCAAGCACTGTGAGCAGGGCTACCGGGCTGGCCACAACAACGAGTCCCAGGAAATGGGAAACGGATTCGAGGTTCATTTGGCCACCTTCTGTTCAGCAATCGAGGAAAAAGGGAGGTGGTCGCGTGATCCCTCATAACACTCGAGCGAGTTGGCTGCCTGAGAGAGCCTCGACTCAGCGATTTTGTAGGGATGAAACGATCCGTCATGGAATACTTCAATTGCTGAAGTGGCAGGGTCAATCACTGCCAGGTGCACCCAGCTATTGCGACAAAGGAGACCGATGGCTTCGTTTCTCTCCATAATGGAGAGCATCGCGGCAGGCGTCGATTCGATGACAAATGTGATACGCAGCGGCTCATGAATCTCAACCATCTGTTGGTAGAGACCGGTCCGCAAGTCGCTGGACGTCCCTTCCATCACCCCAAGCATGGAAGCGATGTTGTGAGGCAGCTTCGAGCCTGAACCGTACACGGTATGGTCAACGCACGAAAAATAGTATTCGAGACTGATCCCTGCACAAACCGGGATTGCCGCAGAGAGAATGCGCAACAGAATCGACTGATCGAGGTCGTCCTGCGCAGGATCATAGGAAGTCAAGAACGCTCGTCGATCAAGAAAGAGGCCTCTGGTCCAAGCACGTCGACCTACGACGCACAGTGCGTTGGTAGCGTGATTGTATTCGGGACGTGGCTGCGAGATATCTTGAGCGCGGGCTTCGACGCGTCGCAGGGCCTCTTCCTGGGAAACATCGAGAGGCACAGAACTGAATCGCCGGCAACGCTCGTGGGCATTTCGACGACGAGCTTCATCAATCGCCTCGCGCGCCAGCTCAAAGTCATCGCGGTGCGATGCCGGCATCTGGTCGAGATCGTAAAACACGACCGAATCGTCGCAAGTATTGTGATACGCCCCTACGAATACCGTATCACTTGGAATAGCAATCCCCAGTTTCCCAACCTTTGCGCGGACTCGCCAGTCGTTGGCCAACTGCGCAAAGGCTCTGGCGTTTGGACCGCCGCGTTTGCCTGCACACGCTCCACAGCAGTAAGCCGATTCATGAGGATTGTTCAGGCTAGAGGAGCCATGGCCACAAATTAGCACCAGGCGAGAGAACTTGGCCGAGTCTGCCAGTCCGATATCCTGCAGCAAACGCAGCACGATTGCAGCCATTTCATCAACCCGGAAACCCAAATGGCCGTTTTCTGGACCGGCAGGATCTTGATACCGTTCTAGTTGCAGCCGAGTAACTGGCGGAGGCTCAAAAAACTGTCCGAAGCGTTGACGGATCTTGGTAGTTAAACTGGGAAACAG
>JAGQOW010000193.1 GCA_020427155.1 Planctomycetales bacterium | reverse complement strand
AATAATCACTTGCGGCACCATATTGAACGATACGGTGCGATAATCCTGAATCTTGCGCGGTACAACGTTTTCACTCACGAAATCCAAAGGTGGAATCTCGTACCACGGCGCAGGGATCGGTTGGTTGACTGTGAGCGTCTCGTACCCCGCCTTCACCAGCCGAATCTCGCGCGTCCCGTAATACACAAAGTCGGTTGCACAGGGAGTCGTCCCCACCGGTTGATTGTCGACATAGACCATCGCTCCCGGCGGATTGCTGCGGACCATCAGCCGGCGCCGCACACAGCCCGGCAGCAGGATCGAGATGCCGATCGCCAGGCAGACAAGCGTTCGCAACGAAACTACGTTCGGTGGGGGGCTACTACTCATCTGAAGCTTGCAATTGCAGAAAAGTTTCGGCCGGGCCGACTGTCGGCAGCAGCCCGTTTCATCGAAAAGCGGCGAGAGTATAGTAAGCCTGCCAATCGGCGGCCATGCCGAGTTATGCTAGCTTGGTTCCGTCCGAACGATAAGCCTATCGAATGACTGCTGTCGCAGCTAAAATAGCTAGCTAGTGCCGCCCTTCCGCCTGCCCCGCCTTTTTTGCTCCCCTTGATTCTGCTGCCCGCCCGCGAATGACTTCCCCTACCAGAAAGTTGGAACAGTCGACCGGCGGCTTGCGGTGCGCTGCCACGAGCGATGTCGGCATGCGACGCACGAGCAATCAAGACTCGATGGCGATCAACTTGTCGGAATCGCCAGCCCGCTGGGCCAGTCATGGCCACCTGTTTGTCGTCGCCGACGGAATGGGTGCCCACGCGGCGGGAGAGTTGGCCAGCAAGCTTGCGACCGATACCATCTCGCACAGCTACTTCAAACGAACGGACCGCTCGCCCAGCGAAGCGATCGACGAGGCAGTCCGCGAAGCAAACAACACGATTCACACCAAGGGGCAGAACAGCGTCGATTTTCAGGGGATGGGCACTACCTGCAGTTGCTTGCTGTTGCTGCCTCAGGGAGCCTTGGTGGCTCATGTTGGCGATAGTCGCGTCTATCGCTTGCGAGACAACCGCTTCGAACAGCTCACTTTCGATCATAGCCTCGTTTGGGAGATGGCCGCCGCGAGCCATGCTGCCGAGGAAGACATCCCGGCCTACGTGCCGAAGAACGTAATCACCCGTTCCCTCGGTCCCCACCCTACCGTGGCTGTCGATATCGAAGGGCCTTTTGCTTTGCGATCGGGCGATCGGTTTCTGCTCTGCAGCGACGGCTTGACCGGGCCGCTCAATCCCGAACTGATAGGAATGGTGCTCTCGTCATTGCCCGCAGCCGAGGTCCCTCAATCGCTCGTCGACCTGGCGAATCTCTTGGGCGGGCCCGATAACATCACCGCCGTGATCGTCGAAATTGCCAATGCCAGTGAGTTGGGCGAGCCGGTCGAGCAAAAGTCTTCCAAAGCAGCCGAAACTTCTGCCGCGGTCAAACGCCCTTCGATTCATCCTTTGGGCTGGATCGCTATGGCGTTCTCGGCACTAGTCGCAGTTGCTGCAGTAGCTATTGGCAACCCCTTGTTGGCGACGCTCTCTGCGGGGGCCGGCATAGGCGTGGGCGTGGTTTCGTGGATGCTCAAGAATTCCCGCTGTCGGCCCTGTGAATCGGCCTACAATCTTCGCGGACAACGTGGCAAAGCACCCTATCGGTGCCACGATTGTGCGCCTTCGGCCCTGAATATTTCCACCCTGGGCGACATTGTCCGGCAATTGGAAGACCTGGAAGGCCAACGCGATTGGTCTTTCGACTGGCAATCGATTCATGAGAAACGCCATGAAGCGCACGAAGCTATCTCGCGGGGCGACTACCAGGCCGCAGTTGCTGCTTTCTGCCAAGCGGTCCATCGACTGATGGAATCTCTACGGCTCTCGACTGCCGAGAGGCCAAGCGATTCAAATGTCGATCTAGCCTGAATGGCCACGCAGTATCAAAGTGCTAGCGTCGGCAGATTCTAGGAGGTCGGGTTTCAGCGGCAGGAATCAAGTTCGTGGTCTCAACCTCTTTCCAGGTCTCCGACCTCTGAAGCCTGACCACTGACTTTCACTCCCCTCTTCGCAGTTAGGCTTGAGACTTTACGCAAGAGCCATTACGCTTGGGCCGCTTCCCGCACCCTTATTCGCACGGCCAGCTTTGCGCATTCTGTCTCGCTACATCGTGTTCGACCTCTTGAAGGTCTTCAGCTTTACGCTGATCAGCATGACGGCATTCATGTTTCTGGTGCTGATCGGCAAAGAGGCAGTCGAAGAGGGCCTCGGCATGCTGCCAATCCTGAGGCTCATGCCTTACATGCTGCCCCAAGCCATGCAATTCGCTGTGCCAGGGGCCATGTTGCTGGCGACTACCAGCGTCTATGGCCGCGTTGCTGCAGCGAACGAAATCGTCGCGATCAAGTCGCTCGGCATCTCGCCGATGGTGTTGATTTGGCCCACCCTGATCTTGGCAGGGTTGGTCAGCTTCGGCGCGGTTGTGCTCAACGACGTAGCTGTCTCTTGGGGGCGTGGCGGCGTGCAACAAGTGATTCTCGAGTCGCTAGAAGAAATCGTCTACGGGCGGCTGCGCACTACGCGTTCTTTTAGCAACGACAAGCTCAAAGTCACGGTGAAACACCTCGAAGGAAAGCAACTTGTTCAGCCTACTTTTCTGTTCTTTCCTTCCAAAGACAGAGACCCGTGGACCATCACCGCAGACTACGCCGAGTTGAGCGCAAACAAAACAGAAAACAGCGTGCTGCTAACTCTCACCAATGCCGACGTCGATTTGGGCGGCAAGGGTTCGGGATACCATCCGGGCCTCTGGGAACTTCCGATTTCGTTGGCCGATTTCAACGGCCAGGTTGGCAACTCGCGCAGCCCCTCCAGCCTTTCTCTCCGCGAAATTGGCCCCGCCAAGTCAGAGCAAACCGAGCAGATCGATCAGTTAAAGCAAGAAATGGCCGCCGATGCCGCCTTTGCCTTGATGACTGGGCGAACATTCGAACTCTCGCAACGGCTCTGGCAACAGAAAACGAGCAACGTCTCCAGCGCTCAATACAACCTGCAGCGGCTCAAAACCGAACCCCATCGGCGTTGGTCGAACGGCTTTAGCTGCCTATGTTTCGTTTTGATTGGCGCACCGATGGCCGTCAGGCGACGGCATGGCGAATTCTGGGGCAGCTTCTTTGCCTGCTTCTTGCCGATTCTGCTTGTCTATTACCCCCTATTGGTCGGCTGCGTCGACCAGGCCAAAAGTGGCGTCTTCCCTCCTCAAGCTGTCTGGCTCGGCAATCTCGTGCTAGCAGTCTGGGGCATCTGGTTGATGCGACGTGTTGTCCGCTTCTAGCATGTTACGAGCGGCGGAGTCCGAGTTGTGCGCCGCGCCTGCTTGTTTTCGGGCCGTGTCTGATCCTGTAACTGGGTGTGCAGTTGCCTGAGATCGCTAGCACCTGATTCTGTTATTGTCACATTTACAATTCCAAGGGTACACTCCCCGGCCCGTGAGGCTTCATGAGGAAGCCTCTTCCCCAAAGAGCGTTGCCTTCGCCCACGACAAGGAGGTCGTTGGTGCTATCCCATTGGCCTATCCGTACCAAGCTCAAACTCGGCTTGGGGCTCCTGTTGGTGACCGTGCTCGTGCTGTTCAGCAGTGCGTACTACGGCATCTATGCCTACCGAGGATTGGTGAAGAGCCTCAGTGCACGCTCCGCCGAATTGCCGTTGGCAAGCCATATTCGCCAACACGTGAGCGAGTTGCGAGTTATCCTCAGCCAGGCCAATGAACGAATCGAACTGCCCGGATACGCGAATTCATTTTCAGCCGATCAACGCCTCGGTTCAGACGATCAATGCAGAGGTTCGGCCGAATGTTACCCCTGGGACGCCCAATGGTTGCGAGAACAATATCGCGACCAATTCGACGATCTTGTCGAGGCCATCGATCGTTATCGCCGGCAGCTGGATCTCAACAGCTCTGACGGCGACCCTCGTCTCGGCGACGATTCGCACGAAAGACAGACACTAGCCAGGATCGACGAAGTGCTCGCATCGATCGGTGGAGGAAACCTCAACTCCAAGCTCCAGGAAGATTGGTTGCTCGATCCCTCGCGCATCGGCAAGCTCCGCGCCGAAGTCGAAGCACTGCGGATCCTCGTCGCCGATTTGCCGAGCCATCTGCATCGACGCTTGCAGGATCTGGCAATCAACGTTCGCGCTCACTATCGCACCGCCATCATCAGCGCCTGGATCTGTGCCGTCGTGGCCCTGGTCTTGCTCGTCACATCGATCCGCATGTTCTTCAAATGGTTTGCCAACCCGTTGGAAATCCTGGTCAAGGGCTCCCGCGAAGTGGCTCAAGGTAAATACAGCCACCGGATTCGACTCGAAACGCACGACGAGATGGGCGAGCTTGCCGAAGCAATGAACGAGATGACCGCCCAGTTCCAGCAAACCCGAGACGATCTCGATCGCCAGGTGCGCGAGCGGACGAGTCAGGTCGTTCGAAGCGAACAGCTTGCCAGCGTGGGATTCCTGGCTGCAGGCGTCTCTCACGAAATCAACAACCCCCTCGCATCGATCGCCCTGTGCAGCGAATCGCTCGAAGGGCGACTCAATGAACTTCTGGATCACCTCGACGAATCGCAAGCCGAAGAAGTGAAAATCGCGCACGACTATCTGCAAATGATTCAGCGCGAAGCGTTTCGCTGCAAACAAATCACCGAAAAACTGCTCGATTTTGCCCGTATGGGCGACTCGCAGCGCCATAGCACTGATCTCCGCGAGTTGGTCGCAGGCGTTATCGAAATGGTGCAGCACCTCGGAAAATTCCAGGATAAAAACCTGGAATTGATCGACGGCGAACCGGTGATCGTGCAGATCAACGCCCAGGAGTTCAAACAGGTCGCCCTCAACCTCATTACCAACGGTCTCGAAAGTCTCGACCCCGGCGGTACCGTGCGAGTCTCGGTCGATCGTCACGGGTCGCGCGCACTCCTGGTCATCGAAGACGATGGCTGCGGGATGACCGACGAAGTACGCAAACATCTGTTCGAGCCCTTCTTCACGCGCCGACGCAACGGCCAAGGCACCGGGCTGGGACTCTCGATCACCTACCGCATCGTCCAGGAACACGACGGACAAATTGAAGCCACCAGCGAAGGAATTGGCCGCGGCACGCGCTTTGTCGTATCGCTGCCAATGACTCAAACGTCGAAGGAGAAACACCATCGCTACCAAGCAGCCTAATGGTCAAGGATTGACCCTGTTATTTGCCGACGACGAACGGTCGCTCCAAGAACTGATGAAGCTCGAGCTGCCGCGACTCGGCCACACGGTAACCGTTTGTCCCGACGGCCTTACCGCCGTCGCCGCCTTGGAAAAGAATACCTACGACTGCATCCTGGTCGATCTCGACATGCCCGGCAAGGACGGCATTGGCGTCATCGCCCATTGCAAGGACATTTCGCCCGACACCGAGGCGGTAGTTCTCACCGGCAAGTCGTCGATGGACACCGCCATCGCCGCCTTACGCCACGGAGCGTTCGACTACCTGACCAAGCCTTGCAAGCTGATCGAAATCCAATCCTTGCTCAAGCGAGTCGCCGAAAAAAGACAGCTCACACAAAAGTACCGAGCCCTGCAACACCGAGTGCTCCACCTGGAAGGCTCTCCCCAGCTGATCGGCAAGTCCCCCGCCATGCAGAAAGTCCGCTTGCTGATCGAGAAAGTGGCGCCGACTCAATCGACGGTGCTGATCCTGGGCGAAACCGGTACCGGCAAGGAACTCGTCGCCCGCGCGCTGCACAATCAGAGCACACGTGCCGACAATCCGTTTGTTGCGATTAATTGCGGCGCTCTGCCAGAAACCTTGATCGAGAGCGAACTCTTCGGCCATCGCAAGGGAGCCTTCACCGGCGCCGACGACCATCGTGTCGGACTGTTCGAAGTGGCTCACGGCGGGACGCTCTTTCTCGACGAAATAGGCGAACTACCCAAAGCCATGCAGGCCAAATTACTACGCGTGCTCGAAAGCGGCGAAATCCGCCGCGTCGGCGAAAACAAGTCGACTACGGTCGACGTGCGCGTGGTCTGTGCGACCCATCGCGATCTCCCGGCCATGGTTGCCGAAGAAGAATTCCGCGAAGACCTGATGTACCGCATCAATACTTTTGAAATCTGTATCCCTCCGCTCCGCGAGCGCGCCGAAGACGTCGCCTCGCTGGCGCGGCACCTGCTTGCTCGCCACCGCCACGGCGAAGAGGCCCTGATCGCCGATGATGCGCTCGCGGCCCTTACTGGGCACGTGTGGCCCGGAAATGTGCGCGAATTGGCCAATGTGATCGAGCACGCCACCATTTTGTGCGACGCGG
>JAGQOW010000192.1 GCA_020427155.1 Planctomycetales bacterium | reverse complement strand
TGCACAGCGCAAAGGGCTCGTGCAGGTAGCAGAGCGGCGGGAAGTCGTCTTCGTTGAGCACGGTATAGAGCTCTTCAGTCGTGTAGCCCGGCCAATTGAACTGATCGACGGTCCATGTGACGAACTTGCAATTGACCGCGCCCGACTTGGTCAGCCCTATTCCGCCCTGCTCGCCCATGTGGCGAAGAGTTGTCATCGCAGCGAAACACAGCCGGCTGCCCACAAGGCCTGTCTCCGTGAGGGCCTCGTTGAGGAAGAGATGCGGGTTGATATGGGAGGGGATTGTCACGGTTGGAATGTGCCCTCGTACGGAAGACGTCGAAACACCAGAGACAGATTGTTCGCCGGCATCTGCTCGATGATCGGTTTGCAGAAGCCGTTGGCCCTCGCCAACTCCGCCACGGCCTCGACATCGCGAACACCCCATTCAGGATTTCGGCTTCGCAGATCGGCATCGAAGGCCTCGTTGCTCGGCGCTGTGTGGCGCCCTCCGAAACGATAAGGTCCATAGATATAGAGCAGACCACCTGCAGGCAGTATCCGGGCGGCCCCGCGCACGAGCCCCTCAGTCGCCGCCCAAGGTGAGATGTGCACCATGTTGATGGCGAGCACCGCGTCGGCGGCGGTGACTGGCCAAGCTTCGCAAGTTGCATCGAGTTCGAAGGCGGGGCGCACGTTCGTCAAGCCAAGTGCCGCCGTCCACGCGTCGATGCTGGTCCTGGCGGCTGGATCGGGATCGGTCGGCTGGAAAACCAGGCCCGGCCCGAAGGACTGAGCGAAGTACGTGGCATGCTCGCCGGTTCCGCTGGCGATCTCCAACACCAGCCCTTGTGATGGCAGATGGCATTGCAGGACAGCCAGGATCGGTTCTCGATTGCGTGCCGTTGCGGGGGCGTAGCGTCTTTGGTCTTCGGTCATGCCTCAGTGTACATCGATGAAGGCGGAGCAGGACATATTGCAAGGATATTCGCGCCTTCGCGACCCTACCGGCCGGCAGCGGAATCCCACAAGCAGAAGTCGGGCGGCCGCGGCTTCACCTGCCGGAAGTGGCATCCCAACGAGTCTGCATTGGATGGCATTTCGGTCGTCAACATGTCAGGCTGCTGGACATGCTGAAACTTGCCGAGCTGATACTGCAGGACCGTCTGGGTTGGGACCATTTCCGGATTGATGCTATCGTTTCAACCGGGAAAATGCGAAGCATAGCGCTGCCGAAGCCGCTGCCCGTGTTATTGCTGTATTGGACAGTCGACCCGTCATTCGACGATGGAGTGCACTTCCACAAAGACATCTATGGTCGTGATGCTTCGCTATTGAAGGCACTCGACACGAAATTCAACCGAGGTCGCTCGTATTTGGCACCGATGACGTAACACAAGAGCAGGGCACTGCTCATTCCGCATAGGGTAGGGAGTATGATGATGAAAATGCAAACATCGATTGATGTGGTCAGGTGTTGGCTGGGCGCCGGGATTTGCGCGGCGCTGGTCGCCCTGTCTCCAACATCCTTAATGGCACAGAGTAACAAGGTGGTGGCCGGAACCCTGACGTGCAAAGGCAAGGGTACGGTCGGTTTGATCCTCGGATCGAAACAGACTCTGGCCTGTTCCTACAATCCAGCCGGCAAGAAGAATCCCAAGCACGCGTACACGGCGACTATTACGAAGTTGGGTCTCGATATCGGGATCAAGGGCCCAAGCGTCATGGTCTGGACAGTTCTGGGATCGACCACGGAACTTCCCGGAGAGGCGCTGGCGGGCAAGTATGGAGGGCTTTCTGCAGATGCATCCATAGGTATTGGTGCAGGAGCGAATACGCTGATCGGTGGATCCAAAGACTCCGTCGTTCTGCAGCCTCTGAGTGTGCAGGGGCAGACGGGCATCAATCTTGCGGTTGGTATTGCGGGTCTGACCTTGAAGCTGAACTAGAGTGCGCCTGCAAGGTCACGTCTGGATTTGGCCAATGAGTATTGGCCATGGCAGGGGCCCGCTATGTTGATCCGCACGTTTGTCGATTTCCAAAATCGGCAAGATACGCGGGACTGGCGGGTCATGCGTTGATCGCAACCGTTCGGCTTGTGCCCATTCGGACCGCCCTGCAGACTGGGCGGTCTCGCAACAACCCAACTCCTCGGGCGCGTGCTCGCGCGCCGATCTGTTTCGCGTGGATCAGAACTTGGACGTGATTCCCATCATCGGCCCATGCATGATCGCATCGTATTGGAACCCGCCTTCGGTATAGTCCGCAGACAGGGCGCGATAGCCAATGAAAGCGTCGATCGTCGTGGACCCGATACGACGCAGCTCTAAGTTATATTTGGCGATGGCCTGCCATGTGAAATCGCTGCCGGCACCAAATCCGCCAATGTCGCCTCGCACCAGGAGTGATTGTCCGGGTGCAACCGTCTGTCGCAACTGGAGGCCGATGAATGGATCGACCCAATCGATAGAACCCGATCGGGCCACGTTGATGTTGCCAACCGCCAAGTCTAGCGCGAGGCTCTGATACCAGTACCGGCCGCCCGCCAAAATATCGATTGCGGATGTCGCGCTTGCTCCCGCTCCACCGGACTGCCAAATCGCATAGCTTGCTCCAAGCTCAACGATGGCAAGTTCAACGTCGGCGTTGATACGGCCCTTCAGGAACCTGCCTTCGAAACCAGCCGAATCCGAAAGCGCTGCATAGACAATATCATTGAAGACCGCAAAGCGACCGTTGCGAAGCTCGACGTAGCTCATCCAGACTGGCAACTTGGACCAATCCAGAGATCCGAGAACATCCGTGGGCGCCACGTCAAGATTGACAGCAACATCCTGCACAGCGCCCGGAACAACGGCGTCCCCCTTCATCCAGGGCAGCCAACCGTTCACGGAGAAATCAAGCGACCAACCACGGGCGGGCGGAGGTGCGTCCTCAACGATGCGGTCTGCGGGTCCGCCACCTAAATCAGCGGCTGCGACCGGGGCAGTGGCGGCGGCTTGCCACATCAAAGCTCCCGCGAGCCAGACTGCGCAATTGGATATGTTTCTGATCATTTATTGACCTCAGGTGAGGATTCAGGCGTCCGGGACGCGCGAACTCGGGACGCTTGAGCAGTAATTCTAGGTCCGATTCCAATCGGTGCATTTTAGACGGCAATCTTCTGCCGCGTGAGGCATTCCAATGTCGCTGCAAAGGTTTTTGGGGGCGAGTGCCCCTGAGGCAACGGGTTTGCCATCATCCAATGTCAACGTTCGGGCTTTGTCGGGCTCGAAACGTGCGATTTGATTTGGTCAATTGGTTGCGCTGACTGTGAAAATCAGTGTTTGATCCCCATTTAGAATTGTAAAATTTTTGACAATTCAAATCTGATGCCCGAGATGACGCACGCATTCGATGGTCGTGATGAGTTGCGAGCGGACAATCCGGGCTTCTCGCCGCCCGAGCCTTGTCATTTGTCGGGGCGAGGGGATGTGGCTTATGGAATGTGCCAGCGTTAGAGATTTATCTCCTTGTCCCCCGCACGCCGGTCGGCGCAATCCTGGCGATGCAGGGCCGAGATCTCCGCTAACGGCAATCTTTCTTCCGTTTTGCGACACGAGCCCTTTCAACTGTGCCTAATGTTTGAGGCGCGCTTCGATGTCGGCCAGTTCTGCGCCGCAGTCGGGAGATACCTTCGCCTTGTTGTCGACGAGACATTGCGCAATTTGTCCCTTGCCCGGCTCGACCTTGTCGCAAAGTTTTTCGATGTCTGATTCACACACGTCCGCGGCACGTTTCAGGTCGCTGACAAAAAACTCGATCCCGTCAGCGGCATCGAACATCGCGCCGAAACACTGATCGCTGATTTTGTCCTCGTGCGCCATCATGCAAAGCACCAGCCGCCCCTCGCCAGGGGTGACCTGACTGCAATATTTCTTGAGGTCTGTATCGCATGCGTCCATGACCGTGTCGACCATGGCATCAGCTTTGGCAATGGCCTTCTTGGCAATCTCGCTCTCAGCGAAAGCAGCACTGCTGATAGTCATCATTGTTGCGCAAAGGAGCGCAGGTAAAGGAAGAGAGTATTTCATTTTTCCGAGTCCAGATTTTCAATTGGTACTGGGTTATTCTGTCATTGAATGCGGCAAACGCCAAGTGCAGAAACCTATCATTTTGCGACGTGGGGATGATATTGGACGCGCCAAAATGGCTAGGTCATGATGGTGCTGCGCACGTTGCCCGTCACCGGGTCGGAAGATGCGCCGTTACAGTCCCCCTCCGTCCGCATCGAGCGTTCGGATCGTCCCTGTTCTTGCCTAAAACGATTTTAGACGGACTACAAATCGTGGCCGAGACTGACGGCGCTGGAGAGACGTAAGCTCGAAAATTACCAATGTCGACTGATGGCCCGAGTATCGAGCATGACAACCTCCGAGAAATTCACTGCCAAAGTTGGACTATGTTTGGAGCGGGCTGCTGCGTAGGGCATGTCTGCGTGCAAAAAGCATCATGAAGACGACTTCGAAGATGAAGTATACGGACAGGAAGCCCGCGTGGATCGGTAGGCTCTCTGTCGTTAGAACCTCGCTACCGAGGAGCAAAGCGACGGCCACGTTTCGCGTTCCCGATTCGATAATCAAGACCGATTGAGAGTCTGGGCTGAGGCTTCGGCCGAGTAGCCAGCCGATCATGACGGCGGCAAATAGGAACGACGCGGCGATCAGCAGGATTTCGTTGAAATGCGCGAGAATACTCGCGTGGGCAGACCAGACGGCCAGTGCAAGGATCACGGCGATTGCTAGGTTCGATGCGCTTCGGAGGTGTGTGCCATAGGCCTCGATTGCTAATGGAAACCTATGTTTCACCGCCACGCCTATCATCATCGGCATGACCATCAAGATCAGTAGCTGCTTCACGATGAGACCTACAGGGAGGGCTGCAAATGCAGATGCATGCCCTTCGAGTGACGGGAAGATCCACATGAAGCTTGGTATCGTGAGAAATGAAACGAGCGTACCGACGAACGTGATGGCGGCTGAGAGAAACACGTTGAGACGCCCAAGGTAGCAGTAATAATTCGAAATGCCGCCGCCTGGTGAAACGGCAAGCAGCAGTAGACAAGTGGCGAGGATTGGCGAGGGGACGGCCGTATGTGCGATGAGCAGGCCGGCAAAAGGCAGCAGTACAAGCTGGCCGATAGTTCCGAGAACCAACGGTTGCGGCTGCTGGAGTGTGTTCGAAAGATCGCTTGTCCTGATCTCTGTGCCGGCAACCAGCATCAATACGAAGAGCCCGGCAGGGACTGCAATATCTAAGACTATCGTCAGCACGCCATTGAAGCCTTGGAAAATCTGAAATCAATACCGGCGATTATGCATTCCGATAGGCTGGCGGGGTTGCCCAAAGTCAATTGACCGATGCGGCTGTGCGGGCGTGAGGCGTTTGCGCCTAAGAATCTCATCGACGATCCGCTGTCAGACATACTTGCGTTGGCTGCTCGCTTGGCTACACGCGATGGGGAGCTGGAACTACACCGGGGCTTCTGGGTGCGCTTCGATAAGGCTCTGCCAGAGTTCGGCGAACAGCTCCCGTGTTACCGTGTTCGGTTTTCCGAAAGCATAGTAGTCGATCGTCACGGGGTGTGCGTGACTGACGATCGGAATTGCGGTTCGGCCTTGCAAGTCGGCCTTGACCTTGGATACCGGAAGGATGCCGGACCCCAATCCTAGCGCCGCCCACTCGCCAACCACACGGTAGCTGCTTGCCTCGCCCGGATACCTGTGGAGCGTGAGATTCTCATCGTTGAAGTGGCGCTTGGTGACGCGTGTCAGGCCACATGCATCCGGAACAAGCACGAACTCCTCACATGCCAGATCGCAAAGCTCGATCTCGGTCCGGTCATGCCACGTCCCGTTATTGGAATGTTTGGGAACGAACAGGAGCGGGTCCCTCTGAATCAGCGTGTAGACGCAATCCGTCAGATCCGGCGACCTCAAATCGACCGGTGCGAGAACGAGATCCAGCAGCTGATTACGCAGCAGCTTGCAAAGATCATCGAGATTCTCCTCCCGATAGATGATTGCGACTTCGGGATGTTGTCTGGTGAACCGTTGCAGGATGCGTGTCGTCTGCTCAATTCCCACGACGGGCGAGAAGCCGATCTTGATGGTGCCGGTCGCGCCTCTGCCGTGCCGTTCCGCCAGTTCGCCAATCCGCGCAACGCCCAGCAAGATCTCCCTGATGACCGGAAGCAACGTCTCGCCGAAGGGCGTCAGCTGCACCGAGCGCGTCGTGCGATTGAAGATCTTGTGGCCGAGCTCCGTCTCGAGCTGCGCAATGGCGTCTGAGAGCGTTGGCTGCGTATTTGCGCACCGGGCCGCAGCTGCCACGAACGAGCCTTCCTCATGCA
>JAGQOW010000191.1 GCA_020427155.1 Planctomycetales bacterium | reverse complement strand
CGAGGACTCGCACCAGGGGTTCGCAGGGAGTGAGTTCTGGTGTTTGACCGGCGGCTTGCCGTTGCAAGGCGCCAGCAAGCGCGATGAACGCAAGCAGTAGCGGCGTCAGGTATTTCAAAGTTTGTACTCCCCAGTCGATGACGCGACTCCTTGGCAGGCAGGTAACTTAGGGCCCTACGGGCAATCCCAGGGAGCGGCGACCGGCGTTGGTCAAAAGGTCGGGCGTCCAGGCTGGATGCCAGGTAAAGTTCACGATGACTTGCTCAATCCCCTCGATTTGAAGCAAGCGTTCACGGATTCCTTCAGTGTTTCTTCCTCCTCCTTGCGTTACGAAATACTGATAGACGGGGCGTCCACGGTGCGGCATGGTCATCAATATCTCGGCGACACCGTCATGGACTCGCAGGTCGTAAACGAGCCCCAAGTCGACAAGGTTGGCGTCGATTCGATAGAGTTGCTCATCTCGGATCTCTCGCAGTGCATCCCAGATGGCGGTTTTTAGCGGCCCCGAAGCAGGTGTTTCGCCATCGCGTGCAAGCCTTCCGGTGGCGGTAGGATTGGTGCCTGGAGCGATAGCGCCTGCGGCGACGGCCAGGGGTTGGAGGAGACGATTCTGGAGGTTTTCGACGTGGTGGGCGGCGTCCTGCTCGGGGAACGGGGCGACCGAGTAGGCATTTTTTTGGGAGATGACGGTGCCGCGATTAAACTTCTGTGGGCCGTCGCCGAGCGGATATCGACTCCAGAGCTGCCCATGCTGGTGGTAGTGTAGCGTGGGGGGAGCTGCACTCGCCAAATCATCGTAGCCTTGGGCAGAATGTTTAAGCCAGAGTGCGAGAAAGGCATCGCGGCTTGCTTGGTGGTAGAAGCCGACGCCCCGCATGGATTTAGCCTGATCGGCGGGAACATCGCCTTCGCGGAGGTGGCCTGCGCCGTCGATCCACAGCTTGTCAGTAAATGAGTACCCGGAGAGGACCCATTCGTCGTCGCGCATGGTGGTGAACTCGAAATCCTGGACTGCCTCCATGGTTCCCTCTTTGAGGAAGTAATCTTTGCCGGCATAGAACGTATAGGTCTGATCGATATGCATTCGGCTGGGGGTAAAGACGGGGTGCATAGGACTGTGAGGGAATCCCCATCGGCGAATGCGAACCATCAATGGGCCCTGGACGACTTCGTAGTTGGGAGGCTCCGCCCAGTTGCGAATTCTCAGTTTTTGGTAGTGATTTTGATCAACGTAGTCGTTCGACCAATCGATCGTGGGAGGTTCGCCATGCCCTTTGCCTCCGGAGAATAGTTCGAGACTGTGCTGTCGTGTATAGCGCAGTCTTTCGAGTTGGCCCGTTTGGCTGGAAAGCTGGGCGACGAAATGATTGTTAGAAACGTCCAGGTCGTAGCGATCGCCGCGGATTTGAAGGTCGGTCTTGTACTGCGGCAGCTCGGCGAGTGCGTTGCCGTAGAACACCAGGTAGTCTGTTTCGCTGCCGGGCTCTGCATCGGCAAAGAAGACCAGCCGGCAATACCGCTTAGGACCGACACGGTGGACATCGTAAACCTGCGAAGGAATCTCTAGTAGCAAACCGTTCGCTCGTTCGATTCTTGCGACACGTATTTCGCGACGCAGATCAATGGCCAATTGATCTGGAAAAGCAAACGACAGATCGACGGGTTCTTGGCGACGGGCCATCGCGGCGGTTTCTGTCAGCTGAAGCGGAAATACATATTGCCAACCTTGGGCCCATGCGGCCCAGGGCGATGGCAACTCGCTAACAGGAATTGGTTCGTCAATGTTGAAAGCCGGTTGTCCGGGATCGAATCTTAGCAGCTTGTCGCACTGAATTGTGTCTTTGAGCGACTCGGCCAAAGAGAGGGCCACATCGAATCTGCCTGCCTCGTAAGCCTGCCGGAGCAGCTCGAGCTTCTGCTCGACGGTGTCGGTGCGAGTTTCTCGCTGAATGTCGGTAAGCAGCTCTTCCGAGACTGCAACGTTTGAGATCAGGCAGAGCAGGAAGCATAGCCTGGCAGCAAGTGGCAAGGAGAATAGCAACACGGGTCGCCCCCGGAAGCAGGGAGCCGAGCTAGGGAATCGCATTCTATCACCTCCAAGTATCACGCACCGAGTGGGGGAGCGCTGGCGATCGGACGGGGAGACAAGTTGGCGGAGCTAGGGGGGCGCAAGCTGCAGCTTGTCGAGGATTTGCGCAGCAATTTGTTCGATCGTGAGCGTCGTGACGTCGATGATAGCGTACCCTCGCGCACGGTACTCGGCTTCAGAATCCATTACCTCGCGAATCACTCTCTGTAGATTGTCGTAATCGGTGCTCTCGACCCCAGAACGACGCAGCCGCTCGGTCCGGATTTCTTGCAGCCGCCTGGGTTGAGAAGTGAGCGCAACGACCTTGTGTTTGTCGATGTGCTTAAGTTCTTCCGGATACCCAGTTTGTGGAGAAATCGTCACGTTCGCCACGCGATATCCGCGGGAGCTGAGATAGAGCGTGGTCGGGCTCTTGCTGACACGGCTGACGCCGACAATGACGATGTCTGCTTCTTGCAGCGATTGCAAGCCGAGGCCATCGTCGTGTTCCAGCGCGAACTCCATGGCCTCAATCCGTCTTTGATAAGCGCTATCGACTGGATGCAGGCGCGACAGATCGTTGTAAGGCAATGACCCGACGCAGTCGGCAAGGAAGTCCAGCAGCGGTCCGGTCACGTCGAAGTGCGGAATCCGCCGGACGACGCAGGAGTTGCGAACCAGTTGTTTTGCTTTGGCGTCGGCCAGCGAGTGGATAACAATTGGTCGGTCGCCACTAAGGCTATCGAGCGTCAGTTTGAGTTTTTCCAAATTGTCTTTCATGGGATGCGCGACCAATTCGAACACGACGTCCGAAAACTGCGTCGTAGCGATGGACGCCATCTTATTAAGCAATTCGCCGGTAGCGCCTGCGATCAGGTGCAAGGTGTAAGTGTCTGCGGCCTTGTGACTTCTGTTGCCGGTGTGAGCAGTATCTTTGGAGTTTTTTCGGGCCATCCGTTTCGTCACGTAGTAGCGGTCAATGAAGAGATCGGTGAGGAGATTCCCTGGCTGCCTGCATTCGAACGTCCTGTGCCACGCCCAAGCGTCGGCTAATAAGAACTCTAACCGCACCGCGTACCCCTTCGCAAGTTATTCGGGACAAAGCTGCCGAGGAGAGCGTTTTGATGTGCTTTCGTGGCACAGAGGTCGTGCCGGGCCAGCGATTCCCCTACTTTTCAGCGGGCTGTGAGTGCGACTATGGGATGGCGGGGACGGAGGCCGTAGGCGATACTGTAGGTTTTGGAACGGATTCGGTTTCCTTTTTTTGTGAGCATCATCCCGTGGAAGCACAAACTCCTCAACCTCGCCGTTTAGTTGTTCGCGTTCTGAAGTATCTGGGCATTGGCATGCTGGCTTTGGTACTGGCCGTGGTGGTGACTGCCCGAGTGGCATTGCATGCGAAGCCTGGGGTAGGCAAAGAGCCGCCTGCTGGTTACGCATCGACAGAATTGCTTTATCTGGCTTATGCGACGGGGCAGCTAAAGACAGTCGACAGGGACATACCGCTACCCGACTCGATCGAGTTTCGCGAAGGTGTCGAGTACGGTAAGGGCGGAGACGTGCCATTGCAGCTCGATCTTTACTTGCCTAAGGATCTCACGGGCCCCACCCCTGTGCTGATGCTTGTCCACGGGGGCGGCTGGTCGAAAGGGCATCGCAGCGACTATCGCTATTACTGCATCAAGTTTGCCGAGCGCGGCTATGTAGTGGCGACGGTTTCCTATCGGCTCAAGAAAGACGCGTTGTTTCCAGCGGCCGTTGAAGACACCAAGTGTGCCGTGCGCTGGATGCGGGCCAATGCGGAATCGTTTGGCGGCGACCCGGAGCGAATCGCGATGATTGGCGGCTCAGCGGGCGGCCACCTGGCGATGATGGCTGGGTACTCGTCCGACGACAAGGAACTGGAGGGAACCGGTGGGAATGCTGAGATGAGCAGCCGCGTGCAAGCAGTGGTCAACTTGTACGGGCCAGTGGACGTGACCACGCCGTATGGCCGAACTCACGAGACGGTTACTAGCTACCTTGGCAAATCGTATGACGAGGCGCCAGAACTTTACGAGCGCTGCTCGCCCTTGCACTATGTGACAGATGATGATGCGCCGACCTTGATCCTGCACGGAACGATCGACGAACTCGTGCCGATCAGCCAAGCAGAGCTACTGGACGAAGCCCTGGAGAAGGTTGGAGTGGCTCACGAATACTATCCGCTCGAGGGTTGGCCGCACACGATGGATGTGGCTCAGGTAGTCAACGACTACTGTTTCGAACGGATGCTCGAATTCTTGGAGAAGCACTTGGGCAAAAAATGAATCGTGCGAAAAGCGATTTCGATGATTGCAGATGATAAGAGGTAATCTCCGGGTATTCGGGGGCGGAAGTCTGGCTGAGGCCAATGTCCTTGGATTCGGAACCTACTGCAAACAAGAAACGCGGGCGTAGGTGAGTACGCCCGCGTCTGAGGCAGGTTCGATCGGCTAGAACTGCCGGCGTTTACTTCTTGTGCACCGAATGGCACGCGCCGCAGGATTTCGTCATTGCTCCGAAGGCGGCGAGGCCTGCTTCAGCGTCCTTGTTTTCGACAGCGCTAAGAACGCCAGCACTTCCTTCGCCTAGTTGTTTGCAAGCGCCTGCCCAATCGCCGTCGGGGCAACGGCCATCGGCCATCAGCACATAGCTACTCTCATTCATCATGGCGGCGTGGAGCGCGATCTTGGCCCAGGCGTCGTCGTCGCTAGGACCCGCTTCGAGACCTTCTTTAATGGCTCCGCAATGAACTTTGTGGACTGCCTGCATCCATTGCTTGGTAGTCAGCGGTCGTTCCTTTCCCTTGGTAACCTGCGCGTTGGACATTTCGCTGGAGACGAGCAGCACCAGCAGCAGCCCTGCCACGGTAGCCAAGGCCAGGACTCTGCTCCTTTTGATCAACTTGCCTTTCGCTTCGATTAAGGTCATCGGTCTCTCCTAGTTTAGCTTGAATGGAATTGACACAGCCTGCGCCTGTCGTCGTGTTTGGGCGATTGTCGGCTTCCACGGTTTATACCAGGAAAAGTTGGCGAAGCAAGAAAATGCTGACATTTTACAGAAGAACTGCCAACCTAGAGACTAACTGCCACGTGCCAGGGCAGGTAAAGGTCCACAAATTTGGAAACGGCCACATTGCGTACGGAGGCAAACAGCCTGGCAGGGGATTCTAGCGTAGGCGAAACGACAAACCGGTGCCGACGAAATAGTCTTCAGACTCGTCGTTGAGTCCGACCCCGGCGCGGATATCCCATTGGATGTCGTTGTTAAGGAGCAAGGTGAAGCCGCCATTGAAATAATGTTCGGTTTCGGCAGTGTCGGCACTGTGGGGGATGAAGGCGAACCACTCGGTGTAGCCGCCCCAACGGTCGCTGAGCGAGTAGGAGACGGTCCACGATTGGGCCCATTCGGTATAAGCCTGAGCAGTCGCTTCGTCGTTGGCACGATTGAACTGAGTGCTTCCAGCAGTCGAAATGAAGTCGCTCACCTCCCAACCATAGATCCAGTTGAATCCCGGCAGGAACTCGTCGGAACCAAAGGCGCGCGAGCCAGTGGGGACGGTGGCCTGGGGAAGAATAGCCATTTCCGGAAGCCACCCTTCTTGAGGCGTGAGTGCAATCTTGAAGCCAAGATAAAGGTCATTTGCGCCGCTGTCGGTGACTCCGTCGACTTGCTCGGTCGTGACATTCTGAGCAACTCGCAACTCAAGCCATTCGGCCAAGATGCCCAATCGCAGCAGCGGCTCGGCATATGAGTGATTGATCGTTTCGGTAGTGCCGTCGTTGTCGTAGGCATAGGTGTAGCCGATTTCCAGTTGGGCGACGCCGAGACCGACGGTCGAGCTGGCTTCGGTAAAATCGGGTCGATCGGTGACCAGGGGCTCTTCGAGATCGGGCCCTCCGGAAAAACTTGTGCCGTAGCTCCACTGCAGGAGCGTGCCGCGAGGTCGACCTACCGAGGGGCCGTATTTGCGATCTTCTGCGAGCGAAAAGTCTGGATAAGCTGTCAAGATCATGACACCGGCAAGCGCCTTGGCTAAGGATTGCATAACGCGAGCAGCGGTATTGTCGGCCAATGTCACTGGCTGGGAGTCCTTTCCAGATTTACCCAGACTTCTTGGCTGGGCGTGCTCAACTTAGAAACAGAGTCACGAAACTTATTGATACTTACTATCGATAAGAGCCGTTATGAAGCATCACTGAAACTGGCCATGAGTGAGCGATATCGCTCACTTATCTAGTTCAGCGAAGGCAAGCGAACTCGCTGAGAGGCTGCAAAGTCAGCCGAGCCGGCAGAGTTTGACAATGACTG
>JAGQOW010000190.1 GCA_020427155.1 Planctomycetales bacterium | reverse complement strand
TCAGTTCTTCGACCGTTGCGTCTTCCGGAGGCCGACTTGCCGAAAGCCTTGCCTTTTCAGAATCGCTCGGCTGATCTTGCCAGCTCAACGATTGCTTTACCGATTCGGAAAACGAAGTTTGAACTGGTGGCTCGAACGGTTGCGGCGATGCAACCGGATTAGGCTGGTTCGACCAGGAGAAAGGGCTAGCTATTTCAGCGAGGCCCTGACGACCTGGTAACAGGCCGCCTGTGGCTTCTGAAATAGTCTCTTCGAGTGTCGCCTTGCGAACGGCAGACGCTTGACGGTCACCAGTTCCCTCTTTGGTCGGTTCGCTGGCATTCGTCCAGCCGAAAGGGTTTAAGCCCTGAGGCTTTTGGTTTGATTGGGCAACAGGATTCGACTGATTAACTGGACGATCCGCGTTTGCAGGTCCCAGAGCGATTTCGGGAGGAGTCTCCGCTGGCGTCGATGGCCACTCGAACGTCGGTGCAGCGCCAGCTACTTGCTTCGCTGGGGAGATCGTACCAGTGGCAGAGATACTCTGCTCTTGATCGGTTGCCATGGCTACGCCCGACGGTTCACTCGCCGGCCGCGGCAAGCGGACTGGCTGCTCAGCTTGTGCTCGGAAAGGTCTCAGCCAACCCCAGCCCCGGGGCTCTTCAGCCTGCTCCGATTCCGTCCACGTTGCTGCGGCTCGCGGATCGGCCGGTTTGAGCGGCCTTTTGCCAGGCTCTTGATTCGGTTCCTCCTGGTTGGTCCAGCGAAATGGCAGTTTATAGAAAGCTCCAGCATCTCCCGAATCTCCCAGCACCGCTTGCATACCACTACTTGCCACGAGAACTCCGAGCAGTGCCAAGACAAATTGGCTCCGCCTGAAGGCAACTCGTGCTTCGCGGCTTTGAGATATGCGTGTGAAGTGAATATTCATCGTGAGATCAAGCTGTCTGCCCTGCCAAGTGCACCAGCAACTTCCATCGTTGCAGTTGCGTCACCTAGTTTGTTTCTGAGTTGACCAGTTATTCGTATTTTGGAAACTGCGCAGACTTTGCGTGTTATTCCGATTACTCCGAATAATCGACCTGCCAGGCTCAGATTCTTAAAAGGCCTTGAAATATATTCCAATTCCGCCTGCCATCCGCCAGCATTGCCAGCAGTTCGGCGGAGGGACCTGGGATGCTAGCTGCAGCACTTTTGACTACCAAACAAGGCATTCCCACCTGCAAATCGCAAATGTTGAACTTTAACGGTTCTACCGGTTGTACGGGTGAGACCCAATTTCTTCGATACGCACGGTTGTATGGGTCGATCGTGTTCTCAGCATTAGTCAATAGTCGACAGATGTGACGAACGTGCGAGTTGAACCTGTTCTTCTGAACGTACCGGTTTTTACACGCCACCAGTTATTGAGACCGAGTCACTCCTCAGCCTGCGAGCAAATCCTGCTCTCGGGCTGAGCCCAGCAGCAGACCCAACTTACGTTTCCATTTTGAAGTTTGCCGTACTCAACTCAAGCACTCGGTTCTTACCGAGGCGGTAGTAAGAGCGGTGTAGGGGGAGGTAGCAATACCATGAAGATAAGCAATGTATCGTTGGCTACAACTTTTTTAGCCATGGCGGTTCTCACTGCCGTGACCACGGTGCGGGGCGAAAGCTACCGTGCCGAACGTCAGGCCTTTAGCGACGTCGAAGCGGCAAATCGCTTTGCCGACAACCTCAACGATAGCCCTGTGGCGTCTAACACCACACGCACCACGGTGCGATGGTTGGGCTCGGACAGCAACTTAGACTCTCGCCGTAACGCGGCGATTCAAGAAAACCAAGAAGTAGCGCTGCCGACCGTGGTTCAGGTGACCGGCGGCACTGCTGCCGAGCATACAAATGCCCGAATCCAAACGATGCGACGGCTCCCCACAGCCGAGGCGGCGCCGACCCGACGGCAAGTGGTCCAGGTGCAGGCAAACGACGAGATGTTCTACACAGCTCGCGCTTTGCAAGACGGAGCTGGGCCAGAACCTGAGCCGATAACTCCCCAGCCCGCCAATACGCCCGAATCGGCTTACGCTGGCGACAGCAGTTCTGTGGATTGGGGTCAGCCAGTACTTTCTGGTGACAGCTGCTGCGGACCGGGGTGCGACTGCGGTGTTTGTCGCCCCTGCCGCCGACGCCTCTTAGTGGTAGGCACAGAAGCCGTTTTTCTGAACCCCACTTTCAACGGTCATCGTTCCAGCTTTCTCTACGAGAACTTTGGCACTCCCTCGCACTATTACAATTATGCTCCTGGCTCGTCCGTCGTCGATAGCGGCGATCTGGATGATCTCTACGTTGCTCCGCGACTCTGGTTGGGTATTCAGGGCGAGTGCTGGGGCGTGATGGGCCGCTACTTCCATATGCGAGCCGGCGAGCACGATCACGATCCCTTCTTCGGCGCCGCCCGAGATATCAACCAGGTGCCGATCTCTGCCCTCGACCAGGGCTACGACGTCAACAGCATCTTCGAAGCCTACTATGCCGACATCGAACTTACCCGCAACTTCTGCCTCAACGGCTGCAAGAACCAGTTTAGCTTCGGTGCCCGTTATGCACTGATCGAACACCACGAATCGGTGATCGCCATGGCCGAAGTCGACGAAGGTTTGATCAACGGCGGCGCTCGCTCAAATCGCCAGGCCCACGGCACGGGTATTACTTTCGGACTCAACGGACGCAAACCGTTGTTCTGCAACTCTTGTGCACACTGGTTCTACAATTTGAGGTCTTCCATTCTATGGGGCTGCAACCACAACGAAGTCGAAACCTGGAGCGAGGCCATCTTGATTGATACCGACGCCACTGCAATCGCCGGCTCCAAGGACGGAGCGATCGCCTCGGTCAACGACGACCTGTTCATTGGCGAAGTCCAAGTCGGCTTGCAATGGGACTTCGCAATGCGATGCCTGCCCGCTAAGTCGTTCTTCCGTCTCGCTTTCGAGTATCAGTATTGGGATGCCAGCAGTGGCCATGCCGCGTCTGGTTCTTTCGCCGGATTTGGCGATCCCGCCGCTACTTCGCTGGGAACTGCTTACGCCGATGCTCCTGGAATGCGAGTGGACCTGCTCGGTTTCCACGTCGGCACAGGTTTTACTTGGTAGCCATCCCCCGCCCCGGAATTCCCATTCTGGGCACCCAAAGAAAAAGCGTCCTGTCGCCGACGTGGCGACAGGACGCTTTTGTCATTTACCTACTCTCGTACCGACCCGATGCTTAGAGCGACGAGGCCGTAGCGAAACCACCGGCGAAGACGCGGATCGACTTGGTCGTGACTTCCAGCGTCGCGGGTTGCCCCTTGACTTCCAGCAGCTTCGACTCGGTGAAGGTCTTGCCTGCTTCCGAGAAGTGCTCGCCAGCGGCCATGTATTTGCCTTCGGCAGCAAAGCCGTCAATCGTGCCAGCGCCGGCGCCGTGTCCATCGACGTTTGCATAAGACGCACCAAAAGCTAGCGACCAAGGCTTCTCTGCGCCCTTATTCGGCTTGGGTGGTTGATGCCCGCCCTGCCAGCCTTTACCGCGGATCGCCATGGCGGCGTCATCCGACATTACTTCGATTCCTGCCAAACCCATCTCTTCCAGCGCCATCGTGCTGACGCCGTTGTCAGCCAACGCGCTGCTCGAAAGGGCTACTACCAATGCCAAGGCCGGCAAGATTGCAAAAAACTTCGTCATCGTTCAATACTCCTGGTGAAACTCAAAAGAACAGAAAAGCGAAAAGAGGACCCAGCAGGGAGCCAGGTCGCGGTGGTTTTGAGAGGGGCGACGGGTTACTCAACTTCCCGGGATGTGTTGAGACGCCCGTCAGGTGTCCTCTAACTCTCACGCTAATTGGGCGACCAACGGGTACAACGAAGAAATATGTCGCCTGAAACAACTTCTTCGCTCGCTAGGCGCAGCAATCGTCACAGGCGGTTCATTTGCTACGATCGCCGTCACAAAGCAAATAATCGCGACTCGAAGTGCCAGAATCTGGCCGGCTCAATTAAGGAAACTCAGCTCGTTTTGCAAACGCGAACTAGTGAAACAGAAGTTCCATTCAAACCAATCGTTACGATCAGACATAGCCGTGCCGTCACGCTGCATATGGCCAAGCCAAGCACTAGTCTTGATTGCTGAATCCTTCGATTTTCATCATTCCTTGTTCGCTATTCGACTTCCCAAATCGCTCGCCGCTGCCTATCGTGTCTCTGCCGCAACAAAACATTCGCCAACAAAAAAAGCGTCCCGACGCCACCAGGCGCGTCAGGACGCTTCATGTAAAGCCGATCCGATAGATCGCTCGTTCTTGTTCACGGCTCGAAAGAGCCGCCATGCTTATCCTTAGAGGGAAGTCGCCATGGCCTGGCCACCAGCGTAAATACGGCCGGTAAGCGTGTAGGTTTGCTTCGTGGCAGGAGCGCCTTTCACTTCCAACTCGTTGGTGAAGCTAATGCTGAAACCAGCTTCAGAAAGGTGGGATCCGCCAGCCATGTAATCGCCGTCGGCGAGATAGCCGTCGATCGTGCCAGAATTGGCAATGTTGCCGAAGCTAAGGGCAGCAAACGAACCGCCAAAGGCCAGCGAGTTGGAACCTGGGCCAAGGAAACCCTTACCGCGAACGTCCATTGCTTCTCGGTCCGACATCACCTGCATGCCGCCCAAACCCATCTCTTGAAGAGCCGCGCCGCTCAGGGCGCCATCTTCGGCCAAAGCGGTAGCTGACATCATCACGGCCAATGCCAATGCGGGCACAAAACCAAGCAGTTTCTTCATCGTTGAATACTCCAAAAGTGCAGAAAAAGGTGAAACCCTAGCCCTCAAACTGGGCAGTCCAGGCAGGAAGGAGGCTTGGAATCGTAACAGTCATCCCCTAGCTAAATAGCGCCAATCAGTCAGTGCGCTCTCCTAACCTACAAGCTACTTGGCCCCTGGCTTATGTCAATCACTTTGTCAACCTGGATTACCTTTTTTCACATTAAGTTTCTTTGGTTGGCCGCCGTCAGAAGCGCTAAAACCGGCCCATTCCGGCTGAATAATCGGCAATATCAGACTTCAGCAACGACCGGCCAAATCGGGGCCACCTTCTTTGCGCTCAATCGTAGAACTCGTGAGGTGACCCTACATGTGAACGAGTGGTCATGCCTCGAAAGCCCGCCTACCCCTCTAGTGAGGGGGAGGCAGGTAGAATCCAAGCGAGGTTTACCCACATTTGGCTTCCTAGAAGCAGTCCCTATTCTGCAACTTCAAGAGTCAAGGTAGCCGTTACCGGGAAATGATCCGAAGGGTACCGCCCTTCCCGCTCGGTCCGATCAATCGTTGCCTCCAAGACCTTCCAATGTTGGCTTACGAACACGGTATCAATCTTCTCACCATCCAATCGCCCCTTGAATCCATTGAACGTCCCCACAGGACTCGCCTCGGGATGAAGCACCCGAAATGCATCGCGTAACCCAATGGCGAGCAAGGGCTGGCGAGCGGGGTTGGTCTCGCCGGCATTAAAATCTCCCATGACGATCACGGGATCTGGCGACGATTCTCGCTGGGCAACGCGATCTGCGATAGCTCTGCCTGACTGCTCGCGAGCAGGCTGCGATTGATGGTCCCAATGAGTATTGAACACGTAATAACGTCGGGCAGCCTGATGATCGAAGACTCGCATCCATGTGCAGATTCGCGGTAGCTGGTTTCCCCAACTCGTCGATCCAGGCTCGCTAGGTGTTTCGGAAAGCCAGAAGTTACCGACGTTCACCACATCGAATCTCTTGCGGCGATAAAGAATCGCTGAGTACTCCCCTCCCCCGTCGGCATCGCGACCGCAACCCACCGATCCAAATTGCGGCATTGCTTCGACCAACTCATCCAACTGGCTCTTCAAAGCCTCCTGCAAGCCTACTATGTCGGGTGCATAAGCATTGATCGTCTCCAACACGAGTTCCCGACGAAGTGGCCAGGCATTTTCTCCGTCGGGTGCGGTGCCGAAACGAATGTTGAACGACATTGTCTTGAGCAACGGCTCTGCTCCCTCTGCTGTTCCCGCGGCACACCTCTCCACGATACCTACGACAAACACTGCCGAAGCAATCGAGCAATACAAGACAATACGGCTGAGCAACATGGCAAAAAACTCCTCGCGGCATTAGGCCGGCGCAACTGCAGACGCCGCAATTACATTGACCATCGATAGAAATGTGGATAGTACCCACTAGGTGAGCTGCAATTGGGCAGTAGTTTAGCAGCGCGGAAGCTTCGATGCGAGTTGATGAAGCGGATTATCGATTGGCACAACCACGAGCGATTGCAGCGCGCCTAGGGACGCTTCCTGCCGCTAGATTATCATCAGGGCAACCTTCAACAAGCAGAAGGGTCGTATCGCCAAGAATTATTGACCCCTGCGCGGCAATTGAGCCTCCGCCACTATCGGTTTTCGGCAGGAGGTAGCGAGTAGTGGCGGGGGCACG
>JAGQOW010000189.1 GCA_020427155.1 Planctomycetales bacterium | reverse complement strand
TGAGGCATTCCAGGCATGACCACTACACGATCGCCGGCGTATTCGGTCCGGACATGGACGTGTCCAAGTGCCCAATAATCGAATCCCCAGCCCTGGAGGTCGGCTAGCTTGCAAGGCGCGTAAGGATCGTGCCCAGGAGCGCCCGCCAAGCTCGTATGCATGATCCCGATATTGACAGCATCCGGGGTAGGGCGGTGATACTTCTCAAGAAGGCTTTCCGGAGCCTGAGGCTTGGCGAAACTCAGGCCATGAATGGAAAGTGCGAGCCCGTCCTTGGTGATGTCGACGCTATGAGCCCGCCCGCCGAAAACGGTGACCGACGGCGGCAGGATCAGTTCCTGCGTGATACGTGAAAGGGCATCGTGATTGCCTCGAATGATGAAGGTCGCGATGCCGGCTTCGTTGAGCCGCTGCAACTGGCTGGCCAGAAACCGGGCAGTCTTCATCGATGTCTGGTCGCCGTCATAGAGATCGCCGGCGATAATCAGCGCATCGACCTGTTCATCGATACACAGGTCGACGATCGTCACCAAGGCCTGCCGTGTAGCATCACCTATCAGCTCGGCGAGGTCGCTGTTGCGTAGTGCTAACGACCGCAATGGTGAGTCGAGATGAATGTCAGCTGTGTGGATGAATTTGAACGGCATGAACGTACTATTCTAGACCTTGATATACAAAGTAAAGCCGATGAAGAGCTTGGGTATTAGCGGCTGGCAAGCTCTTTAACTCCGAGTGTCACATTTTCGAATCCGGATCATCCGCGTCGGGTCTCCACTGACGGCCTTCCTGATTTCTAGACGCAATGATTCTTGCGCCTAAAGCCCAATATTGCGCTTACGCTTGAAAATTGCGTCTAAAACGAGGATATTTGCGCTTATCTCCTACGCGCAAGAATCTCGGCAATGGCGAACAAAGTACCAGAAGACGCACTGAAAGAGCTGCAGGAAATCGTTGGCGGACATCCCGATGGCATTTCGGCACCAGATATCGCGAAGAGCCTCTCCGAAGCTATCCCACGCCGTACGCTTCAGTACCGGCTAAAACAGCTCGTCGAGGTCGGACTTTTGCGTATGGCCGGCAGTGGTAGATGGGCGAAATATCACCTTGCGACATCCGGACAAAACGCTGCTGATGAGCTGGTCCAACAAGACGATGACTATGGTCGCCTGATCGGGCTTTCCAAGGAAGGGCAGGAGGTCCGCGACTATATCCGGCAGCCCACAGAGGCCCGAAAGCCAGTTGGCTATAACATCGATTTTCTCGATCAGTACGACCCAAATTCCACATTCTATCTTAAAGCCGAAGAGCGCGAACGCCTCCAGGAAATTGGTAAGCCGAAAACCGCGCCCCAGCCCGCAGGCACATATGCCAAGCTCATTCTCAATCGCTTGCTGATCGACCTCGCCTGGAACTCAAGCCGCCTCGAAGGCAACACCTATTCCTTGCTCGATACGAGGCGGCTGATCGAATTTGGCGAAGAAGCGACTGGCCGAGACCATATTGAAGCGCAGATGATCCTCAACCACAAGGATGCGATAGAGTTTCTAGTTGGCAGCGCAGAAGAGATCGATTTCAACCGATATACGCTGCTAAACCTTCACGCCCTGCTATCGAACAACCTGCTGGCAGACCCCTCGGCATCCGGTCGCCTGCGCTATGTCGCTGTCGGTATTGATCAGTCGGTTTTTCATCCACTCGAAGTCCCTCAGCTGATCGAGGAGTCTTTTGATCAGCTGCTGCAAAAGGCGTCGGCAATAGAGGATCCTTTCGAGCAGGCATTTTTCGTGATGGTCCACCTGCCGTATTTGCAGCCGTTTGACGATGTCAACAAACGGGTCTCGCGCCTTGCCGCAAATATTCCGTTGATCCGAAAGAACCTCGCCCCACTTTCGTTCACTGACGTGTCTCAGCGCGCCTACACCGATGCAATTCTTGGTGTCTACGAACTCAACGACCACTCGCTGCTCAGAGACGTCTTCTTCTGGGCCTATGAACGCTCAGCCGCAAGATATGCGGCAGTCCGGCAGTCCCTTGGGGAACCCGATCCGTTCCGGCTGAAATATCGCGCAGAGGTGCGCGAGATTGTCGCCATGCTGATCCGTGAGAAAGTGGGGCGCAAGCAGGTCGGAACCGAGGTCTCAGCCTGGGCGAGCAGTCGAGTCGAACCAGAAGATAGAGACAGGTTTACTGAGATCGTGGAGGACGAGCTCATCGGAATGCACGAAGGCAACTTCGCCCGCTATCAAGTGAGGCCGTTGGAATTTAGGGCGTGGCAAGACGTGTGGGGATCGAAGTGACTGATAACCACCCACTCCAGTTCCAGCTCCGGATGTAGGTGGCGAAGAAGATGGCAACCGAAGAGCCAGAAGTTGATGATGCAACAAGCGCCCAGGCTTCAATAGAAGGCTACTGGTATCAGCTCAAGGTATCAGTACTGTTTGCGTTGGATCTTCTGGCGAACAAACAACAGTCCGATCAGATCACTCTTGAACCGGCGAACGAGGAGGACCTCGAAACTGAATTGCGTGACGAGCCAGGGGCACTGACGCAGGGCCTGACGATCAAGACGCGCAAGCTGGTAGTGCAGTGCAAATTGCGGAACACCGGGCCGTGGACGATCGGAGAGTTAGCTACGCTTCTCGCTCATGGGAAGAGGCGAATCCCAGCGAAGGATCTGCTGAAAAACCCTGACATGAGCTATCTGCTTGTGACTTCCGCAGACGTCAGTGGTGTTGCTCGAGACTTGCTCGTAAAGGGCCCAACCCAGTGGCAAAAGCTCGGATCGATCCCTGCGACCCTTGCAAAGGTCTTGCCCAAGGATGCACACGGCCGCGTCGCCGTATGGAATAACCTCGATCAGGAGCGGGTCGAACACCGCATCAGGGCACTTCTGGCAGATCGATTCCGTGTCCCGCATAGCCAAGCCGATAAGTGCATCAAGCAGCTCGAGGAAGGTACGCTTCTTCGAATGAAAGGCAGTCTTTCGGGGGTCTGGAAACGCAAAGACGTCATCGAGATCATCGAAGCTCACGGAGGATACGATGGGTCGACGAAAGATCTCGAGAAATTCGTGCCTCCTGCAAACTGGGAAGCTCTGCTGACCCAACTCAGGTCAAGGAGCGCCATCGTCCTGACGGGGCCCTCCGGAACGGGGAAAACGACGACAGCGAAAGCTCTGATCGCCGCCATGCGGGAAGACAGTCCGCGCCTTACATCCGTCAAAATCGAGGGCGGTCCAGAAAGGCTCAGGGATGACAGGACGCCTGGACCAGTCATCTTCGAGATAGAGGATCCATGGGGCAAATACCGTGTCGAGCCGAACAGCTTGCCCTGGAACGACGCCATCAACGAGTTCCTGGCCTCTGCGTCGCCAGATCGCATGTACGTCATCACAAGTCGAAGCGACGTCATGCAGGACGCAAATCTCAGATCACTCGATCAGCGATACAGGGCGGAATTGTTGGCCGGCCACTATCGAACGTCGGACAGGAAGAAATTGTTCGAATTGAAGTTGCAGGCGCTTCCCCGGGCCGAGCAAGTCTCCGCGCACAAATTCCAGTCAACCGTTGTCAGGGAACTGGCACTACCACTAGAGCTGGACAGATTCTTCGGGGCCGTCGGGCTGGGGCCCCAAGAAGGAGAAAACGAAGCCACCTTCATCCACCGATGCATCGAGGAAGCGAGAAACCAGTCAATTGAAAGTGCTCTAGTTCTTGGGATCATACAACAGGGGAAATGGGAAGCACCCGCCATTTTGTGGGCGCTGCTCAAAGCCCGGAAACGGTTGACCTTCAGTGTGCTCGAGGAATTGGAGGACGAGCTGTCGACATCGATTCCTGACCTTGAAGACCAATTGACAGCATTGGCCAGCACCCTGATTGCAGGCGGAAATTTCCGGCAGGACAAGTCGGTGTTCTCCTGCGCCCACCCTCGTGTCGAGAGCGGTCTCGAACAAGCAACGTTGCGCAAGCGTGTCGCATCGTCACGCGCGTTGAGCAAATTGTTGGATGCCTTGGTGGCCCTCGATGACATCAACAGTTCAGACTGGGGCGCTGAGACCGCCACCTATATCGTCGCTGCAATTGCTTCCGTCGCCAGGTTGAGACCTAAGATATCCTCATCTACTCAAAGGACCATCGACGAATGGCTCACCTTCCGGTTGTCATCGCTGGATACCACGTTCGCTGATGACCTGAAGCTCGCCTCGAAAGCTGGATCGGAAGATTGCGATGCCGCCGAGCTCGCCCGATGGCTCGACGAGAGCCCAATCGACAAGCAGTGGTTCAACTTGACCTCTTGGAAAGAGCCGAAGAAACCGGACGACTGGTATAAGAGAATAGCAGATGCGCCGCATACACGTGCCATATGCGAGGCCTTTATTACTCGCGTGATTGCCTTCAGACATGGATCGTTTCGAGGCAACTTCCATAAGGCGGTCGCAAAGCTCTCTCCCGACCTGACCCCGTCGTTTTGCGCAGCGCTCAGCGACATTATCCCGAGCGGTTACAATCCGAATGCTGAAACCCTGATCCGCGGGGCTATTGTCGACCTTGACGTATACGCAGCCGTGTTCAAACAGGCCGCGATCTATTGCTCGAAGGAGCGGGAGTCCCGCGACCGAGATGCGTTGCTAGCGCTCTACAATCGAAACTACGACGAGGAGGCCATCGAGCACTATTGGGAATCAATGGGCGAAGATGGATATACCGCGAGCGAGATTCTGCGTGCCTATATCGAGGCGAGGCGGCGGCGCGGTGAATGGAACGTCTTTCAGAAGCATCCAAATCTGAGCGGTTTTCTATGGGAGTGGCTGCATGTCGCCCAGAAAGCCAAAACTGCCCCCAATGCAGAAGAACTGCTTGCTCTTGGCGAAGCATCAGCCGGAAGTCCATATGAATACGATTTCTGGAATCTGGTAGAACATCATTTCGATCCGGCGGTAACACCCTTGCTAGAAGAGCGCCTACGCATTGGATCGGAACGGGATGCGACACGAGAAGCCGCGACATCCGTCGCCTTGGATCATGTGCCCACGCTCATTCCGGCTCTGCTTTCCGATAGGTCCGGATTGCCGGCGCAAAGGCGCTTCGAAATCGCCCTCGACGTCCGATCCTGCTTGGACGGCGACTCTGAGGAGGAGAAGGATCGAAAGTCCCCGCCATCAAAGTCTATCGAAGTCGCTGAAGACAACTTCAAGACCGCCGTCGAGGTGCTTCTTTTTGGAGATGGGGGCGAGGCCTCAGGGGAGGTCAATGCACTTTTTTCTACCGTTCCTTGCGACGCGCACGCAAAGCTGAATCTTTTCGTGGCCGGAGTCTTGTCGAAATCGGGCCAAGACGTGGTTGCTAGACTTCGCAATCTGCTCGGCTTGTCACTCGAAGTTACGGATGAGAACATCGCGCTGATTGCTGAAGCAATGCGTTTGGCTTGCGATTTGCCGAATGAAGACCTGATCAATCTTGGGCTTGCGCACGATTTCGCTCGCGTCCGCATCGAGGCGATGAACGCGGTCTTCACCCAGTCTTCAGGAGAACTGTCAGAGCGCCTCCTAAGCAAGCACTCCGACCCCAGCAGTCTCGTGCGCAAGCGCCTCCTGGACATGCTGGAGGCAAGGCCAAACTCAGCTCATGTTCCGACCCTTCTCAAACTGTCCTTCGACACATGGACGCCGGATCACCACCGCGGCGAGTCTAATGTCTCCTATCCAATAGCCGAGGGTGCGATAGAGATCTTACGGGCAGAGCCGTCGCTCAGTGATGTCGTCTACCGCGAACTCATTGAATGCTTGAAAGCTTCGGATAACAATAATGTTCGTCTTGAGTTGCTTCGCACAATGGTAAGACACGGCTCGCCCCAGCGTCTGCAAAAACTCATAAACGTTGCGGTGGGTGAGGGACGACCAACCTATCAACGATTGACCTCGCAAGCCATCTTCCTTGAGCGAAACAGTGTTCCCCAATCCCATCTCGAAGTCATTGATGAGACGACGATTGCGGCAGTCAGCCCGGAAGTTTGCCTGTGGCTGTGCATGTTGATTTCGACATGCGCGTCCGACCATCAGATTCGAATGCTCGTAAAATCGCTTGCCGCCAACCCCAAACGCCGGGTGTTTGTCACGCTGTTTTATTTGATCTTCTCTGAGAACCGTGGCGCGGAGTTGCAGGAAGAGATCGCCAGTTTTCTGTCTGCCACGACCATACTCGTTCTGGATGGCCTGTTCGATACCGGCGCTGGCGATGATCTATCCTGTTTGGATGAACTCGGCGAGGTGCAGTCGGTCGAGCTCATAAAGCAGCGGCTGCAGTTCTGGTTCAAACGAAAGGGTGAACCTTAGTAAAACTGTCGCGATGGATTTCTGTGCCGGCGACTTCGCAGATGTTGTCCCTTCGTACTATCGTGGGTCAGGGTTCACCTTGAGACTTCCGATCCTTCAGCCATTTCATGATTGATTTCCGCTCGTCGGGATCTTTGAT
>JAGQOW010000188.1 GCA_020427155.1 Planctomycetales bacterium | reverse complement strand
CTCGGCGGACGCGACAGTGGGCGCCGAATTCCACGACCTGCTACAGGGCTTTGCGCATATCCTTGGAGGATGTGCCAGAGACACCGACCTGGTCGCTCGTTACAGTACCGACGAGTTCGTCGTCTTGATGCCTCAGACGACAATCGCCGGAGCCACGGTCTTCGGCGAGCGCGTTCGCAAACGTGTTGCTGCCGGCTTAGATTGCGTGTTTTCCGGCGGCATTGTCGAGGTACTGGCTGAAGACACTCCCGAAACGTTACTCTCGCGTGCCGATTCTGCCCTCTACAGCGCTCGCGCCAGCGAATCCAGCTGCTTGTTCCAGCACAACGGCAAGACGATCCGGAGGCACGATGAGGAGCCCGCTGTTGAGCATCTTGAGGCCGATTGCCAGGCCGTGGCTGAGGAACCCGTTCTCGCTGCGACAGCTGCCGATGGCGGCCCTGACGGCCTTCTGGAGTAGCTTTCTCAGATATCAGGTACTCGGCCCCCTGGAGGGCCTCGCTGAGCCTGCCTTTACAGGCAATAACAGCAGTCAAGTTGACGCTTACCGGCTTGATATCCTACATTTGACGTCTGGCTGGGAACGCTCAGCCTGATTCTCGTTTTCTTCCTCGGAGGGGAGAAAACCGCTGAAAATGCCTGTTTGAAAGGAGGGTACCATGCCGTTATTCGAAGTGGAAACGGAAAGTCATATCATCATTACCTGGGCTGCCGACAACGACGAGGCTGCTGCTGTCGTGGCCGAGGCTTACCCCAACGACACCGTCACTCGTATGACAAAGCGGCCGCGTGATACTTGGGTGATTTCCAAGAGCGCCCTGGGACTTTCCGGCTCGCCGCTCGACCCCTGCAACACGGCTCGCGATTGCCTCTCCAAGTCGGAGGGGGACAAGGTCCATGCGATTCGTCTTTACATGCACGAAACGGGAGTTGACCTGGAACAAGCCCGTAAGGTGATTGAATCGAATATGGTGATGGGCTGGTAGCCCTGAACCAGGTTAATTAATTCTTGGCCAGGGCCCCATTCCTTAGCCAATACCAATCAGCAGTTGCTCGCAGTGCTGATGCATCGCGAGCCGGGGAGAAGCGGCAAGTCGTTTTCTCTTTATGCCCTACACTAGCGGTAGAGGGGCACTTGGGGCGTCACCGGATAGGGGGCTTGTTCGTAATTGCCCTGAGTGTTCGCGCCCGATGATTGAGCACTTGGCGATTCAGGACGCGTTGCGATCTCGATCGAAGGCGCAGCGCTCGTGGTGGAGGGGTAGCTGCTAGTCCCGCCAGGCCGATAAGAAGTTGCACTCGCAACGGTACCGGTCGACGTGGACGTCGTTGCGGACGTAGGCGCTTGGGGTACGGCAGTGGCGACCGGAGCAGCGGGACTGTATGCCGGAGCCGTAGCCGCGGCCACCGACGGTGCATACCGGTCGTTTAAGGTTGCAGCCGCGTTGCTGGCCGTTTGGTCAGCGCTCACCGCTGCAGGAGCCATGGGGCTGCTCTCAGTAGCCGGCGGGGCGTCCGCTTGGATGGCCGCCAGGTAATTGCCATAGCGCGAATCCGTCGTCGCAGGTGCCACCGACGTATTTGTTGTTGGGTTATTCATCCCTGGCGATGTGCTGGTAGATGGAGAAGCATTTGCATAGCGATCTGTGCTGGCCGCCGCCGGGACTCCAGTCTCGATGGGGGATGTTGTGGCTGGAGGCACGGCATTGGGATCATAGGGCATCTGAACTGAGCCCAGGTTGGCGCTTGCTGCAGGGGCAGCTGATGCCACGGTGGCTGCTGGGGCCAGAGTGAAACTTGGAGCTTCCGTATTAGGGTAGGAAGTCGCAGCAGGCGCAGTCGCTACACTTGCCGCTGGAATCGTCGGTACCCCGGGCACAAACGGCGCCGCCTCGCCCCCAGCTGCCGCCAAACCTTCTTCAGCCTGCTTGGCAAGTACCGAAGGCTTGGTCGGAGCAGTGTGAGCTAGGGCCGTCGACTCAACGTCGGTCTTCTCGGCGCTCTTCCACCATGCCATCTTGGGCGCCGATTTGCAGCCGACCGAACCAGCCGCGATGAGAACAGCGAGACTTGTGGAAATGATTGTATTTCGCATGGCTTCCGTGCCTTCATCGAAAACAAAGAGACTGGTTTGCTTGTGGTACCAACAGCGGCTGCAACGGATAACCCGCGCATCCCCACTTTTTGTCATAGTCGGCACTTACGACGACTAAGGCCAGAAAATCATGGCCTCAATCGTGCATATCACGAATTTCCTAAGTCGCGGCGGGATTATAGAAGGCCACTGCAAGCGGTCAATGGCAGTCTCCTGCCGCAGTTGCCCTGGCGCAATGCTAGCGGCGGGGGCTGTTTTCAAGCTAGCCTCAATCGTGCTTTCACTGCTTGTGTAGCGACTCATACTGGCCACGCCAACACCACCAACCATGGCGACCACCGAGAGTACGCCATGCTTCTACGATGCTTCTACCCACCGCTCGGCGACTCGAGCGATGGCACATGCTTGCCTGCGTGCCGAATCCTTTCTAAGGGCCCGAAGCGTCGAGGCTAGCACTGAGAACCTTATCGATTTGCTCTTTCACCTCCTGTAGGTGCGCCCGGCTAGAATCTTCGATCTTCAAGCCTTCGATGCCTAATACTCGCTCTAGCTTATCTCCCAATTCACGCAGGTGCATTCGAGCCAGGCTGCGCGCATCGGCTGGATACTGATAAGAATTGCCAGCGAAAAGGACATAGGCGTAAAGGTCAAAGAGCGAGTTGCGCTGTTGGCCGATTACGATCGTACTCAGTTTGCGCATATGTTCGCGTTGCAGGTTTCGACGTATTGGGGAGATTTCCAACTGCTCCGGCAAGTCGTCCTGCTCTACGCCAAGCTCAGTCCAAATACTGTCCGAGAGAGTGCGAAACACCTCGGCTATCTCCAAAGCATCGTCTCCTTCAACCAGCAGCTGCTGATCTTGAAGTCGTTTAAGCACTGAAGCACTAAAGCAGTGATTTAACACGATCTTCTGGATGGCTAACACATGGTCGTGGACCGGATAAACCAAATCGCCGGAGAAGAAGAACGAATTGCTCCCCCAGTGGTACCAGTTTTCTCTAGTCAATCGCCGCAATGTTTGAGGTGAAAAGTGAAACGCGTCGTCGCTAAGCACTTTTTCGGTAAGAAACTCCAGCGCTTCGCGTTGTCGCTTGCCAGCGACCGGCACGACGGGGTCGGCTACTTCTTCTTTGCTTTTGTGGTGCTTAGAAAAGTACTGCCCTCCGATGTAGGAACTGGCCATATATGCCGCGTTGCCGTACTGCGACAATAGGACGCTGAATGCCGAACGAAGCCGCACCCACGACTCTCCGTCTCGAACCACCTTTTCGTCAATATCTTCGATCAGGTTTTCTGCCAGCTCGATGCGCTGCTTTCCATAAGCCAACGGGTCGTCTCCCAAGTCGTAGACATTCACAAGCGGATCGTTGCTCATATAGAGGTCTTCGTCGGTAGAATATGCCAGATCGGGTTCAGGAGAACGCTCGGCAATCTTCTGGAGTTCCTTCTCCTCGTCACCCGAGATTGGCTTGTAGGCGTATTCGATGGCCCAGTAATCGTAAGGGCCGATGGTCGTGGTGGCATAATCCCCCTGTTTCTTGCGATCGGGAGAGATGTTGATCGGCGAATAATCCATTACGCTGCCGACCATGCCTTTCTTTCGCGTGATGGAAGTATCGTTGACTTCGTCAAGCGAAAGCATGGCACTTGCCCTGAAGTTGTGCCTCAGGCCAAGCGAGTGACCTACTTCGTGCATGACGATTTCTTTGATCAATTGACCAACGAATTCCTCGGGCAACTCCAGATCCTTTTCTTTGTCTCCTTCTTTCCCGTCATTGCCGTCAGCTTCATCTTTCTCACGGGCTGCCAAGGCGATTGCGGCCAGTCGAAACTCTTGTTGCTTCGCCAATGCGTACTGGCAAGTCGAAAGCCCGCCGACCGACATTCTCCCGCTCAGCATGCGTTGCAATGGGCTCCAAGACGAAGGGACCATGCCAACCGTGCGCCCTTGGTCTTGTTGCTCGCCATGCTGGTTCTGCCGCAACATCTGCTCCTGCAACTGCTGCGCAGGCGCAGTGACCGGCATGCCGTAGCCATGTTTGGCCGCCATGATCGGACTGATGATTTCTCCCACATCCAAAAGCGAACCTTCCGGATGGTCCGCATTTGCCCCCTCGCCCTTGGCTGGAACGGGCATGCCCATCAGAAAGGCATATTCCTGTTTCCAGTAGCGCACCCAGCTGGCGTCAAAAATGACGTCGCCGTCGATCATTTCGCCCGTGATGGGATCGGCTCTTAATCCTGATCGGGCAAACGTGTAGGGGGTCGTTACCCATTTGAAAGTGCAGTAATTCGTGTCCTCGGCATCGAATTCATCGCCCTCTTGCTGCCACCTCACACCCAAGGCATTGCGGTAGCCGATCTTTTCGAAAGCTTTGTTCCATTCCAGTATGCCTTCTTCCACGTAGGGACGGTACTCATGAGGAACCGTGTTTTCTACCCACCATACAATCTGCTTTTTCGGCGGCGAGAGATCAGCTTTTGGGTTGGCTTTCTCCAATCGCCAGCGATTGATCCTCCTGGTGAATTGCGTGTCGGCGTCTTTCGAGCCAAAGTCTTTAGTCGCGTTGAGGAAATGGCCTACTCGTTGATCCGCCAAGCGTGGCTTGTATCCCGACGGCGGCAACTCAGTCAGACTATAGTGCACTACGACCGTAACGCCCCGCTTGTCAATCACACCATCGTCATATCCGTAGCTGTAATAAGATGAGTAGCCGCCGTTGAAAGTAGCCTTGACTTCCAACTCCACGTTCTTTTCAAACGCTTTAATTTTGTGCCAGCTGCTGCGGCTGCGGTCGATGCTGCCAAACGGCAGATTCGCAAAGTTGCCGAGAAAGATATCGGTGAAATCAACCAGCACTCCGCCGCCAGGAGGATCGTCGCTCACGATCGGAATGGCCATCAATACCGAGTCGAGATAATTCTGTTCGACAGCCTTTTCCAAGGGAGTGCCTTTGGGGGCTTCGTAGCGGATGTTCTTCCGCACGACTTGCACCTTATCGCCAACACGCCGGAACATGATGACCCACTCGTCGCCAAAGTTGAGCGGACTGCCTGCCGAAGCAACGCCCTTGGCAATAGCGATTGGAGCAAGAAACGGCTTATCTAATTGACTCGACTTGATTGCAGCGTAGAGATGATCGTCCTTCTCATAAAGATTCAGCAATCCCTCGTACTGCTTGGCATCCTCGGTGACTTCAGTAAATTTCTTGAACTTCTTGCTGCTCGAGCTACTACCAGAACTGGCAGAGGCTGATTGCTGAGCGCTGACCGAGATATCGGCTGCTGCATCAGTCGGCTCGGCTACAAGGGATTGTCCTGCGACAACCGAGCACACGAAAACGCCAAGTTGTAGAACTTGCTTGTGCCGTCGCCCGAGAAACCGATTCAGAATTCCAGCATGGTTGACCATCTTGCCCTTCCCCCTTACTTAGGTAACTTGAGATTGAAGGGGTCATGCGACTTCCCCTCTGCACCCATGGAGAGATGGTATTATACTAGCCCGACAAGGGTTTTGTCGCTCTCCAGTAATTTTTTCAAGCAAGAAAAGCTTCGTCGGAGTCCCGGTGATCGCCCCCCTTCTGGAGTAGCCACTACCGAATCAAGGCCACCGAGAGAGGCATGGCCCTGCGCAGCGTCCTGCTCAGCTGACCAGGTTTGTTCCTGAATCGCTCGTTTGCCTAAGTCTCCCTACAGAGAATGGCTTAACCCTTTGCCTTGGCGTAGCGTTCGCCTACGGCATTCCAGTCAATCAGATTGAAGAATGCCGCGATATAATCAGGCCTGCGGTTCTGATAGTTGAGATAATAGGCGTGTTCCCAAACGTCCAAGCCCAGAATCGGCGTGCTGCCTGCCATGTAGGGGTTGTCTTGGTTGGGGGTGCTCTCGACCACCAGCTTGCCGCCTGGGCCGACACTCAGCCATGCCCAGCCGCTGCCAAAACGTGTGGCAGCAGCCTTGCTAAAAGCTTCCTTGAAGCTATCGAAGCCACCTAACTCGGCGGCTATCGCATCGGCCAGGGCGCCGCTCGGTTGGCCCCCGCCATTGGGGCTCATTACGGTCCAGAACAAAGAATGGTTGGCGTGGCCCCCACCGTTGTTTCTCACGGCACCTCGAATACTCTCTGGCACCGTATCGATCTGCCGGCACAAGTCTTCTATCGATTGCTCGGCAACGCCAGCACCCTCGAGGGCGGCATTCACGTTCGTGACGTACGCGTTGTGATGTTTGCCATGATGGATTTCCATCGTCTTGGCATCGATGTGCGGTTCAAGTGCATCAAATGCGTAAGGCAACTCAGGCAATGTATAGGCCATGTTCTCGACTCTCCTCTATAGATTCTGCTGAGGGCTATGGGCTCAGATGTTTGCCAGATAGACCCGACAATGGGTCTCCGGGAAACCGCAGCATATCGAATCAAGAGTCGAGTGGCAATTGGCGGCATT
>JAGQOW010000017.1 GCA_020427155.1 Planctomycetales bacterium | reverse complement strand
CAACGCCATCGCTTCATCGAGACGTCGATGAAGTGAGCAAAGTTTCGCACCGTGGGAATCGATGCCCAGGGGACAAGTGTGGATTCTTCGAAATGGCTCAACGGCATCGACAACGTTCCAAATCGTCAGCGTCCCCGGCTCCTGGGCTAATACAAATCCGCCGTGTAGGCCTCGCTGCGAACGGACAATGCTCGAGCGAACCAGTCCCTGCATCAGCTTCGAAAGGTAGGGAGCCGGCACCTGAGTAATCTCCGAAATCTGGCGGGCAGTACATGGCCGACCTTCATGTTGAGCAATGGTAACGATGGCTCGCAGCGCGTATTCGACGGTCTGAGAAATCATGGCTAGCAGCTCAAAAGGATTTCGGAACAAAAAAGACAAATGGACCTTGACATCTTTTATATCGCTTCATAATCTACATGGCAACACAAGAGTTCAGGATCGTTTTATCCGAAATTTAGCTGCAGACTGCTTTTTCTGCTCGTTGTTCTTACCGCGGCCTGGAACTATGGATACCCCTGAAAGAGGCCGGAAACTTTCGGTTTTCTCGCCTGCTAGCCCCCAAAGCAAACGCATTCGACTTTTTCTGCCCGCCCCAATGACGAAGGGCCTCTCGCGTGCCTTTCGATTCCTTGAGATTCTTCAGCCTGGTCTGCTAGCGATCTGTTTGGGGGCCGCAACTGTTTCCCAGATTCCGGTTCTCGGGCAGGACACTCCCGACTACTTCCGCCAAAACTGCATCAGTTGTCATACCATCGGCGGCGGTCGTCTTACGGGCCCCGACTTGAAAGACGTATCCAAGCGGCAAAGCCGTGAGTGGCTTGTCGACTTCATGATGAATCCTCGGGCTGTGATCGACAGCGGCGATGATTACGCAAGAAAGATCTTCGAGGAATCGCGTAACGTCCCAATGCCCACTCCGCCTGGAATTACAAAAGATCGGGCAGAGAAGTTGCTTGATTTGATCGAGGCCGAGTCGCTGCTTGAGGAGTCGCAATTCAGAGGCATGCAGATCTCGACAGCGCCCTTTACCGATGCCGATCGATTGAGTGGACGAAACATTTTCCTGGGAGTGCAGCGACTGCAGGCGGGAGGTACCGCTTGTATTTCTTGTCACAGCATGCACGACGCGCCCGCCTTAGGCGGAGGTCAATTGGGTCCCGATCTGACGAATGTTTACGAGCGTCTCAAAGGGCGCGCAGCCTTGAGCGCCTGGTTGGTGGCTCCGGGCACCGCGACGATGCAGCCTATTTTTAGAAACCATCCGTTATCGTCTGAAGAGATCAATTCATTGGCTGCTTACTTTGAATCGACCACGGCCGAGCGGCCTGCTAACTCTTCGACAGGAAGGGTGGCCTTCTTGTTGTCAGGATTAGCCGGAGCCGTCTTAGGAGTGTTCTTTCTTGATGCCATCTGGAACCGGCGATTCCACTCGGTGCGCAGGTCGTTGGTCGAAGCAAATACGTCTCGAGGTGAATCATGAGTGTGCTAGACGCCATTGCCTGGATTCGCGATGAAGTAGCTCCCCATCGACGTAGTTGGGAAGAGTTCTATCGCAATCGCTGGCAGCACGACAAAATTGTCCGCAGCACGCACGGCGTAAACTGCACTGGCGGTTGCACATGGCAGATTTATGTAAAAGACGGCATCGTTACCTGGGAAATGCAGGGACTGGATTATCCGATCCTGGATACTTCGATTCCTCCCTACGAACCGCGAGGCTGTCAGCGGGGCATCTCTTATAGTTGGTACCTCTACAGTCCGCTGCGAGTCAAATATCCCTACATTCGCGGAGCGCTTTTGGACTTGTGGCGCAAGGCCAAAGGGGATCATCAGGATCCGGTCGATGCGTGGAAAAGCATGGTCGAAAATCCCGAAGCACGACGTCGTTGGCAACGCGCACGAGGCAAAGGGGGATTGCGGCGCACCGATTGGGCCACGGTGCTTGAGATCATCTCTGCCTCGCTTGTCCATACGATCAAGTCCCACGGCCCTGACCGGATTGCAGGCTTCTCGCCTATCCCTGCGATGTCGATGGTCAGCTATGCATCGGGCTCAAGACTGATGCAGTTGCTCGGGGGCATTTCGCTCTCGTTCTACGACTGGTACTGCGACCTGCCTACTGCGTCGCCAGAGACATGGGGTGAGCAAACCGACGTGGCGGAGAGTGCCGACTGGTACCACGCCAAATTGCTGGCGGTAATGGGGTCAAACATCAACATGACCCGTACGCCCGACTGCCATTTCGCTGCCGAAGCCAGGCACAACGGCTCGAAGATGTGGGTCTTTTCTCCCGATTTCAGCCAGGTTTCGAAGTACGCCGATGAGTGGATCGACATCAACGCCGGTCAGGACGGTGCATGGTGGATGGCAGTCAATCATGTGCTGCTTACCGAATTTCATCATCAGCGCGAAGTCCCTTACTTCGACAAGTATAAGCGCAAATTCACCGACGCTCCCTACCTCGTCGAACTCAAAAGAGACGGCGAGGGTGTGCTGCGTCCAGGCCAACTACTTCGAGCCGGACGCCTCAAGCAATACTCGGACGAGCAGCACGGCGAGTGGAAGTTCTTGATGTGGGACGAGACGGCCAATGCTCCCAAGATGCCAATGGGTAGCTCCGGCCACCGCTGGGCTGATGTCAAAGGACAGTGGAATCTACTGCTCAAAGACGGCAAGGATGGCAGTGATATTCAACCGGCACTCACTTTTCTGTCTCAAAACGATGGCGTCGAGCAAGTAGAACTAGACGACTTCGGTTTGGGGACGGTGTATCGACGAGGTGTTCCGACGCGAACTATTAAGACTGCCAACGGCGAGCAGGTGTGCGTCACAACGGTGTACGACCTGTTGATGGCCCAGTATGGCGTCAACCGCGGTTTGGCCGGTGATTACCCGACCGACTACAACGACGAAAGTGCTCCTTTTACTCCCGCCTGGTCTGAAAAATACACGGGACGCAACCGAGAAGACGTCATTCGGTTTGCACGCGAGTGGGGTCAGACTGCCGAACTGACAGAAGGCAAATGTACGATTATCATCGGTGCTGGCATCAACCATTGGTACCACGCCAATCTCATGTATCGCGCAGGGATTCACGCTCTGATGTTCTGCGGTTGTGTGGGAGTGAACGGAGGCGGGCTTGCTCACTACGTGGGGCAAGAGAAACTTGCGCCCGCCGAGTCGTGGGCATCGATTATGTCAGCTAAGGACTGGCAATCGACTCCCCGCTTGCAGAATTCTCCGAGTTGGCATTACGTCCACTCAGACCAATGGCGATATGAGAAAGATTTCACCGACTACCATACAGTGCCAAAGCAGCGCGACGAAGACAGTATGGCCAAGGGCCACGCGATGGACATGCAAGTCCGTGCCGTTCGCAACGGTTGGCTGCCGTTCTATCCACAGTTCCCAGAAAATCCGATCGAAGTCGCTGCGGCTGCCCGCGAGTCGGGAGCCAAGACAGAACAGGAAGTCGCAAGTTGGGTTGCCGAGCGACTAAAGAATCGTGACATGAAGTTCTCGGTCGAGGATCCAGATGCTGCCGAGAACTGGCCACGGGTTTGGTTCATCTGGCGAGGCAATGCGCTCATGTCGAGTGCCAAAGGGCACGAATACTTTTTGCGGCACTATCTCGGCACACACGACAATTGTGTGAACGAAGACATGGCAGCCGATTCGGTGAAAGAGATCGAGTGGCACAAGACGGCGCCGCAGGGAAAGATGGACCTGGTGGTCGATCTCAACTTCCGGATGGATACTTCAGCACTTTACTCGGACATCGTCCTGCCAGCGGCGACCTGGTACGAGAAGGCAGATCTCAACTCGACCGACATGCACAGCTTCATTCACCCGCTTTCCAAGGCGGTGCCGCCTTGCTGGGAATCGAAGAGTGATTGGCAGATCTTTCAATCAGTTGCTCAGAAGTTTTCGGAACTCGCTGAAAAGCATTTCCCCGAGCCCGTCGAAGATTTGGTCGCAGCGCCGTTGGCTCACGATTCACCGGCGGAGATCGCTCAACCTAGCATGAAGCAATGGATTGACGGGGGCGTCGAAGCAATTCCGGGCAAGACGATGCCCAGCTTCAAGGTGGTACAGCGAGACTATAAGAACCTCTACAACCGGTTCATTTCCTATGGACCCAATGTGCGCGAGGGAGGGCTCGCGGCGCATGGTACCAGTTATTCGATCAAGGAGGAGTACGACGAGTATCTCAAGACTCATCCGACAGTGACTTGGGGAGGTAATACCTATCCGTCCTTGCGCCGTGATACGGAAGTGTGCAATACGATTTTGAGATTCGCCACGGTGACTAACGGCGAGTTAGCCTATCGATCGTATAAGAACATGGAAGAAAAGACCGGTGTGCCACTGACTCACCTGGCAGAAAAGAATCGTGGTATAGTCGCTTCCTATGAAGACCTCCAGAGCCAACCCCAAAGGTTTATCAACAGCCCTATGTGGTCGGGGCTCATCGAAAATGGCCGCACCTATTCGGCGTTTACCTATAACGTCGAGTCGGACGTGCCCTGGCGAACGCTTACTGGTCGGCAGCAATTCTATCTGGATCATCCAGTTTACATCCAGTTTGGCGAGCATGTGCCAACCTACAAGCCGAAGCCACTGCCAGTGCAGTATGCAGACTTGACGTTTAGCGAAGCCGAGACGCCGAGCGATTCCACAGTGTTGACGCTCAACTATCTGACACCACATGGCAAATGGCACATCCACTCGACCTACGGCGACACGCAACGCATGAGTACACTGTCGCGCGGCGTCGACCCTCTTTGGATCAGCGTACAGGATGCGCAAGCCTTGGGTATTGATGACAATGATTGGGTCGAGGTCTACAACGACAACGGCGTTGTGGTCACCCGCGCCGCAGTCAGCTCGCGCATTCCGCCAGGCATCTGCATTCAGTACCACTCACCTGAGCGAACTTACAGTGTGCCCAAGTCGCCGCAAAGAAAGAATCGTCGAGCGGGCGGGCATAACAGCCTGACGCGGACGCGACTGAAGCCCAACTTCATGATCGGGGGTTATGGGCAGTTTACTTATCACTTCAATTACTGGGGCCCGATTGGCTGCAATCGGGATACCCACATTATCATTCGAAAATGCCCCGTCGTGAAGTTTTAGAAAGAACAAGGCAAACTACATCATGAATATTCGCTCCCAAGTCTCCATGGTGTTTCACCTTGACAAGTGCATTGGCTGCCATACCTGCAGCATTGCTTGCAAGAACATATGGACCGACCGCAAGGGTGCGGAATACATGTGGTGGAATAATGTCGAGACTAAGCCCGGGACCGGTTATCCCACGAAATGGGAAGACCAGGAACAATACCACGGCGGTTGGGAAAAGAACGGTGATCAGCCGATTAACATCAAGTCGACCGGTAAGGCGCGCGTAGTGCCCAACATTTTTCACAATCCGTACATGCCTAGCATGGACGATTACTACGAACCTTGGACCTATGATTACCAGAACCTGTTCAATGCGAAAGAAGGCTCCGACCAGCCCGTCGCCAAACCGATCTCGATGATCACCGGCGAAGATATCGCAGTCGAAGCAGGTCCCAACTGGGACGACGACCTGGGCGGCTCTGAGATCTATGCTGCCAATGATCCCAATCTCGACGGACTCTCCGAGCAGCAACGTTTGCAACTTAGTTCGGTAGAGCGGCTTGTCTTCTTCTACCTGCCACGAATATGCAACCACTGCCTTAACCCTTGCTGTGTTGCTTCGTGTCCCTCGGGTGCGCTCTACAAGCGGGGCGAAGACGGTATCGTCTTAATCGACCAGAAGAAGTGCCGTGCGTGGCGCAGTTGCGTCGCTGCCTGCCCTTACAAAAAGACGTACTTCAATTGGTTTACAGGCAAAAGCGAGAAGTGCATTCTTTGCTTCCCGCGACTCGAGACGGGGCAAGCGCCGGCTTGTTTTCATTCATGCGTGGGAAGAATTCGCTACCTGGGAGTATTGCTTTACGATGCCGATCGATTGGAAGAAGTTGCCAACCTGCCTGATGAAGAATTAGTTGAGGGCCATCGTTCGTTGATTCTCAATCCGCACGATCCCGAGATCGTTCGCAAAGCACAGTCGGCGGGCATTCCCGACGGAGTCATCGAGTCAGCTCAGCAATCGCCCGTCTACAAGTTCGTCATGGATTGGAAGATCGCCCTGCCCCCGCATATTGAGTACCGAACGTTACCGATGCTCTTTTATGTACCTCCAATGTCGCCTGTTATGGCCGATTTCGAGCAAGGGCTTGCCAGTCACCAAATGGAAGGACTGTTTCACGGCATCGACCAGTCGCGGGTGCCAATGAAGTACTTTGCCAATCTGTTCGGGGGCGGACATGAAGGCGTGGTCCGCTATGCCATGGGCAAGCAACTGGCCGTCCGCTGGCACCGCCGTGCAGAGACCGTCGGCGATGTCGACCGGGCCACGGCCGACAAGTTTTTGCGAGAAGCTGACTGCACAATCGAAGAGGCGGAAGCGATCTACAAGCTCACTTCGCTTTGCACATTCGAAGAACGCTTTGTGATTCCGCCCATGTATCGTGAAGAAGCGATTGAGATGATCAGAGAGCCTCACGAACAACGGGCTGAGGCGGGCTTTGGTTTCGTGGGCGGACCACGGAGGGGACTGTAGAAATGGGGAGCTTGGACTTCGAATTACGGATCGTGGAGGCGGAAGCCGGGCGAGGATCGCATGAGGCGCCCCTCTCGGAAATCGAGCGCAGCTTGGGAACACTGAGCCGACTACTGAGCTATCCTGACAACCACTATCTGCAGCTTGTGGAGTTGCTCTATCTCATTGTGCAATCGCCACTGCCTGAGGCAGCAAAAAGAATTTCCGAGTTTGGGTGCTTTGTTGAGCAATGCAACGAGTTTGATCTCGAAGAAGCCTACACACGCACCTTCGATGTGAACCCAGCCTGCGCCCTGGAAATCGGTTGGCATCTATTCGGCGAAGATTACATGCGAGGCCAGTTTCTGGTACGGATGCGAGAGGAGCTTGCAAAGTATGACATCGCCGAGTCGGGCGAGTTGCCAGACCATTTGACCCACGTGCTACCGGTAATTGCCTCGATGCCAGAGGAAGAAGCACAGCAGTTTTCGCATGCCTGCGTCTTCCCGGCGCTACACAAGATGCAGGTGGCGTTGGACAAATGTGAGTCGCCTTATCGGCATCTGATTCGATGCCTCGTTCAGGTTCTCGAATCTCACTTTGGCGAGAGCGAACCCTGGGGTGAGAACGATGAGAAGCTGCTTAGCTGCGCCAAAGAATATCCGGGGCAAAACGGCCCGCGACCGCCTGGTATGGACGATCCGCTGCGATCGTTTCCAATGCCGGGTCAATCGTGCGGCAGCAAAATTGAGTTAGTACCCCTGCAAATGCAATACAAGTCCTCTGGCCTGGAAGTGGGGAGATCAAAGTGAGCCAACATTTTCTCGACCAGTTTTTGTTTATAGCACTACCCTACGTGTGTTTGTTCACTTTTTTCTTGATGACGATTTATCGTTATCGAGTGCAGTCGTTTTCGTACTCCAGCTTGTCGAGCCAGTTTCTCGAGAACAAACATCACTTTTGGGCCGTGGTACCTTTTCATTATGGCATCTTGGTTATCACTGCGGGGCATTTGCTGGCTTTCCTGATCCCACGTCAGCTACTGGCATGGAATAGTGTGCCTTGGCGTCTTTACGTCTTGGAGATATCTGCACTCGCATTTGGCATCCTTACCCTCATTGGCCTCGTTGCAGTAATCATCAGGCGCTTCACCAACAGCAAAGTGAGGATGGTGACTTCGCCGACCGACTGGATGTTGTTTTTCATGTTGCTCGTGCAAACGGCCAGTGGGGTCAGTTTGGCACTTTTCTACCCTTGGGGTTCTTCCTGGTTTGCAACCAACATGTCGCCCTATCTGTGGTCGATCATAATGCTCGCTCCCGATGTTTCTTATGTTGCTGCAATGCCATTGCTGGTCAAGTTGCACGTCGTGTTGGCGTTTCTCACGATTGGTTTCTTTCCTTTTACTCGACTCGTGCACGTGTTAGTCATCCCTAACCCCTACCTCTGGCGCAAGACACAGGTCGTGCGCTGGTACAGCAGTAGGAGTAGAAAGGCTTAGCCTTCGATGGAAGTTCGCAATAAAGCTACTCGCATTGATCTTTTTTCGCTGAAGACTCGCCAAATGCGCGCGTTCCACATGACGTGGTTCGCGTTCTTCTTATGCTTTTTTGCCTGGTTTGGCATTGCACCTCTAATGGCAGTCGTTCGTAAGGAATTGGAATTGACTCCACAACAGGTGGGCAACACGATCATTGCCTCGGTGGCAATTACCATTCTTGCGCGGCTGTTTATTGGCTGGCTCTGCGACCGGATTGGCCCACGATTGTGCTATACCTTCTTGCTTATGTTCGGATCGCTGCCGGTGATGGCGATTGGCTTGTCCCATGAATACTTCACTTTTCTCATGTTCCGCCTTGGCATCGGCGTAATTGGGGCTTCGTTCGTTATCACTCAGTATCACACCTCGGTTATGTTCGCCCCAAACGTGGTAGGTACGGCCAACGCAACCAGCGCTGGCTGGGGAAACCTAGGTGGCGGCGTCACCCAGATGATTATGCCGCTCGTCTTCGCAGGCTTTGTTGGGCTAGGTTATCTCGACTCATCTGCTTGGCGCCTTTCGATGCTCACTGCAGGGGCCGTCTGTTTTCTGACAGGCATCGCGTATTTCTTCTTTACGACTGATCTGCCGAACGGAAACTTCAAAGAACTGCGAGCTTCAGGAGAGATTGTTGCAACTGAGACGGGCAAAGGCTCGTTTTGGCTGGCAGCCCAAGATTATCGCGTTTGGGCGCTCTTCTTTGTCTACGCCGCTTGCTTCGGAATTGAACTGACAATCAATAATATTGCCGCCATCTATTACATGGATTACTTCGGTCTGGGTCTCAAAACCGCAGGACTGGTCGCGGGTCTGTTTGGCTTGATGAATATCTTTGCCCGTACACTAGGTGGATTCATCAGTGACAAGTTTGTTCAGAAGCGCGGGCTGAAAGGCCGCGTGCACTGGCTGTTCATCGCACTGTTCGCCGAGGGTATTGCGCTGCTGCTATTCTCGCAGATGCGAGTGCTCGCTCTGGCCATTCCAGCGATGATCCTGTTTAGCTTGTTTGTCCAGATGTCTGAAGGGGCCACTTACTCGGTGGTACCGTTCATCAACAAGAAAGCGCTTGGTTCTGTGGCAGGCATTGTTGGTGCTGGAGGAAACATGGGGGCTGTTAGTGCGGGTTTCCTGTTTCGAGGCGAAAACTATCAACAATCACTGATGATTCTGGGTTTTGCCGTGGCTGCCTGCTCGTTGTGCGCTCTACTGGTGAGGTTTAGTTCCCAGGACGAAAAAGCTGCTGCGGATGAATTTGACAAAGCAATGGTACGCCGTCGTGAAGAACTTAAAGATCGCGTCCCACTTCACGATCTCATTCCCGGCATCAGGCATTTGCGTCCCATGGATGCCTTGCGAATCTATCTTGGGGTCGCCCTGGTCATCAAGGGAATTTACTTCATCATGAATATGAACGAGTTGGAAGCAACTCTTGGAGATGGATTGGGGCAGGGACAAACAATGATCGCGTGGTCGGTCGTGTTTGCACACGTGATCGGAGGCGCAAGCCTTCTGCTCGGGTTCGTCACTCGTGTTGCTGCGGCTGCGAATGCCATCATCCTGCTAGGAGCAGTTATTGTTGCAGTGTCTGGTACTACCGTGGGTGGCAGCTTGCTTGGAACCAATGTCGATTTCCAATTCACAGCATTTGTCTTCTTCTCGCTAGTACTGTTCATCTGGCGCGGCTCTGGTCCACTTTCGCTGGATCATTTGATGCGACTGGATGTCGAAAAGGAGCCTGAAATCCTGTGAATGGTTTAATTGTCAACAGGCGGTTGTTCAGAGATTGGCTACCACTTGCCAGCCGTTGTCTTACGGTTGGAAGAGCCGATAACTCCAGCAAGGCAAGGTGAGACATTATGGCTAGGACACCTGAGCGTTGGGACGTCGAGGATCAAGCCTTTTGGGATTCGACTGGCAAATCCATTGCGAATCGTAATCTTTGGGTTTCAATTCCCAATTTGCTGTGCGGTTTTTCCGTCTGGCTCTATTGGGGAATGATCGTCAAGATGATGCAGCGGTTGCATTTCTCTAACCCTGATTTATTTGACTTTACCTTCCGCAACAATGGCCAATCGTATGAAGAGAACGCCTACAGGGCGCTGTTATTCACATTGCCGGCCGTTGCCGGTCTCTCGGGTGCCACGCTACGCATTCCCAATTCATTTATGATTGCGATTTGCGGCGGACGGAACGTCAAGTTCATGACGACCATCCTGCTGATTATTCCGGCACTACTGACTGGTCTGGCGTTGCAGAATCCGGACACACCTTTTTCTGTTTATATCCTCCTGGCCGCCTTGTCCGGTGTGGGTGGTGGTGCATTCGCTTCTAGTATGTCTAATATCTCCTTCTTTTTTCCCAAGAGGATGCAGGGGCTCTCGTTGGGGCTCAATGCGGGTTTGGGAAACGCCGGCGTGAGCGTGATGCAGTTCCTGCTTCCTTGGGTAATCACTTTCGGGATGTTTGGGGCAGTTGGCGGCGATCCCCAGGAGTTTCTCCAGGATGGCGAAACCAAGCAGTTATGGATTCAAAATGCCACACTCGTGTGGGTTCCAATCATGACTTTGCTCGCAATCTTGGCATGGCTTTTTATGAACAACTTACCCCAGCACGATTGTGGATCGACTCCATTCGCTATCGGGAAGTATCTCTGGCTGCAGGCAATCGGTTTTCTCGGTTCAGCCGTCGGTGTCGTGCTGCTGGTGTTTGTACCATTGCCTGTGAATGAATTAGTGCGAATATTTCTCGTGCTGCTTGCAGCCGTGATCACCACCATGTTGGGTATGCGGTTCATGACGCCGCAAACCATTCAGGAGCCGCTCAATAAGCAGTTTGCTATATTCAAAAACAAACACAACTGGGTGATGACTTGGCTCTACGTGATGACGTTCGGCTCGTTCATCGGCTATGCCAATGCGTTTCCCAAATTGATCGACGATGTATTTGTTACACCTACCAACGGCTTGATTACCTCGAAGTATATCTGGATCGGGGCCGCGGTGGGGGCGCTGATTCGGCCTATTGGAGGTTGGCTCTCTGACAAATTGGGCGGTGCACGAGTCACCCAGTGGGACACCTGGATCATGGTCGTCTCGACGATCCTGGCTGGCTATCTCGTGGCGCTGGCTGGGCAAAGCGAAACGCCTGAGAAGTACTTTATTCCATTCCTCATAACCTTCATCGTGCTGTTTGCTACGACAGGAATTGGAAACGGCTCGACGTTTCGGATGATCCCGATCATTTTTTCCAAAGAGCAGGCAGGACCAGTGCTGGGCTGGACTTCGGCGATTGCAGCCTATGGCGCGTACCTGATACCCAAGATCTTTGCTACCCAGATCGAAGCTGGTACCCCCGAATACGCTCTCTACGGATTTGCAGTCTATTACGCCAGTTGTCTGGCAGTGAACTGGTGGTTCTACGCGCGAAAAAATGCGGAGATCAAGTGCTAGGAAATTCAGCGCTAGATAACTTGGGCTTGAAACCCAGATTGAGTTGTTAACAAACCGTCAGAAGCACCATGCAACAACGCATCATAACCGTAATTTTGCTCATTGGATTGTGCTTGGGCCTCTCGCTGCTGGCATCGGCAATGGCAACCTGGCGAATGCCTGACAATCAACAAGGTTACGCTCCAGAGCAGCCGATTGCTTACTCTCATCGGCTCCATGCAGGAGACCTTCAGATCGACTGTCAGTTTTGTCACTCTGCTGCCAGTTCTAGCCGCCACGCGGGCATACCTTCGTCCGACGCTTGTATGAAATGCCATCGCTACGTCACTGCTCCATTCGATCAGATGCAACATGAAATGCGAATGGCCGATGAAGAGGGGCGCAAAGCCAAGACGATCGTCTCGCCAGAACTGCAAAAGCTGTACGACTATCTCGCACTGGACGAGAACTTCGAGCAGATCCAAGGTGCTGAACCCAAGGCGATTCCTTGGGTACGAGTACATAACTTACCCGACTTTGCGTGTTTTAATCACCAGGCACATGTCGGAGCTGGCGTTGCCTGTCAAACTTGCCACGGACCGGTTGAGTCGATGGAACGCGTCAGGCAGTATGCCACCCTTTCGATGGGGTGGTGTGTTAACTGCCATCGCGACGCTGCCCACGATGGTATCGACGGCCATGCGGTCGATGCGACCACCGACTGCTCGGTATGCCACCACTAGTTTCACCAATCGATTTTGATGACACAATCTACTGACGATCAGCGCCCCGGCAGATTTGACCCGGGAGATGCGCCACTACAAGTCTTCGATTTGGACGAGCCATCAGAGCTTAGTCGACGGAGGTTTCTGGAAGCGGCTGGCTTCTCTCTTTCGCTTGCTGCTGTTGGTGGTTGCCAGCGTGCTCCCGTTGAGGTTGCCCTGCCCTCTCCAGTTCAGCCTGTTGGCGCTATCCCAGGTAGGTTGCAGTACTTTGCCTCCACCTGTGCGGGCTGCCCTTCCTCTTGCGGCTTGTTGATCGGGACGCGAGATGGTCGGCCACTCAAAATGGAAGGTCTCCCTGGGCATCCATTGTCGGACGGAGGGCTTTGTGCGGTCGGACAGGCGCAGCCGATTGGCTTGTATGATAGCCACCGACTGAAAGGGCCACTTGCGGCAGGCAAGCCAGCCGAATGGGACGCAGTCGATAGGGCGATTATCGACGCTCTCAAACAGACGATCGAACAATCTGGGGCCGTTCGCTTCGTGAGTCCCACGATCACGAGCCCGACCTTGTTGTCCTACCTCGGCCAGTTTCTTGGCCAGTTTGCTGACGCCAAACTCGTGATACTAGATCCGGTAAGCCACTCGGCAATACTCGATGCCCATGAGCAAACCCATGCGATTCGAGTGCTGCCGCACTATCGGTTTGATCGTGCGGAGGTCGTCGTATCGTTCGCCGCCGATTTTCTCGGCACTTGGATTTCGCCTGTTGAGTTTACTGCTGGCTGGAGCAAACACCGCTCTCCCAGCGAAGACTCGCCGCAAATGTCGTATCACGTGCAGTTCGAGAGTCGCATGTCGCTCACAGGTTGCAACGCCGACCGGCGTTTCTCAATCGCCCCGCAAGAGCAAGGACCGCTGTTGGCTGGCTTGGCAGCTGAGGTTTCCAGGTTGGCAGGACAAGCACTCGACGAGCCGCTGGCGCAAAGTGCGACTCAGAGCTATCAACCAATCCTTGCCGAGCTGGCTCACCGCTTGTGGGATGCACGTGGCGAGAGCCTGGTAGTTTGTGACAGTCAATCGGTAGAAATGCAACGAGTGGTGAACCTTATCAACCATCGACTTGGCAATTACGATTCGACCCTCGATCTCAAGCAGCCTAGCCGTCAACGACAAAGCAACGATCGCGAAGTTGAACAGTTGCTTGAGGAACTGAAAGATGGCAATGTTGCTGCGTTGTTGGTTGCCGACGTCGACCTGCTGCACGATCTGCCGGGCAGTAAGACATTGACTGACGCGATTGGCAAGATCCCAGTGACGGTGAGTTTTGCACAACGCGAAGATGAATTTGCCGCTGTTGCCAAGTTTGTTTGTCCAGACCACCACGCACTTGAATCGTGGAGCGACTCCGAGCCCGTCAGCGGGCTGGTTAGCCTGACTCAGCCGACGCTTCGTCCCTTGAATCAGACGCGAGCGGTCTTAGAAAGTCTTGCAATTTGGTCGGGACAGCCGACATCGGCCTATGATGCGCTTCGCTCGCATTGGGAGGAGTCAATCTTTCCAAGTCGAAAACCCGACGCCCCTTCAGAGCCACTTGGCTTCTGGGAGCAAACTTTGCACAACGGCTTTGCCGAAGTCGAGGTAGCAGAAGCCAGCGTTGGCGCGTTCGAGGCAGCGGCAGTTTTGCCTTTATCTGAACCTGATGTGACCGAAGACTTCTCATTGATTCTCTACCAAAAGATATCGATGCCAGACAGTCGGCACGCCCACAATCCTTGGTTGCAAGAGTTGCCCGACCCGGTGACAAAGGTTACCTGGGGCAATTATGTGTGTGTTTCACCAGAGGATGCCGAGAAGCTCAGCCTGTCGGACGGTGATATTGTCTCGATTGCCGCTGGCGAAGAACCGCAGCAGCTTGAGCTGCCAGTTCTGATCCAAGCGGGGCAGCACAAAAGTGTTCTGGCGGTAGCCCTGGCCTACGGCTGCAAGGGCACCAATCGATTTGCCGAGATTGGCCCTCAGTGGCTCGAGGCGCGACCGACCGTTGCTGATCAGGAGCAAGTGGGCAAAAACGCCGCCGAGTTGATCGAGTTTCATAACGGGACTCAGCAGTACTTGCGATTTGGTGTGAAACTCAAGAAGACAGGCCGTCAGCACGAGCTTGCAGCAACGCAGAAGTTTCATTCTCTGGACGTCCCTGCAGAGGTAGCTCCGTACGGTGCAAGTCACCGCGAGATCATCGAACACACTACGCTTGGCGAGTTTGCCAAAGACGCGCATTCCGGCGCTGCCGAGCATCACTTCGACGGCGACAAGCAACTCTGGCCCGAAGATCACCCCAAGCCAAAGCACGCCTGGGGTATGGTCATCGACTTGAATCGTTGCACCGGCTGTTCTGCATGCGTCATTGCCTGTCAATCTGAGAACAACGTTCCGGTCGTTGGTTACGACGAAGTTCGCCGCCAGCGTGAAATGCACTGGATGCGTATCGATCGCTATTACACCGGCGAGAACGAAGACCTGGAAGTCGCTCATCAGCCGATGATGTGCCAGCACTGTGACAACGCTCCTTGCGAGACAGTTTGCCCTGTACTGGCAACGGTCCATAGCAGCGAGGGGCTCAACGAACAGGTTTACAACCGCTGTGTCGGGACTCGCTACTGCGCCAACAATTGTCCCTACAAAGTGCGGCGGTTCAATTGGTTCAAGTATCCTCACGACGATCTGCTACAAAACCTTGTGCTCAACCCGGAGGTCACGGTTCGTTCAAGAGGAGTCATGGAGAAGTGCTCGCTGTGTGTACAACGGATTGAGGCAGGCAAGATCGAGGCGCGAAGCCAAGGCCAACCAATTGCGGATGGCGCGATCCAAACCGCTTGTCAACAGTCGTGCCCGGCTAGCGCAATTGTTTTTGGCGACATGAACGATCAAGAGAGTGATATCCATGCGGCTCTGGAGAATCCGCGCCGTTATCGTGTGCTCGAAGAGCTTAACGTACGTCCTTCGGTCTCCTATTTACGAGTAGTGAAGAATCGCGACGAGGAGCTTCGCCATGGATAAGCTGTCACTACATGGGAAGGCTACTGTCGCAAACCCTCCTACAACGGAAGAGATGGCAACACTGCGCCCGACCCTGATTACCGGCGGGAAAGTGCCGGCGGATGTCACTCGTGATATCTGTGCTCCCATGGACCGCAGCCCGACGGCACTGTGGTGGGGAGCTTTTTCGGTTGCATTTACGGCGCTGGTCGTTGGCACCGTCGCAGTGACCTACCAGATCGCCATGGGCATAGGCACTTGGGGACTCAATCGTACGGTCGGCTGGGCATTTGATATTACGAACTTCGTTTTTTGGGTCGGTATCGGTCATGCTGGTACGCTCATTTCTGCCGTGCTCTTTCTGTTCCGCCAGAAATGGCGTACTTCGGTCAATCGCTCAGCTGAGGCAATGACACTGATCGCGGTCGTCTGCGCAGGTCTGTTTCCAGTGATTCACATGGGGCGACCTTGGCTGGCTTTCTGGATGGCCCCCTATCCCAACACTCGCGGCTCGTTGTGGGTGAATTTCAAGTCGCCGCTGCTGTGGGACGTTTTTGCAATCTCAACCTACCTGCTCGTGTCGGCCGTCTTCTGGTACGTGGGGCTCATCCCAGACCTGGCAACGATCCGAGATCGCGCGAAGCCAGGTTGGCGGAAACAACTGGCGACCATCTTCAGCCTGGGCTGGAACGGATCGACGCGGACCTGGAGCCGTTATGAAACGGTATACATGTTGCTGGCCGGACTCGCGACGCCGCTGGTATTCTCAGTTCACACAATCGTCAGCATGGACTTTGCGACGGCTGTGATACCGGGTTGGCACACGACAATCTTCCCGCCCTATTTTGTGGCGGGGGCGATCTTCAGCGGGTTGGCCATGGTTCTTACGTTGATGTTGATTGCCCGCAAGGTCATGCAGCTTGAAGACTACATTACACTGCTACACGTCGAAACGATGTGCAAGCTCATGTTGTCGATGGGCTGCATCGTTGGTTTAGCCTACGGCACCGAGTTCTTTATTGCCGCCTTTAGCGGCAATCCTTACGAGCAGTTTCTGTTCTTCAATCGTGCTCTGGGGCCCTTCAGCTGGGCGTATTGGACGATGGTTGCCTGCAATGTGATTATTCCGCAGGTCCTCTGGTTCCGACCGCTACGTAGAAACTTGGCGATAGTGTTCGTCATTAGTGTCGTTGTCAACATCGGCATGTGGTTCGAGCGTTTTGTGATTATCGTTACCAGTTTACATCGGGATTTCCTCCCCTCAAGTTGGTCGGACTATACGCCCACGATTGTGGAACTCACGACGCTGGTTGGCAGCTTCGGATTATTCTTCACCTGCTTCCTGATCTTCGCCCGATTTGCGCCTGTCATTGCGATGGCTGAGGTGAAGGGGGTGTTGGAGAATGCACCTCGCTCGCTTGACCACGATTCGGCACCAGGAGATGCGGCATGAGCAAGCATTCGACCGAGCACAGCTGCCTCTTGGCAACCTTTGGCCACGAAGATGATTTGCTTGATGCCACCAAAGCCGCGCGACGGCAAGGCTATTCTATCGTTGACATCTTCACCCCTTATGCGGTGCATGGGCTCGATCGAGCGATGGGATTGCGCCCCTCGCGGCTGACCTGGGTTTGCTTTATTTGCGGCATGACGGGAGCGCTGGGGATGTTATTCTTCGAATACTGGATCGGCGCCTTAGCTTGGGCGATTGATGTCGGCGGAAAGCCATGGAACTCCTTGCCCTCGACCGTGCCGGTTGCGTTCGAGGCCGCCGTGTTCCTGGCAGCTTTTGGCAGCGTCTTCGCTTTGTTTGCCGTCGCACGTCTCTTTCCTGGGAAAGAAGCTTATCCGCTAATTGAACGCGTTACCGACGATCATTTTGTGCTCGTCCTTGACGAGGTCGATGCCCGATTTGACGTCTCGCAAGTCGAAAGGCTCTTGCAACCTTTCAATTTGTTGGGGCTGGAGGAACGGGTTATCGCGACGGGAGGATCCCGGTGATGCTGTATCGAATCAACGTCGCATTAGGTCTTGCACTGGCGGTTCTGTTCGCGTTGCTCGTCTCTATGCGAGTCGACAACTCGAGGCCCAACTTCGAAGTCAATCTGGGCGACGATATGGCCTATTCTCCCGCCTATGGTTCCTTCGAAGCAAATCCGAATTTTGTCAATGGACAAACCATGCAACGGCCGGTGCCCGGTACGATTGCACGGGGCGCCCAGTTATTGCATTTCGAATCGACACCACAAGATGCGCAGCGCGCAGGCGAGGAGTTGACCAATCCATTTTCTCCGGCCACCGAAGAGGGATCGGCCTCGGCCGATCGGGGGGCTCTTGTCTTCCGAACTTTCTGTATTGCCTGCCATGGGCCCGATGGCACAGGGGGCGGCCCGGTTGCTCAGCATGGTTTTCCGCCGCCGCCATCGCTCTTGACTGGCAAGACGCTGGAAATGAAGGATGGTCAACTGCTACACATTCTTACCTACGGTCAGAATAGCATGCCACAGTTTGCTGCTCAGCTTTCAGTGGCGAGCCGATGGGACGTCGTTAACCATATTCGCCGCCTCCAGCAGCAAGCGGCAAATGCACCCGATGTTGCTTCAACAGACGCTGCCCTTGCAATAGAAACCGCGTCTGAAGATTCTCCGTCAGAAGAGGCTGAACCGCCAACCAATGAGCCGGACTCAAACGAAGAATCTGCTCCAGCTGCTGAACAAGAGCCTGCTGCCGAAGGAGAACAGGAGAATCGTTCGGCGCCAGAAGCCGAGAATAGAATTCTTCAGCCTGAGTCAATTGCACCTAGCGAGACGGAATCCCAACCATGACGCCAGCAACTCTTATCTCTCCGCAGACTTCCCGGCGGCTGGCAGTCCTCTACACAGTTTCAGTAATTGTTCTTGCCGTCGGCGCTGCCATGGAGCCACTGCGAATCTGGAGCAACCTACTGCTGTTGGGTTTCTATCTAGTCACGGTAGGACTTGGAGGCGCGCTGTTTATTGCCCTCACTTATGTGTGCGGCGCTTCCTGGAGCGTCGGCTTTCGCCGCATTCCTGAGGCGCTTGCAGTCCTGCTTGCTCCTGCAGCCATTGGATTGGGGATCATTCTGGCCGTAGGCCGCGAGCATTACGCATGGCATGCACATGGGCACGGGGATGCCGGCACGTTTTGGTTCAAAGAACTCTGGGCGGACACCAGTTTCTGGCTGATCCGTGCCGTTATCTACTTTGCGGTTTGGATACTCCTGAGTCGTGCGCTTGTGGCAGTGTCGCGAAGCCAAGATCAGTCTGGCAGTGTGCGTCTTTCGCACTTCAATAAACGGCTATCGGCCTTTTTTCTGGTGATCTACGCCATCACTTTTTCGCTTGCCAGTTTTGACTGGCTGATGCTTCTCGAGCCGATGTGGTTCAGTACCATCTGGGGCGTCTATAATTTTGCGGGCATGGTACAGGCAACGCTTGCTACGATGATCATAGCCGGCATCTTGCTCAGAAGACGTGGCCCGCTGCAGGGTGTGTTTTCCGACGACCACTTGCACGACCTGGGAAAACTGCTGCTGGGATTCAGCTGCTTTTGGATGTACATCTGGTTCAGCCAATACATGTTGATCTGGTACACCAACATGCCCGAAGAAACCTCCTACTTCATTCCGAGAGCCGAGGGCGCCTGGGCGCCGCTGATGGTGGCCAATCTTGTGCTGAATTGGATCGTCCCGTTCCTGGTGTTGTTGCCTCGCCCGTGCAAGCGAAGCGAAAGCGTGATGATGAAGGTGGCGGTAGTGGTGTTGGTCGGTCGGTGGCTCGACCTCTACTTGATGATCTTCCCTTCGACAGTCGGATCGCCGCCTGCACTGGGGATTTGGGAAGTCGCCGGCATGGGGCTCCTGGTGGGAGCTCTTGGTTGGCTCTTCATTCGGTCGTTTACGAGAGCTGAACCGATACCAAGTGGCGACCCGCTGCTGGCCGAGAGTCTGCACTATCATTGTTAGCATACTGCAACTCGGTTTGCGCATCGTAAACGCCGAGTTGCTAATGTTGACCGCTGCCAGACTCATTGATTCGTTCAAGAGCTTGTCGCAGTTCCGACATGCTGAAATTGTGCTGGCGCCGTAGACGGCCAACGTTCTCGTTGAGTGAAACGTCGTCAGGAAGCCCCAACTCGCTGATGATCGTCGGAACTGGCACACCGCTTGTCTCCGAAACTTCCACCAGCGTCATCGAGCCGAGAATCTCTCCATGCCCTTCTTCCTTCTCCGACACTTGCTCGACGTTGCTGAAGAATGGCGCCACCGAAAGGCCCACAAGGCCGATCAGGCCAACGACTCCCAAGGCAAAACGTCTGCCGGAACCCTCCGCTTCGCGTCCTCGAACGACACAGAGAATCCACTTCCAGTGCAAAAGGAGATGCAGCGTCAAAGCGGCCATCAGCAGCAGAGCGACCCAGAAGTGAATCTCTCCCCACTGATGGCGATCCATGCTCCAAAGTTCCTGAAACTTACCAGAGCCGGGCGGCAACATGTACCGCTCGACGAGACCCGTAGCCGTGAGCAGAGCCAGAAAAGCGAACGCCAGTAAATCAATCAGCCCATTGAGATTCGTCCGTTTCATATTCGCCTCCTTTCCCGGGAACAACGAAGCCGAACTTCAGACTCCCCCACCGAGGCCAATTCCTATTGCTCTTTCTTGTCGCTCTCGGCTGCCAGTTCCAATCGTTTCAGTCTGGCATCGAGATTCTGCAGGTGATCAAGAATCAGTGCATGGACATAGACGGCGTCCATACCGACAGGGCTGTCGGCAGACGCGATTCGATCGATGATCGCTTGAAGTTCTGCTTTGGGTTTCATCCGGGGACCTCGTAAGTGACCTTGGGGGAAAATGGATGCCTTGCTTCCTTCAACCTAAGACTTGCAAGCTAGCAACTCAAGGGGCGAAACCCACTCGATCGAGCGTGGTTCTCTAATCGCAATGCTGGCAAGATACCGGCAGCAAGAATGTGCCAAAAGGGAGCGCCTGCGTGCGTTAACGAACACGATTTGCACCGTTTTTTCGAGTTGCTGCCATCGCCGGCAAAGAATCTGTCGAAGATCGCAGTCCGACTCAATTTGCTCGCTACACTTACCGATGACGGCAACATTCGGCCCGCTTTTGCACGTCGAAAACAGGTTGGGTCCGTGAGATGCTAGCAGGCACGAGGAGGCAAATGGAATTGCCATGAAAGAAAACCCAAACTCTGGCTGCTGGGAAAGTTCCGGCTAAGGACGATTGCCGACTCAAGAAACTTTGGCCTACTTGGTCTTCCGCTTGCCGGCTTCCACCTTGCCGAGTGATTCACGGTCGCATCTCACTTGTTGGGACACAGCGCTGCTGCGAGGGAAAGATCGCTACCAGTTAAGTAGTACCATATTCGAGAACAGCTTGAACTAAGTTGCCCATTCCAGGCCAAAGCGGCCTGTCATCACGCCGCAAATCCCATTTGATCAAGGATACCCATACTATGTCCCGCCTCGCTTTGTCACTCGCGGTTCTATTCGTCCTAGCTCTTCCAAAGTGCGCCGCGTTCGGCCAGGGCGGTTGGAGCGAATTCCCAAATTCGCAGGGATCATTGCCTGCAGATGCCTATTCAACTCCCTGGCCTCGCGTCGCGCAAACAACTCCTGCCGCTTACCCAGCAGGAGGCTGTGAAACTTGCACGCCAGGTTACCGCGATATCACCGATTTCAGTGCCGGGCCATCTCAACCGGGCTACGAAGCTCCCATGACTTCGCCCGTCGGTTGCGACGTCGATGCGGTTGGCTACAGTGCCTGCCGCCCACCGAGTGTTTGGTACTTCTCGGCTTCGGGTCTGATCATGGGCCGCGACAAACCTGGGCGAGTCTGGACGACCTACGAAAACAACAACAATCCGAACCAACTGATGAGTACCGACAACGCCGACCCTGATTGGGAAGGCGGCATTGAGGCCCACGTAGGTCGGCAATTTGCATGCGGCGCCTGGGCCGTAGACTTGGGATACTGGACGATTGACGATCTTACGGCGTCGTCAAGCCAAACGCATGCCAACTACGTCAGCACTCCGCTGCTCTTTAACGACCTGGAATTCGGAGTTGCAGATCCCGTTCAGGACTATTTCGACTCCGCCGAAGAACACCGAATTGCGCGACGAAACACGATCCAAAACCTTGAAGTCAATCTCATCGAAGGCTTTGCCGGTTGCAGTTCTTGCTGTCCGTGGCGCTGTCGAAAGAGCCTTGGCGTACGCTATTTCCAATTCGACGAGGACCTCTCTCTTTCGACTCTTGACCAAGGGGGAACTTGGGGCGGCAACGGCGGAGCCGATGAAGTCACCTTGAGTGAATCGATCGAGAACAACCTGCTCGGCGTGCAGTTGGGCTGTCAGTTAGAACGTCAGTGCGGCTGCCAGGCGACTTTCTTCATTGCGCCGAAATTCGGCATCTACAACAACCGTATCGAGCAACGGTTTGATCTTCGTCGCGGAGACGGTGTTGCCGCCATGCCGTCGGCCGCCAGCGGCGTGATTGGCACGTATCCGGTCAACTCCTCGCGGGACGTTGTCTCTTTCTTAACTGAAGTAAACCTCGGCTACTCCTATCAGCCCAACTGTCATTGGTCTTTGTTCGGAGGCTACCGCGTCATGGCGATGACCGGTATGGGACTGGCCGACAGCCAGATACCTCAGTACATCATCGACATTCCGGAAATCGCCGACATCGATTACCAGGATGCTCTGGTTCTCCATGGCGCATTCTTTGGAGTAGCTTACTCTCGGTAGGTTAGGTGACGGTGGCCGGCCATAAAGAGACTGATCCATTGGTTATTGAGTTCTCATGGCCCTATAAGACCAGCAGACCTAGGAATGGCCACCTGACTCATAGATCCAATCCTCCCATTCCGTGCCTGGATGCAGGTCGCGGCGAAGAGACTATTGATCTCTGCGCTGCTATAGAGCCCCCGTCGGAAACGTATACTGGCGGGGAGGAAGGCGTTTCCGACGTGGGCCCTGGGCCCATTTGAAGCGCAGGGATCAATAAAAGCGGTTGGTCTCTATCGAAGACTGCATTCCTAATTGATGGCGTTCTTACAAGAGCGTGCAGTTCTACGCCCTTCTCCCGAGCAGATCTCAAATCGGTTGCTGTGGCTCTCCACGGCCCCATGGCCTCCAACGCTAAGGCAATCGCGGCATCACCCAAGGAGTGCAGGACAAAGAAAGTACTGCACAAGAAAATTCTATAATGTCAGTAATATTCCATCGACACATACACTGTTCCTGATTAGACTTTCATGCGTGGGGCGTGCAAGCCAACTCTGATTCGTGAGCTGCTTGAGAGGCACTTTTATGGCTGACGCAAAAACGAAAACGCCAGTAATCATCGACTTGGCTGAACGACTAATCTCTGACATCGAGGCTCGAAACCTCCAGTCGGGCGACCGGTATTTAACTACGGCGGCAGCGTCGAAGATGCTCGGAGTAGGTAATGGCGTGGCAAATCGAGCGCTGCAACTGCTGGAGCGCCGTCAAATCATCACTCGCCAACAACGGCGCGGGGCGTTTATTGCAAATCTTCCCGGAGATTACCCCAAGCCTCCGTTGCGACGCGTCCACTTTCTGGTTCATCAAAACTATCTGGCATCCGAGGGTGTCGGTAACGATATGGTACTGCTGGGCATTCAAGAAGAATTGCCCGGAGTCCATGTGCAAATAAGCTTCTTGCCAAAGGAAAGTGCTGAGGGTTTTGTCGCTGACTTGATCGATCAATCGTTGACCGCAAAAGCCCGAGACGGGTTTATTCTGGTCCGGGCGCCTTACGAAGTCCATCAGTTGGTTAGCAATAGCGGCGTTCCGGCAATTGTTTACGGCGACTGCTATCCCGGCATCACGAGACTTTCGCGTTTCAACCGCGATATGGCTGCAGTGGGCACAGTCTGCGCAGATTACTTACTTAGCAAGGGCCACAACCGCATAGCATTTCTCTGTCGGCAATGTTCTTTGCCTGGTGATCACGACACGATGGACGCCATTCGTCGCAGGCTAGGACAGGAGAAGATGTATGCCGACTCGATTACAGAGCGATTCTTGCCTGCGGCAACGAACGTCTATGAAGCCGAGGTCATACGGCTTCTGAAGTCGTCATCGCCGCCCTCAGGATTCATATGCCGCACCCAGCGAATGGCCGACGCTGTGTCCGCCGTTGCTAAGAAACTGAAGCTCAAGGTCGGTCGCGATATCGATTTGATTGTATGCGATTACTATTTACCTTCCGGAGGGCGTTCGCAATACGTTTATCCGCGTGCAGCATGCACGCTGGAAGAACAAGGGCAGCACCTGGCAAGGATGCTTTCCTCGCTGGCACGTGGCGCAGTAGTTCAAGATAGAATAATTCCTGTGGAGCTGGACACGTCGGCAACCAAGGAAAAGCACGAATAGCTTGGAGTAAAGCGTTAGAATGATCGGACAAGAATTGTGCCGATGCGGAAGTTGAATTGCCCCTTCGATTCCGGCCCGCGAAGAACCGCCTGCAGTTGCCGAATTGGAAGGCGAAGGAGGTCCGGTCGAGTGGTTTTTGCCACTGCGATAGAACAGTGAAACCACGCTCGTAGTCAAGATTGTATAGTCTACGACACTGGACTTTGCGCTTCTCAGCGAATGATAAGCCGCCCATGTTTCTCTCGAAACGACTGGAGATGAGATGACTACTAACAAGAACTCGCCAAGCGCTGGCCGAATCAACCTGGTGCGCTGGATTGCAGTCGCCGTGGTTCTGACAACCTTCCCCATGAAAGCCAACGCCGACGCTTCGAAGGAGCAACCATTTTTCGAACTCGTCGATGTCTTTGAAGCGGGCAATCTTGGTTATACCACTTTCCGAGTTCCGACGATCATTCTCAGCCCCCAAGGCACCCTCATCGTTTCTGCTGAAGGCCGAAAAGACGGCCACGGCGATTGGGCAGACATCAACACGGTCATCCGTCGCAGCACCGACGGCGCCAAAACGTGGGAAGCCACCCAAGTCCTCATCGACGACGGGCTCAATACGGTGAACAACAACACGTTTATTGCAGACCACGATACCGGCAATCTCCACCTGATGCACGCAATCAATTACGAACGCGTCTATTGGCGGACCAGCACCGACGATGGCCTGCGCTGGTCTGCCCCTCGTGAAATAACCCATGTGTTCGACACTTATCGTTCACGCGATGATTACGCATGGACGGTCGTAGCACCGGGTATGAGCCCAGGAATCGTGTTACGGCGAGGAGCCAAAAAAGGCCGGTTCGTAGTCCCGGTCTGGTTGTCGCTAGAACATCGCCACCGTCCGTCGATTGTCACGACGGTCTACAGCGACGATCGAGGCGAGACTTGGCATGCCGGCGAAATTGTCGCCCGCGACGGTGAGCAAATTAAAAACCCTAGCGAGACTGTGTTGATTGAGCTCAACGACGGCCGAGTGATGGCCCACCTGCGAAATGAACAACCTCTGTACCGACGGGCCAAAAGCTTTAGTCGCGATGGCGCCACCGGGTGGACTACACCCGAGTACGACGACCAATTGTTCGACCCGATCTGTCAGGCGGGGCTCGAACGGTACTCGCCGACCCAGCTCATCTTTAGCAACCCCGACAGCAGCGCCAATCAAGAGCAAGCGCTGAAGTGGAAGGCAAGAAGCCGCGAGAACCTTACGATACGGCTCAGCAACGATGATGGTCAAACCTGGCCTGTTTCCCGAGTGTTGGACCCGGGACTTGCCGGCTATAGTCAACTGGCGATTGACGACGACGGAATGATCTATTGTGTCTATGAGCGCAGCAACCTTGGCGACGCTCCTGGGAAGTTCGCCCCTAAATTTGTGAGCGTGGCAAAATTCAACCTGGCGTGGCTGCTAGAAGAGGAAGACGGCAACCAGTGATGCATTTGCACCCACTCCATTTCTTCATCCCGCTAATAGGTTGCGGCTTCCTTGGCGGAATCGTTGCTCCAAACGTTTCTGTTGGCCAATTGCTAACCGAAGCCACTGTCTTCGAAAGCGGTACCGAGGGTTACCACACATTCCGAATTCCGGCAATTCTGCGTGCGGCGGACGGCGCCTTGCTGGCGTTTGCCGAAGGGAGAAAACACAATGCCTCGGACACGGGCGACATCGATATTGTGCTCCGCCGTAGCACCGACCAGGGATTATCTTGGGGCCCTACCCTCCTCGTCGCCGACGTAGGGCCGCATACAATCGGCAATCCTTCGCCGATTCTCGATCGGGCCACTGGCCGGATTGTCTTGTTGGCCAACCAGAATCACGGCGAAGACGATCAACGCGAAATCCAATCCAACACCGGTCACGGCCCTCGAACCGCCTGGGTCTGTACTAGCGACGATCATGGACTCACTTGGACGCTTCCGACCGAGATTACGGCGCAAGTGAAACACCCTGAATGGCGCTGGTTTGCCTTTGGACCAGCGCACGGCATCCAGTTGTTTCGGGGCGCCTACGCAGGCCGATTGCTAGTTGGGGCTGCCCAAAATGGGCCAAATAGCAACGGCGCGATTGGCGTGTTTAGCGACGATGGCGGAGCGACCTGGAATCGGGGCGTTGGCATCGAGGCGGCTGCAAGTGTCCGCCCTAGCGAAAGCGTCGTCGTCGAACTGGTTGATGGTCGAGTTTATATGAATTGCCGCAATCGGGGCGGACATGAGCGCCCACGGGCGATGGCGACTAGCGAAGATGGAGGCGAAACGTTCTCTCACGCCGGTTTGGCAAACCAACTTATCGACCCTACGGTTCAGGGCTCCCTACTCCGACTCCGCGCAGTCGACGAGGGAGACGACAGAAACCAAATCCTCTTCTCCAACCCGGCGCATCCCAATGCCCGTCGCCGACTTACTGTTCGCAGCAGCTTCGATGAAACTGAAACTTGGACGCCCGGCAAGTTGATTCACCGAGGCCCTTCGGCTTACAGCGACCTCGTCGAACTCGACGACAGTGCGGCCGGAGTGCTCTACGAGCATGGCCACGATCGACGTTACGAGCGAATCCGCTTCGCCTCCTGGCCCGCGGGTTGGCTCCAAGACACTGTGCATGCGCAATTTGTCTTTTCCGAGCAGCCTGCAGACGGTCCACTTCGCTCTAGTCGAGGACACCCGCTCGCCGCACAGGTAGAGGGCTCTCCTACGCTAGTCTCATGGAACACCGCTGGCGACATGCGCCAGGCATGGCATTTTGATGCGCCAGGAGAATGTCTGCGAATTCTCGACGACAAGTACCAGCTCTTCGATTTCGAAAACGACAACAGCTTCACTTTGGAAGCTGTCTTTCGCACCACGGCTCACTCTGGTGAAAAGGCCGGGGCGATTATCAGCAAGGATAAAGGTCCCAACACGCCATCCTACTGGCTACGTGTCGAAGAAGGGGCCGTGCGCTTCTTTGTCTCCGACGGCGAAACTGCAGTCAGTGTTGCCAGCGGGCAAGGCTTCAGTGACGGCAATTGGCACCATGTTTTCGCTGCCCGAGATACCGACCAATGGCAGCTTCGTCTGCATGTTGACGGCAAACTTGTCGACCACAGCGCCGACGTCACTCACAAGGATCTCGCCAACGATAGCGATCTTCTGATTGGTGCGTTCAATAACAGCTCCCATCGACAGTTTTACGGTGATCTCAGCCTGGTAAGAATCCACGGCGCAGCCGCGAATCCCACGGACTTGGCTCGACAGGAGTAATGCGGCTCCTCTTTGGCTCTTAGCTCCAAGAAAGGCCTACTCGCCAGCCAGTCAATATTGAAGAACTTGGAGTTCTCAACAACGAACTCACATAGTACTTTCGATTTCCATTGACAGGCTATTTGAGCCGGCTGAACTGTTGGAAGTCGATCGCCTAGTTCACAACATTTTGCGGTTTACCGGCCAGAAAGGCTGCCACATTCTGAACCGAAGTGTCGAGCAGCCGCGAGCGGGAACTCTTTGTAGCCCAAGCAATGTGCGGCGTGATAAAGCAGTTTTTTGCGCTCACCAAGGGGTAGTCTTCAGAGGGCGGTTCCTGAAGCAAAACATCGAGGCCTGCTCCTGAAATCTCTCCCGACTCGAGTGCTTCAATCAACGCCGCTTCATCAATGAGCGCCCCTCTGCCCGTGTTGATCAAAAACGCGGTGCTCTTCATTTGTGCAAGTCTCTCTCGATTCACCAGTCGATCGGTTTCCGGCGTCAATGGGCAATGGAGGCTCACGACGTCGCTCTCAGAAAACAAAGTTTCGAGATCTACCGATCGCACGCCGACGGGTAACTCTTTCACCGAACGGGTCGAAACGAGCACGTTCATTTCGAATGCTTGGGCAATTCTAGCCACGGCTCTGCCAATCCGACCGAATCCTACAATTCCCAGCGTTTGGCCCGATAGCTCCATGAGCGTCGAATCCCAGAAACACCAATCACTGGCCGATGCCCAGCGGCCAGTACGAACGGCCGACGCATGATCGGCTACACGTTGCGTCAGATTGAGCAAGTGCGCAAACACCATTTGCGCGACTGACGAAGTGCCGTAGGTTGGCACATTCGTGACGACTACTTTCTGCTCGGCTGCGGTCTCGACGTCGACCACATTGTAACCCGTTGCCGTAACGCCAATGTACTCCAATTCCGGTAGTGCCAGGATCGCCTCGCGAGACAGCGGTACCTTGTTGGTCAGTACAATCTGGGCGCCCCGAGCTCGTTCCACGAGCTCTTCGGGCGTTGTTCGCTCAAAGATAACACAGTCACCCAATGCTTCGAGCGATTGCCAACTAAGGTCTCCAGGGTTGAGAGCGTAGCCGTCAAGAATCACGATGCGGGGTTGGGACATAATCAAGCTCAGCAAAAAGTGGTGTCTTAAGCAACGAAGTTGATATTACAAGATCACTAGATATATTACCAACCCTGGCTTCCTAGATCGCAATCCCTGATTGCTGCGGGTCCCGAGGACACCTGATCCAGCCGGTTACCAAACGCAATCGGGCGGGCCAGAGAACAAGTTGGATTCTTTGCACAGAGTTGGCAAGAGGAGTAGCAGATCATTCGATCTAATTACTACAAACTGAGACAACGGTCCAATCGAGCCGCGCGACGATGGATCGCTTAACAACTCACCCTCGCTTAGCAAGATGGGCCATAATAGTGTTGGACAAGGAATTGGGGTAAGTGGCAGCATGAGTAATCGAGGGTGGACAATATTACTGATCGGCGCGATCTTGCTGACTGGCTGTCGGCGACCTGCCCAAGTAAAACGAGCATCCCGCCCCAATGGAGACTCTGGGCAGACTGAGCTTGCGCTCTCCGGCGAGGTGGTTGACGGCGTTCGCGTTGTCCCGGTGCGTGCGTTCAGTTTTGATTGGGCGCCCAACCCCGTCGTCATCGTCGCGGCAGAGTCGGTAAAGCTCGTGGTCCGTAGCGATGACACAACCCACGGCATCGTCATCCCTGATCTGGAAATCAATGAAAAGCTGCTTCCTGGGCAGCCCGTCGAAATCGAGTTCATAGCCCCCGAGCCCGGTGCGTACGATTTCTTTTGCTCGGTGGTTTGTGGTTGGGGCCACAACAGTATGACAGGCTACTTGCTTGTACTAGAGGAAGACGGAACGGGAGAACTCGGCATGGCGCAACCAATGCCGCTTCGCGAAAAACCTCCTCAACGGCAGTTTGTCAAAGACTATCGATTCGAAGATCTCGTACCACACTTGGATTGGCCCGATGGTTCGAGGTCTTTTGAGTCGGGCCAGAAGTTGTTTGTTGAAATGACATGTTCCAAATGCCACTCAATGGAAGGTTCAGACAATCTCGGAGGACCCAATCTTGCTCGTGCTGATCTGAAGCTTTCGCGAGCTGAACTGCTCAGAGAGATCCTTGAACCGTCGAAGAGAATTGACGACAAGTACCGGCCTTGGACTTTTATTGCTGATGGCAGGGCGATCGTCGGCATAATCCTGGAGCACAGCGATCAGCATTACTTGGTGCAAGAGAATCTCGGCGAAGCTAGCGCACCCATCAAAATCATGAGCGACGATCTCGAAGAAGAGCCCTCCCCTGCTGAGCTGTCGTTGATGCCTGCCCAATTACTCAGCGCTATGAGTATTGCAGAGATCCAAGACCTGCTCGCCTACGTACTCGCCAAGGGAGACCCCCGTCATGAGTCGTATCAGGGTAATACTTCGGGGGAGTAGGTTATCGCGGAGTTGACGAACTAACGACCAAGGGAAGAAACTGGTTCGCTCGGCCATGGTACGGGTCAATCGCCAGGCACTTTTCATACGCCTCGCGCGCTCGTGTCAGATTACCCAGCACTCGGGATGTTTGCCCCAAGTAAAACCAGCCGTTGGCCTTATCTGGCAGCCTCTCCACTGCAATTTCCAACGACAGTCTCGCGGTTTCCAGGTCATTCGCCCGATAAGCCGCAACGCCCTTTTCATACGCTGCCCCACCCTGGTGATAGCGAATCTTTTCCTCGTCTTGTTGCTGCTGGTATACGCCAGTCAGTTTTTCATGAATACTCGCTGTGCCGCGTAGTTTCGCGGCACGGAGCCAGGCAACTTCTGCTTGCTCGACGGCTCCTTCTTGCATGTAGGTATCGCCAAGTACTTCCAGAAACTCTGGCGACTCGCCAGAACGGTCGAACCAATTCTGGATCATCTCACGGGCCGCCGCGGGGCCCTCGACCGCGAGCTCGAGTTGAACATAAAACGGCTGCATGCGCACCACCCGGTTCTGTTCAAACGCAGTATGCAGAATATCGAGCCCTTCCTTCTGTTTGCCCTGCTGAGCTAGCTCGTATCCTTCCGTCGACATTCGACTAGCGCCATAGAGCGAATGAAACTTCTTGAGGTAACCCCGGTCGGTCAGGTACAGCGGAATCTCATCACCTCGCTCAGCTGCGTCGTTATGAAGCGTCATGGCCTGCTGATCTCCCCTTGCTTCGGCAGCACGCGCGCGAATCAAGTGGGTGCCAATGGCGTTGGAGTAGCGCTCGAGAGACTGCAACATAGGTTCCGCTTCGGCCACGCGACCAGTACGTATTAACAGGTTCGCCATTTCGTATTGGCACGGTACGTGATTCTTGCCTCGCTGAAATGCTTTGAGTGCTTCCTCAGGCTGCTCCAACTTCAAGTGAATCTTGCCGATGAAATAGTAGCAAGCTTGGCTGCTCCGCGGGTCTCTGGCTAGCGAAGCCGCTTCTTCAAATAGTTCGATCGCCTCGGGGTATCGGGCCAGTCGATCCATGCAAAGCGCCCAGCGAAAAGTCGCCTTGGAATCGTAGGGATCCTCTTCAATTGCACGACGGTAATACCGACTCGCCTCGCGGAAGTAGCCGTACGTGGCATAAGCGTCTGCCATCGCAAGCCACGACTGCGAGTCAGCCTGCCCCGAGGCAACCGATTGCATCAGCTCTTGGTGAACCTGCCGCAAGTCAGCCGCAGTCACATCATCCACCAGCGAGAAGTTGACCTCGGGCGCCGCGAGGCTCGTGGCGCGATAGCCAAGCCACAAGCCTGACCAGGCGAGTTCCAAGGCGACTATCAGCCACAGGATACGCCATAGCTTTCGCCGCTTGTCGATGTTCGGTTGTCTCATTTTCCAATCCAGGCCGTTATTCGCCCCAGCCTCTCGGTGGGATACTGCACGTTGAACCCTCCGGCGACGATGTCTTCCCGACCGTCGCCGTCCAGATCGCCACAAGCCACCGTAATCAAGTGAATGGGACGGTCGGCAACTTGCCAGGTGCGGAACTGCTGCTGGCCGTCATTTTCCAACCAGACAACACTGGCGTTCCCCTCCGTTTCGAACGCGTTGAACATGCTCACCAGCACCACATCGGTATCACCATCGGCGTCCAAATCGCCGGCCGATGCGGCGTAGGTTCCATTGAAGGTGGCGATTCTTTGAGCAGCGAAATCCCAATCCCCGCGATTCTCGAGCCAAAAACAACCGTGATAGGGTAAAGGTACACTCGTCAGGTCTTCGAAATTATCGCCAACTGGTAGCAGAAAGTCGAAATCCCCGTCACGGTCCAAATCGGTCTTCACCAGCCCTGCCGAACCAATGTCGTAGTTAATGGTGGAAAACAGCGAACGCTTGCGGAACTTGCCGCTCCCAAGATTCTCAAACGCCAATACTTCTTCCTGCTCTTGCGAAACAACTGTTGCGATGTCCAGATCGCCGTCGCCATCGTAGTCTTCAAGCGGCACATGTATGGTGCCGGCCGCGTAGAACAATTCGTGGGGCTCATAGCGAAACTCCCCATGATTTTCCAGCCAAAGCACTTGCCCCCGGGAATAGCCAAACACAGCAACGGCCATATCCAGGTCGCCATCGCCGTCCAGATCCCCTACTTGCACGTCCGCCACCCGGCGAACGTCATTCAGCAGCAGGTGCCGCTTGAACTGGCCGTCGACATTCTCCAATAGCACCACTTGGCCGATCACACTGTCATCCGGAAAAATATTGCCCAGGATCGAGACCACGACATCACGGTCGCCGTCCTGATCGACATCGGCAACGGTTGCATGTGCCGGCGCCAGCAGGTCTTCGCCTAGCACTTGTTCCTCCCAAGTGCCTACCGGACCTTGCCGATACCAAAGCACGCGGTTGGTTTGCGGATCACAGGCGATGACGTCCTGCAACCCATCCTCGTCGAAATCTAGAATCTGCACATTCGAGATCTGAGGTAAATGTTTCGGAGCGGGACCGATCGGCTGCTGCTTGAACCCCAGGGGCGACTTGGAAAACTGATCGCCCTCAGCACCCTTCCAGGCAGTAGGGGGCCGGTGTTCCTCAGGAAGACTTCCTTGGGGCAGTACCCAAGGATGGACCAGCCACGTAGCTATCGGAATAACCACAGCCAATCCCAAAAGAACCGAGTTCCCAGGGGCAGGTCTTTCTTGAGAGGCCGTCTCGGCACCCGCCAGTTGCTTTGCCCGATTCCGACGAGCCTTGTTTTTCTTTGCCATCAATTAGTACCGATCAGTCGCTCTACTAACTTCTTCTCTCTCCGACAAACGTAGCCTGTTAGAGCAATGCCAGCGCCTGTCACGAATCTAGCTTCCAAAATCGACGAAGGGCATCTCGATACGGAAAGTTGCCGTAAGCCTATTGTAGCACCAAGCCTGCCCTGCGCGTAAAGAGAGCGCTGGAGCGCTAATACGCGATTGAATCGTCGTACCGCGAGGAGTAAGTCTCCGCCACAATCTGATTTCGAGCAGAGATGGCAAGTTGTGGCGCTGGTCGGGCCAATTTCGGATGCAACAACCAATGATCCAATCAGGCCAAGCTACCTGCGCTCACGCACTTCCGTTGTGTTCCCAGCTATTCAGAGTGAGAACGGGGCTATCGGCGGCAGCGCAGTCAATTAAACTTATCCCCCTACTGCAACTTGCTTCCTTCTGCAAGAAACAATTTGCAGGGGGGGCTCATGTGCCGCGCCGGGGTCAATAGGAATCGATTGAGATTCTTAAACTTAGAACAGCCTGTCAATCTCGGGATGATGGGTTCTTCCTGTACTTGCAGCTAATGCGCGTGTCGCATGAGTTTCCGTTCGATTTCTTCGCGGAGACCGTTCTCGAGACCTATCTTGGTCGCTGCTGCCGTCAGTTTCTTGACGTTCTCCGGTGAGACATCGCAAACTACGTTGGCCAGCACTACGTCATTGCCATCGGCCACCACAACAAACACCCCGAGAATCGCTCCCTGGCTTCTGAGAAACGAAACGTTTACCGACTCATCTCCGTCATTGACTCGCACGACCTTGTCCCACTGGCCATTCGAAAGTTGCTCGTCGAATCTGTGGGCAAGTTCAGTGGCACTGCCCTGCTCTTCAGAGAAGTTGTCGTACACGCGCACTCGCACTTCGCGTACCACTTCCTTGGCAAGCTGCACCACCTGACGCGCCGCACCGAGCTTCTCGGCGGCCACTTGTAGCGTCTCCGCTCCCGGCTCATCGCTCGATTGGCTCAGCGATTCCACAATTCCTGCGATGGCGGCGTCTCCCAACCCAAACAAATCGCCAAAGATCTCCTGGCTCAAATCAACTTCTACCGTTGCTGGCGGCAGATTGGCACTGGCAAAATCGATCCGCCCAACCGTCTCGCTACCCGCGCTGACAGCCGTTTGGGCTTCCGCTGTTGCCAGATCGAATAACAACGTGGCAGCCATCACTGCACTGGCTGCTACGTAGCACATTCTCGACGATGCTCTTTGAAACATGGCTGGCTCCTTATCCTCTGAGATGTGTAAAGACTCCCCGCAACCTGAGTTCTGAACGAATACTGGCTATTCGTCGTCAAAGGCGTCGGTATTGGCAAAAAAAGCTATATTCGGGCAGATTCGCAATGCAATTCGCGACCCTCACACCCAAACATGGCCAGATCGACCGTTGGGGTCTCCTTCAGCAGCAGCGACCGCATCACGACTGCCGTAGCGGTCGAAAGCTGCAGTCCGGCACGGAAATGCCCCGTCGCAATCCAGCCGTTGCTTATCTTTGGCAGCTGTCCTAGGAAGGGGAGCCCATCGACGCTGGCGGGGCGGAGGCCCGACCAACTGGTCTCAATGGCCATTCTTGACGCCGAGGGCACTAGTGTGGCCGCGAATCCCAAGAGGTCTGCCGTGGCAACCCCGGTGTTTTGCTTCAAGAATCCCACATCCTCCATAGTCGATCCGACCAACAACCGCCCCTCGACTCGTGGCACAAGATATCGCTTGCCGACGTTCACATGACGGCGCAGCAAGCCCGCCGGGCCATTCAAGAGCACGATCTGTCCGCGAATCGGCTTCAATGGCAAATCGATTCCAAGCCTCGACGCAAGTTGTCCGGTCCAACAGCCGGCAGTCAGGCAGAATTGTCCTGCCTGGATCGACCCGCTGCTCGTAACGGCAGCATTGATTCGACCATTCGTCAACTCAAAGTCGTGAATTGCTACACCTGGCTGCAAGTCGACGGCTTGTTGCTGACAAGCGGCAATCAACGCCTGGACATGCCGAGGATTACGAAGTTGCGCCTCCTGGGGAACCAGGTAGCTTTCTGAAAAGCGGTCGGCTGTCTTGGCCAGCGCAGGCTCTACGTCGACCACCTGCCCAGTATCGAGTCGATGGCACTCGATGCCAGTTCGCAGCCACTGCTCAACCTCTGCCTGTAGCGCGGTGGCAGCCGCCTTGCTATCGGCAAGATACAACGCCCCCGAGGCTCGGTAACCATTGTTGATACCGGTCGCCTCGAACAGCCGCCGATGCCAATCAAGATGCAGCTGCTGGCTCATGCCAGCCAATTGCTGTCGTGGCGTGCAGTCGCTCCAGTGTTCTGGCCCAGGGCCGGCAGGAATCATGCCTGCCCCCGCCCACGAAGCCTCACGGCCCAAAGGGCCACGATCGACGACAGAAACCTTGGCGCCCGCTTGAGAAAGCTCCCATGCCAACGAAAGGCCGATCACGCCCCCCCCAACGATAAGTACATCCGACGCTGCGCTCATGAGTGGTCTTTTCCGGCTTTCAATCCGTGGTAATCAGTGATTCGCGCAGTCGGTCCAAGTGCCGGTCACAACCGGCCTGATCGTGCAAATCGCGGATCAGCCGCTCAAGATCCGACTGCTCATCGACATCGTAGCAAACCGGGAGCATGCCGTAGCTGGTATTTGTGGCTCGAAGCCTATCGACCGTCGCCTCCCAAACAGCAGGCGTACCCCAGGGGATGTCGTTGAAAACCGAGGGCAAAGTGCCCGAGACGCCAATCAGCCAGTAGCCTCCGTCTTCGCTGGGTCCCAATACGAGCTGATGACGCCGCAATTGCTCGAAAGCCTGCTCGATCGACTCCAGCGGCAGCTGCGGACTATCGCTCCCCAGCAATACGATCCGCTCGCTTCCCGACGCTAATCGGTTGGCGAAAAAGGCTCGCATGCGATCTCCCAAGTCACCTTCTGCCTGCAGCTCAAGTATCCAGTCATTCGAAACGATTTGCTGGAATTCTCGCTGGTGCTCGTAGGGGGTGTAGGCAAGCCATTTTTCAGTACGGCAATCGGATAGCCTTCCGACCAAGGCGACGACAAATTGCCGGTAGATGGCTGCTGCTTGCCGATCGCCGATCGCCGCTCCCAGGCGGGTCTTGACCTCGCCTGGTTGCCAGTACTTTGCAAACAATCCGAGGCTTTCGGTCACGGCCGATCCTTCCTGCTCACACAAATCGACTGGAGAGGCTATTTGGCATTGGTCAGCAGGCGTCTGAGCAAGACGGGGTCGACGCGACCCCGAAAACGAACTCTGCCGTTAATTTCAACCACTGGAACACACGTGTTGAAACGCTCGCTCAGAGCCTTGTCGGTATCGATATCGACCAAATCTGGTTCGATGCCATGCTCAACCAAGATCTGTTGAGCATCGTCGCACAGATGGCAGCCCTGTCGTGTGTAAAGGGTGACGTTCATCGCCCTGAAGTTCCGCTCTTGAAGGTGCTCAATGAAATCCACCATCTGCAGCCAGCGACCTAGTCAGCGCAGATGCAATGAGAATTGCCTAGATTACCAGCCACCCCCCCATCAATGGGATGCCCCCGTTATCTTTAAATCCTTTGAGGAAAACAACTTAGGCACGACTGTTGGAGTCGGGCCTCGACTCTGCCTACCATAGGATAAGCAGTTCGAGGCCCCTTGAACACCTTATCGGCCGCAAGATGCCATCGTGCTCCCACCGGCGATTGGCAGCAACTGCAATAGTCTGGATGAAATCAACGCTTCCTGTTTTCCTATCTTGGTTTACGTCGATGAGTTCGCGCCACCACCAATCTTCCGTCAGCCGAACAAGACGGCAGGCGATCCAGTCTCACGTCAGTTGGGCGCAGCGCGCGCGACGCACTCAGCTCGGCACTCGGAACGTCCGCGAACCTTTCGCTCCGCCCGAGACATGGCATGAGCCCACCGAAAGCGGCGACGACTATCGAATTGTGGTTCAAGACCCCGGCGAAGACTATCGGCACGTCGTGACGCCCGAGCAGATTCGCGAAAGACTCCAGCGAATACCCGCAAGATTTCAACAAGGGCTCGAAGTCATACAGCTGAGCAAAATGACCCGAAAGAAGCGGAGCATGCCGTGCTACGGGATGCAGTGGGGTGCAGCCTTGTACCTCTATCCGCTTGAAGAATCTCTCGAAGAGATCTTCCACTCGCCACCTCGCCCGGAAGTGATCAATGAGGTCAAGATGTATGGCGGTCGCTGGGATCGACCTGAACCTGGCGTTTGGCGTTTGCGCTGGACCCAGCAGGCGATCGAGGATTTCTACCTCAATAACATCCTCATCCACGAACTTGGTCATCTCGTCGACGATCGCAACACCAGCTATACCGACCGCGAACGCTATGCCGAGTGGTTTGCCATCGAGTACGGATACCTTCCTACAGGCGGCAGCGCGAGCCGGCGCCAGCGCCCAATTCGGCGGCGACACCACAAAAAGTAGCCTTCCCCCCTGACTCCCCTGTGCTGGCTTCTCAGGCCTTGGGGGCCTATCATGTGGCCTGCTTCGGCTGTATGTCTCTCTCCGTAAGATCGGAAGTGTCATGGATGTATTGACGATCGGTTCGTTTGCCTTCTTCACCGGGCTGGTTGGGCTGGCAACTTACTTGCTCACCCGCGGCGACGACCACGAGAGCCCCATCGGCTACTTCCTCGCCGGCCGAAGACTAACTGGCGGCGTCATCGCCGGCTCGTTGCTGCTCACGAATCTCTCAACCGAACAACTGGTCGGGATCAATGGCCAGGCCTTTACCGATGGACTTTCGGTCATGGCCTGGGAGGTGATTGCGGCGGTAGCCCTGGTCTGCATGGGGCTGTTCTTTCTACCGCGTTACCTGAAAAGCGGCGTTGCCACACTGCCCCAATTCCTCGAAGAGCGTTTTGATTCGAGGACTCGGACCATTGCCTCGCTGATCTTCATCGTCGCCTACGCTACGATTCTGCTCCCAATTATTCTCTATACTGGCGCGACAGGACTTAGCGGGATCCTCAATCTGTCGGAAATGACCGGCTTCGACTCAGATATTGGCGTCCTTTGGCTCACGGTCTTGTTGATTGGGATACTCGGCTCGGTCTACGCCATTTTCGGCGGTTTGCGAACCGTAGCGGTATCAGACACGCTCAACGGATTCGGCCTGCTGGTCGGAGGCGTGCTGATCGCCTATTTCGGCCTGCTGAGGGTCGCCGGCGAACAAGGCTCTCCCCTGGCAGGATGGAGCGTGCTGCGCAACGCGATGCCCGAGAAGTTCAATTCGATTGGCGCGCCCGATCAACACGTGCCGTTTTCGACGCTTTTTACCGGCGTGTTTCTGCTGCACGTCTTCTACTGGTGCACCAACCAGCAGATTATTCAGCGTACCCTGGGGGCCAGCAGCCTGCGCGAGGGGCAACGTGGCGTGCTCATTGCCGCTACGATGAAGATTCTTGCGCCGATCATTATCGTGATCCCCGGCATGATCGCCGCCTACCTCTACTCCGACGGGGTCGTGGCTGACAAAGCCTATGGCACGCTGGTCAGAGACGTGTTACCGCCCTCGCTAGTAGGTTTTTTTGCTGCCGTGATCGTCGGAGCGGTTCTGAGCACGTATAACTCGGTGCTCAACAGCACCGCCACGCTTTTCAGCCTGGGAGTTTACCAGAAGCATATCAATCCCGGCGCTTCACAAAGACAGATCATTCAGTCGGGCAAATGGTGCGGCGCGGCGGTGGCGGTTTTCGCCATGGCGACTGCACCGCTGTTGGCAAAGACAGAAAGCATCTTCGGCTATATGGCCAAGATGAACGGGCTCTATTCTATCCCCATTTTTGCCGTCGTCCTGGTAGGAATCTTGAGTAAGTACGTACCCGCCCTGGCCGCCAATACCGCTTTACTGACGGGGTTAGTCCTCATTGGATTACGGTATTTCGCCTTCGACGAAGTGGCCTTGTGGCTGCACGAATTCCACTTCTTGGGGATCGTCTTCGCCTTGCTGGTCGTACTGATGCTGATCATCGGCCGCTTGCGTCCCCGGAGCGAACCCTACCAGCAGCAATACTCGGGCGAAGTCGACCTGACCCCCTGGCGATGGGCCAAGCCCGGAGGGGCGGGCATCGTGCTCGTCGTGCTCGGCATTTATGTCTATTTCGCCGATTTCAGCATTCTGTCAAAATAGGCAATCCCGGCGCCAAGTTTACTGATTAGAAGCTGCGGAATTTTCGAAACTTGCTTATTTCCAAAGGGTTTCATTACTGGTGCGGTATGCACCGCCTGTAACCTCGCGGGGTGATCATGCGAGTTCGTCCCGGTTTGGCAGAGTTGCTCCAATGAAACGGGTTGCTGCGTTCACGCTTGTCGAACTGCTAGTGGTGATCGCCATCATCGGCGTGCTCATCGGTTTGATTCTCCCCGCGATTCAAAGTGCTCGCGAGGCGGCTCGGCGCACCCAGTGTAAGTCGAACTTACGTCAGGTTGGCTTGGCACTTACTCGATTTCTCGATCAGCAGGGCGAGCGAGGCAAGTTTCCCGAGGCAGTCATGCTCCCCTCGGTCGGTAAACGCTACGACCCCGACGACCGCAGCACCTGGCCGATCTACAAGGTCCTGGCCGATTACGGTGAGAACAATCAAGGGATTTACTTCTGTCCTAGCGACCGAGGGCCGTTGAATCCTGCGACCGACGTTGCCATTTACGACGGTTACGAACGACCCTCCATCGACGGGGCGCCCACAGGGCCGTATGTGGTTGGCGAAACCTACTTCTTCAACGAGGGCACGAGCTATGAGTATCCGTCTTATCGGCTTGAGGGAAGGACGCGGCAGGAAGTGTTGGAGTCTCGCCGCGGAGAAACTCGCGGCTCTGGCGAAGTCTGGGTTTTCTACGACTACGAATCGTTTCACGGTTCACCTGGAGCCAACGGCTCGAGGAACTTCTTATACCTTGACGGGCACGTCGACGCGCTAATTGTGGCCGACTAGTTTTTGGGGAGTAACAAGCAATGAATAAGAAAAAAGTTTCCATCGCTGGGGCACTTCTGTTTCTGGCAGTGGGTGCCACCTGGGCCTTAGGATACCTTAGCGGCGGCGATCCTCAGGTTGCTGAGTTGGAGAAGCTTCGTGACGAGAATTTCAGCAAAATGGGCGAAATGACCGACGAGCAACGCCGCGCTCAGTTTGAGGGCTTTCGCGACAAGGTTCGGGAACTTTCTGACGACCAGCGTCGCCAGTTCTTCGAGAGCAGTCGCCCCATGATGCAGCAGATGATGAATCAACGCATGGACGAGTTCTTCGCCAAATCACCCGCAGATCAGCGGCGGGAATTGGATGAGCGCATTGACCAAATGGAACAATGGAGAGCCTCTCGCGACGGTAACCAGGAAGGAAACCGAGAAAACCGCGCCGGGGATGGTGGTCGCGGAGGCGGCGGCTGGGGCAACATGACCCCCCAACAACGCGATCAGCGTCGCAAGGGAATGTTGGATCATACGACTCCCGAAATGCGCGGCAAAATGGACCGCTATCGAGACATGATGAACGAGCGCCGCAAAGAGCGCGGATTAGACCCCATTTCAGGAGGAGGCGGCTTTCCTAGGATGGGAGGCCCGCGCTAGCCGCTTTACTTACTGAAACGCAGCAGATCTTCCGCAGACACCATTTGCTGGAAGCTACCCGAGCGAAAACCTTCTAAGTCGATCGTCACATACTGAAATCCGGCTTCTCTCAGTTCGCTGACGAGTTGGCTGCGCACCTCGGGTTCGCATAGTCGTGGAAGATCGGCCAACGCCACCTCCAGCCGGGCTAGGTCGCCGTGGTGGTAACGGACCCGGACTGTGTCGAAACCCAACCTGCGAAGCAGCTGTTCGGCGGCATCAATCCGTGCCAGTCGCTCTGGCGTGATGCTGAGGCCGTAGACGACGCGACTCGAGAGACAAGGCGTCGCGGGCTTGTCCCACACCTCGAGGTTCCAGTAGTGGGCAAGATCTCGCACGGCCTGTTTGTTTAACCCGCACTCGGCCAAGGGACTGCGCACCTGGTGCTGCTCGCCAGCCTGCATTCCTGGTCGAAAGTCTCCCAGGTCGTCGGCATTCGCACCGTTAAGCAGTACCTCGAAGCCTAGCTCGTGGCCCAGTTCGCGCAGCCGATCGTAGAGTTCCGTTTTACAGTGCCAGCAGCGACTGGGCTGATTCTCCAAATAGCCTTGGCTTTCCAGCTCATTCGTGGCAACGATTTCGTGCCGAATGCCAATCGACTCGGCAATCCGGCGAGCCGTCTCCAATTCTCCCGCTGCCAGACTGGCACTCACGCCGGTAACTGCCAGGGCTCGGTCTCCCAGGGCTAGAAAAGCTGCTTTCGCGACGACAGCACTATCGACGCCCCCCGAGAATGCGACCAGACAACTGGGCACTTCGGCTATCAGCTCAACCAGTGGTTCGTAAGCAGTTGTCATGAGAGAGAATCCGCCTTGATTCTATCGTATCCGTCTCAGGCTACAAACTACGCCCCGAGACCCTTTCACCTCGCCTGCCAGTAGAGAAACAGGCCCCCAGCATCGCGCCACGGCGGACACACTGCAGAGAGTTAGAGGTGCGTTTTCAGGTCTCAACCGCATCACTGGGAGGCAACATCGCGGACGACACGCTCCATAATCTTGGTATTCCGCTCAATAGCCAAGATGATCGTACGTTGCTCTACGCCGTCGCTCGAGCTCGCCACCACCGGAATCACTTGTCGCTGGTCCGGAAGACTTAGTCGAACCGCAAAAGTGCCGTCTTCACGAAGCTGCACCGGTTCGCCCTTGAGTGTGACATGGGCGCCGCGGTCGGCCGCTCCGTAGACAATGATCTCAGCGTCCAAGGCAAAGGGCATTTCGTCCTCGTCGCGCAATTCCGTTGCACCGCTTCCGAAACGCGTAGTCATCGGCGAGCCTAACGGGCGCTGCAGACGTTCCTCTAGCAATTCCTGCAGTTCGCGACTGGTACCCGAGGGCGTGTAGCCACCGCTCATGGCGTAGATTCGATCGGCTTGTCCGGCAACATCAGCCCAATTGTCGTCAATCGCGTCGCTTGTCCCTGCTGGGGGAGTCTTCACCGTATTGCTGCGTGCCAGGCAGTAAAACGATTGGTCTTCGGCCAGATAGCCAATCTCCATACGAAAATCGCAGGGCGGATCATGCACGTCGATATACCAGTTGTTCACTCCGCCGTGGATGGCAATGTCCCTGAGAAACGTCGATGCCCCGGCTTCCTCCATCTTCAGCAATCGCAACGTAGGCTGAGCACCATGCCAACGCTGCCCCATGGCTGCTTGTGCCCGCTCGATACTCCGTTCCGATAGTTCCCAAAAAGCATGAAGCCAATAGGGGTCGCGTACCATCACCACCAGCCGGTCTTCCCGAGCAACTGCAGTCGGACTCCGACCGGAGGTTGAAGCGAGGCTCTTTACCTTTGCGAGCCTGCGCTGCAACTGGTCGATCTTCCGGCGAATCGCAGGATTGGGTTGCTTCGGCGGAGTTTCGCCTTTCCCACGACCCGTGGCCGCCCCGTTGCCATTGATTCGATCGGCTAAGGCCCTGGATTGGCCTGCTTTGGACGGTTTAGATCTCCTACGTGCCTCTCGCACCAGAGCTCGTACCAGTTCCTCTTTCCTCATCGAATGCCAACCGGCGATACCGTTTTGGCGGGCCAACTGGGCCAGGTCTTTGGCCGTTTGCGACCGTAATGTGGCTGCTGTCATCGTCTTGCCGAACCTCCGCTATTAGGAAGGCCCTCCGAGATCATACAAGGCCTCGAGAGCCCGAAGATCATCCCTGACGCAGCTTCCGTCCGGGCAAGAGTATTGGCCGCTGACCAATGAGCGCCGCAAGTCATCGACTCGCCCCTGCACGGAGGTCCCACCGGGCCTCCGTGAACCAGTTGGGGGTCGACGTCAATGTGCGGTCCTTCTACGCCTTAAGTTGCCAGCGATCACCAAGAGTCCGTGGGACCGCGGAAAACGAACTCCTGGATTCCTGTCCAGCAACAACGCATGAACGAGCCCACGGACGCCGAACGTCCGCCAACGTGCTCACGACACTTGGCCAGCAGGACGGAGCTCATAAGGCGGGGAAGCAGCCGAGTCTGCTAGGTCTCTCGGTGCCATAAACCACACATCCGTCAATATTGATACTAATCGAACCCTCTGAAGAAGGCAAGATTCGGGCGTAAGAATCTCGTTTTAAGTCCTTTGCTATAAGCAGTTTAGGAGATTTGACATCAGCCGTGCGAATGGCTGGCCCTACTAGTGCAAAACTAGGCGTCCCCCCGCGAAGCAAGACTGGTGGGTGAAAGCGGCCTATTTCATCTACCTGTTCGCCTAGCTAACCTCTTGCCTACACAAGGTTTGGAGAGAGTTTCAAGACTTTGTGAAAAAATGCACGAATTCCCCTTCGCGCTTTCTTGCAAGCAAATTAGATTAGGCCGTCTCGTGGGGCAGGTTTCGCGGTACGAGGAAGGGTGCTTATAGTCTGCGGCTGTTTTTTACAGCGTCAGGAACGCTCCCATGGCCAAAGATCGCGACTTGCCCAGCGCCCCTCGCCAGACTAGCTCGCCAGATACCCGTTCGCCGGCCGCGATTGCCGCCGAGTGGTCGTCTCGAATCATGACCATTTCCCTGGAGATGGTCCTTCCCGGTTTGGCAGGGTATTGGCTCGACGGGAAACTAGGCACAAAAGTTTTGTTCATGCTCGCCGGATTCGGCCTGGGCTGCTACGCAGCCATCGTCCATTTGATTCAGCTGACTCGAAAGACAGATAATCAACCGAAATCCAAGAGCTCTTCTGCGGAAGCGAACGAGAGGAATCAATCACCGTGACGAGAGCAGCCGTGAATTGGACGGCTTTTTGGCGCAAGAACGCTTATCTGCGCTATGCACTCTGGTTGGCTTGCGCGGTCCTCGTGCTCCTGTTGCTGCTCATGCCGTTTGCTCACTGGCAAGATGGCTCTCACGGTTTGCTGCAAGTTGCCGCCGCCGCTGTTACCTGCTTGTTGCCCGGAACTCTCGCTCTCTGGATCTCTTCCCGCAAAGTCGAACCGACTTGGGTTCTCTTCGGGATTGTTGCGTCCATGGGACTAAGGCTCCTGCCGCCATTGGTGATTTGCCTCGTCATTTCTTTAAAGGCGACCGGAGCAGACTACTTCAATTTCATCTGTTACTTGTTGTTGTTCTATTTCGCGACCCTGGCTTTTGAAACTTACTCGTCGATTCGGCTGTTGCAGCCCGACCGGTAAGCCTGCCACCAGATAAAGCACATCCATGGCTGATCCATTAGCTCCTGATCATCTATTCGGCCACGTGGAAGACTCGCCAGGGTTTCACCTCCCGCGGTTTCTCGCGCCTGAGAACAGCGATGGCCATGTGCATTTGCCTCAGCCCTTCCAACTGGAAAAGCCGCTAATCGAAGTAAATACCGGTAACGAATTGGTGGATAAGACCATCCAGCCACTCGATCTCATGATCACCAAGTTCATGGTCCTCGAAGTGGCAGTCGCCGTCATCATAGCGTTCTGTTTCATCGGCTTGGCCAGGGGGCTCAAAGGGGCCGGCAGCACCCGTGGCAAGCTTTGGAACTTGCTCGAAGTCTTCCTGTTGTTCATCCGTGACGAAGTAGCCCGGCCATGCATCGGCCGCCACGATGCCGACCGCTTCGTACCGTTTTTGTGGACGATGTTCTTATTCGTCTTAGGTTGCAACCTCATTGGCATGGTCCCCTGGATGGGCTCGCCCACCGGTGCTTTGGCTGTGACCGGAGCCTTGGCCTTGGTCACCTTCTCCGTCGTCGTGGGCTCGGGTATGGCGAAGTTGGGCGTCGTAGGCTTCTGGAAAGCCCAGGTTCCGCATATGGATCTGCCCGGTCCTGTTGCGGTGCTCCTCGTTCCGATGATCTTTGTCATCGAAGTGCTCGGCCTGTTTATCAAGCATGGCGTCTTGGCCGTACGTTTGTTGGCCAATATGATGGCCGGTCACGTCGTGTTAGCCGTGCTGGTTGCCTTTATCGGCGCTAGCTATTCGGCAAGCGCCGGCATCTGGGGCAGTGTAACCTTGGCCAGTGTGCTTGGCGCCACGGCGCTGAGTTTGCTCGAGTTGTTTGTCGCCTTCTTGCAGGCGTATATTTTTACCTTTCTGTCGGCGTTGTTCATCGGGGCGGCGGTTCATCCGCATTAACCTGAACTCGCTGCCGTTGCAGTAACCGTTTCCATTGTTTTCTCAGACGTAGGAGTTTCTCGCCGTGTTCAAGATGATGAAAGTACTCGTGTTTTGTTTGGTCGCGTTCGTGGTTGTTGCTCCTGCCATGGCCCAAGACTCAGGCGACGCTGCTGGTGATGCCGCGGGCGGTTTCAGCATGAACCTGGGTGCCGCTTTGGGTGCCGGCTTGGTGATCATTGGCGCTAGCCTTGGCATTGGCCGCATTGGCGGACAGGCCGTCGAGAGCATGTCGCGCCAGCCCGAAGTTGCCGGAAACATCCAAACCGCGATGATCATCGCGGCAGCCCTGATCGAAGGGGCGACGTTCTTCGCCTTGATCGTTTGTATGTTGTTCAACTAGTCCTCGATCAATTTGCAGGGCTCAAAGTGCTTGGGCGCCTGGCGATGATGGGTTTTCGTATGAGTCTTCAAAGAGTATTACCGCTGCTACTGCTGCTGGCGTGCGGGTCTTTGTGGTCGTTTGGCCATCAGGCGGCCTTAGCTGAAGATGCCGACCATGAGCATCATGGCGAGGCCCAAGCGGCCCCTGCCGATGGCGACGCGCACGGCGCCGAAGATGCCCATGGAGCACATGCTGCGAAGGAGCCCAACCCCCTGACCGTCGACCCCGATTTGGCGATCTGGACCGGAGTGATCTTTGCCTTGCTGCTCTTTGTGCTTGGCAAGACAGCCTGGCCGCAGATTTCTGCGGCCTTGGAAGAGCGCGAAAAGCGGATTGAAGGCAATATTGCCGACGCGGCGGCCAAGCATGAAGAGGCCAAGCAGATGCTTGCCGAGCATGAGGCCAAGTTGGCCTTGGCTGCCGACGAGGTGCGAGAGCTCTTGGACGAAGCGCGGCGGGATGCGGAGCATACCAAAACGCAAATCCTCGCCGAAGCCAAGAAGGCCGCCGATCAGGAACGCGATCGTGCCTTGCGCGACGTCGAACGAGCCGCTGACAACGCCCTCAAGAACCTAGCTGAAACAAGTGCCAACCTGGCCATTGATCTGGCTAGCAAAGTAGTGAAGCAGAACCTTTCTGCCGATCAGCATACCCAGTTGGTGCGCGAAGCCCTCGACTCGCTTGCTACCAGTATTCCCAGCAAAAACTAGACGTTGCCACGACTATGACTCAACGATCTGCAACGAGCGGCGCCGCCCGTGAAACGGTTTTCGACGTCGATACCGAAAAGCTGGCACGCGTCTATGCGCAGGCAGGCCTCGGTGCTGCTGGAGAAAACGCTGGTGAGCTCGTCAAGGAGTTAAAGTCGCTCGTTTCCGACGTGCTGGACAAGCATCCTCAGCTCGAGCAGGTGTTCGACTCGGCACTAGTACCACAGGAAGAAAAACTCGGGATGCTCGACCGGTTGTTCGCCGGTCAGCTCTCGACAACTGCTCTTAACCTCTTAAAGGTGCTAGCCAAACACGGGCGGCTGGGGCAATTACGGTACGTGGTCCGTTCGGCCAGCGCGTTGTGGGAGTTGCAAAACAACCGCGTCCAGGTCCAAGTGCAAACCGCCAGCGAGTTGAGCCATGAGCTTCAGCATGAACTCCGCGAAATGCTCGGCAAAGCACTAGGCTGCGAGCCGCTGGTCACTACCGAGATCAATCCCGACCTGATCGGGGGCTTCGTCGTCAGGATGGGCGACAAGGTGTTCGATGCCTCGACTCGCACCAACTTGGAGCGTACCCGGCAGGCGATGATTGCCAGAGCCATTGAAACCATCCAAAACCAGCCGAGTCACTTCATAGATCAAAGCGGGCAAGGGTAAACAGATCAGAGTAATTGGGAGAGGGCTTCGGCAAACGCCCATTACCGGAAGTTAACAAGTCACATTTCGAGAGTTATTCATTCGGAGCGCTTCGATGAAGTTTAATAGCGACGAGATCGCCTCGGTCATTCAAAAAGAGATCGAGCAGTTTGCCTCCCATATCGACGTCCGCGAAGTCGGGCGAGTGCTGGAAGTGGGCGACGGTATTGCCCAGGTTTACGGTCTCTCGGGGGTGATGGCCGGCGAGATGGTCGAGTTTTCCAGCGGCGTCAATGGCTTGGCCTTCAACCTGGAAGAAAACTCGGTCGGCGTCATTATCCTTGGCGACTATCTGAAGATCAACGAAGGGGAAGAAGTCCGCAGTACCGGCCAGCTCTTGAGCGTGCCCGTAGGCGACGATCTGCTCGGTCGCGTGGTCGATCCGCTAGGCAACCCCTTGGACGGCAAAGGTCCTATCGTTACCAACAAGCGCCGCGATGTCGAAACCATCGCCACCGGCGTCGCCGAACGTCAGCCGGTTTCCGAATCGCTGCAGACCGGCATCAAAGCCGTCGACGCCATGACCCCCATCGGGCGCGGCCAGCGCGAACTGATCATTGGCGACCGCAAAACGGGCAAGACGGCAATCGCCATCGACGCGATCATCAATCAGCGAGACTCCGGCGTTAAGTGCTTCTACGTTGCCGTGGGCCAGAAAGAGTCGACCGTCGCTGGCGTGATCGAAAAACTCCGCGAGTCCGGAGCAATGGACTATACGACCGTCATCGTCGCCGGAGCCAGCGTTCCTGCCCCCTTGCAGTACATCGCTCCCTACTCGGGAACCGCGATGGCCGAAGAGTACATGTTCGCAGGCGGGCACGCCCTGGTTGTGTATGACGATCTCAGCAAGCAGGCCGTCGCCTATCGCGAGCTTTCGCTGCTGATGCGGCGCCCTCCCGGCCGCGAAGCGTTTCCTGGCGACGTGTTCTACTGCCACAGCCGTTTGCTGGAACGCTCAGCCAAGCTCTCCGATGCTTTGGGCGGGGGTTCGATTACCTCGCTGCCGATCATCGAAACCCTCGAAGGCGAAGTGTCCGCTTATATCCCCACTAACGTGATTTCAATTACTGACGGCCAGATCTACCTGCAGCCCGACTTGTTCTTCTCTGGCGTGAAGCCGGCGATGAACGCTGGTATTTCGGTCTCACGCGTGGGTGGCGCCGCCCAGATCAAAGCGATGAAGAAAGTTGCCGGCGGTTTGCGACTCGACCTGGCCGCTTTCCGCGAACTCGAAGCGTTTGCCCAAATGGGGACAGAACTCGACCCTGCCACGCAGGCCCGCCTCGACCGTGGTTACCGCATGGTCGAATTGCTCAAGCAGGGACTCTACAACCCGCTGCATGTGGCCGACCAGGTGCTCGTCATCTATGCCGGAACCCGCGGCCACCTCGATCAGGTTCCCGTCGATCAGGTGAGCGATTGGGAAGAGAAATTCGTCAAATTCATGAAAGATCAGCAGTCGGAGGTTCGCGACGAACTGGTTGAGACCAAGGATCTGAGCGACGAACTCATTGCCAAGATCGAAGCAGCGCTGGCGCTGTTCAAAACCCAGTTCGAAAACGCAGACTCAGCTGCCAGTGCGCCTGTCGCCGAAGCCGAACCAGTAACTGCTTGAACATCAATCAGACCCGACCACAGAATCCTGACCCTCTCCCATGGCAAATCCCAGAGAACTTGATAAGCGCCGCAAGTCGATTCGCAACATGCGCCGGATCACGCGCACGATGGAATTGATCGCCACCGCGAGGTTCAAGAAGGCGATGGACCGGGCGTCGGCGGCGACGGCTTACACCGACCGGATTACCCAGTTGGTTTCCGATCTGACCAAGGCAGGTCTGGAAGTTAGCCATCCGTTGCTCGAGCCACGCGAACAGACCGAAAGCGCCAAGCTGCTAGTGCTTACCGGCAATCGCGGCTTCTGCGGAGGTTTCAACGGCAGCCTGCTCCGCGCAGGCTTCAATCGTTGGGATGAACTCAAGACCCAGTGCCCCCATTGCAGCGCAGAAGCTTCCGGCAAGAAAGGCATCGCCGGATTCGGTTATCGGGGGATTCCACTTGAGCAGGCCTTTACCCAGTTCGAAGACAAGCCCACTTTTGAGCAGGTTGAGCTCATTGCCAATCGCTATCTGGAAGCATACGTTTCTGGCAAGCTCGACCGGTTGGACGTCGTCTACATGAAGTTTACTAGCATCGCGCGGCAATCCGTGGCGGTGGAAACGCTGCTTCCCTTGGGATCGCTGGATGTCGCCGAAGATGCTCAATCAGCAGCCGGGGGCGGTTCGCTGTACGAGTTCCTGCCCTCACCCGCAAGCATTCTCGAGGAGGTTGTTCCCACTAGTTTCAAAGTTAAATTGTTCAAGTGCTTCCTCGATTCCGCAGTCAGCGAGCAAGTTGCCCGCATGGTGGCCATGAAAGCAGCTACCGAAAATGCTGGCGAACTGATCAAGCAACTTAGCATGCAATACAACCGCGCCCGACAAGGCCGCATCACCTCCGAACTGATGGACCTGATCGGCGGCGTCGAAGCCCTCAAGTAAAACTCGTTAAGTCTGATTACCCCGATCTTATCGATCGCTGGAACCTACCAACAAACCGAATTCCCATTCCGAAATCAGAAGAATCCCATGGCAACTGCAACTCAAAACATCGGCCACATTACCCAGGTCATCGGCTCGACGTTCGACGTCGAATTTGAAGAAGACCAGCTTCCGGAAATCTACAATGCCGTGAAGGTGATTTCGGAGCATAAGGGCGTGAAAATCAACCTCACTGGTGAGGTGCAGCAACAGTTGGGCGGCGGGCGTGTCCGCTGCGTTGCCTTAGGAAGCACCGACGGCTTGATTCGTGGACAGGAGTGCATTGACACCGGCGGGCCTGTGTCGGTCCCCGTCGGCGAAGCCACACTCGGCCGCGTGTTCAACGTAATTGGTGACGCCGTCGACGGACGTGGCGAAGTTGTCGCCGAAGAACGGTGGCCTATCCATCGCGACGCTCCCGCGCTCGATACCCTCTCGACCAAAACCGAACTCTTCGAAACCGGTATCAAAGTCATCGACTTGCTCACCCCGTTTGTTCGCGGTGGCAAGGCGGGGCTGTTCGGCGGGGCGGGTCTCGGCAAGACGGTTATCCTCACCGAGCTGATTGCCCGTATCGCCTCGGCCCATGGCGGCTATTCGGTTTTCGCTGGCGTGGGCGAACGAACACGCGAAGGAACCGACTTGTGGCTCGAAATGCAAGAAGCCAAAATCGGCGATACAGGCCGCAGCGTTATCGACCAGACCTGCATGGTGTTTGGCCAAATGAACGAGCCGCCAGGCGCCCGGCTTCGAGTTGCCCTCTCCGCCCTTACGATGGCCGAGTATTTCCGCGACAAGACCGGCGCCGACACGCTGCTATTTGTCGACAATATCTTCCGCTTCTCGCAAGCGGGTAGCGAGGTCTCGGCCCTCTTGGGCCGGATGCCTTCGGCAGTAGGTTACCAGCCGACACTTGCCAGCGAGATGGGCGCACTGCAAGAACGCATCGCCTCGACCTCTCAGGGCGCTATTACTTCGGTGCAGGCGGTTTACGTACCGGCCGACGATCCGACCGATCCGGCCCCTGCGACCGCCTTCGGACAGCTCGACGCCTTCATTTACCTCGAAAGATCGATTTCGGAGAAAGGCATTTACCCGGCAGTTGATCCGCTGGCATCCTCCAGCCGGATTCTCGATCCTCAGTACGTCGGCGATCGGCACTTCAATTGCGCTCGTCGGGTCCAGACGATTCTGCAGCGTTATCGCGAGTTGCAGGACATCATCGCCATTTTGGGTGTCGAAGAATTGCCCGAAGAAGATCGCCTCGTCGTCCATCGGGCACGGCGCATCGAGCGTTTCCTCTCGCAACCGTTCCTGGTTGCCGAGGTCTTTACTGGAAAGGCTGGCGAGATCACGCCGCTGGAAGATACGATCCGCAGCTTCGAGGAAATCTGCGACGGCAAATGGGACCACCTCTCCGAAAGTGCCTTCATGTATGTCGGAGCCATCGAACAGGCTGAAGAACAGTGGAAGAAGAGCCAGAAGTAAATGGCGAAACTCGAATGACAGGTGGTGACGAAAGTCACATCAAACAACGTCAATCCCGATTCGTCATTCGTGCTTCGTCATTCGTCATTAATCAAAGGTGACTCTCGATGTCAGATACAACCACCTCTGCCGCCCTTCGCTGCATCGTCGTCACGCCGGAAGAAACGGTCCTTGAATGCGAGGCTGAGTTTGTCGTACTGCCATTGTTCGACGGCGAAGTGGGCATCGCACCGCTGCATAGCCCAATGATCGGCCGGCTGGGCTTCGGCGAACTACGAATCCGTAGCGAAGACGACACTACGCGCTATTACGTCGATGGCGGTTTTGTCCAGGTGGCCGACAACCTGGTTTCGGTCCTCACCAATCGGGCGATCGAATCGAGCAAGATCGATGGCGAGGCTGCCCACGAACAGCTCCAAGAAGCGCTCGAAACCAGGGCTCTCGGCGAAGAGCAGATGGCCGCGCGCAATCGGTCTCAGCTTCAAGCCCGTGCCCAGCTTCGTATCGCCAACCGCCCTCGCTAGGGCCTCACCAGGCCTGTGCTGCCACAGCCCGGAAACTCAAGGGACGGAGCGACTCCTTGCTGGTCGCTCTTAGATTGCCTCTGGCCCGCGTTCGCCTGTGCGGATACGGATGCAATCGTCCAGCGGCAAGACAAAGATCTTCCCGTCGCCAATCTGCCCATCTTCGCCCGAACGCCCCCCTTTGATAATCGCGTCGATCGTCGGCTGGACAAACTGCTCATTCACGGCAATCTGCAGCTGGACCTTTCTCAGTAGGTTCACCGAGATCTCACGCCCCCGATACACCTCGGTCTGACCTTTCTGGCGGCCAAATCCCTGCACGTCCATGATCGTCAGCCGGACGACCTCGACCTGAGAGAGCGCCGTCTTCACGTCCTCAAGCTTACTAGGCTGAATAATGGCAAGAATGAGCTTCATGGCGGGTCGAATTGCGGATTTCGGAAGGCGGAATGTTTGGGGGCTCGTGGGCTCGAGACCGTCGTCCCGTCGTCAATCCTAGATTCGCCGTCCCAAATCTGCAATCCGCAATAAAAAACAGGACACCCCGGCCTGGGCAGGATTAGGCGGAAAACCTACCCAAGCCATTGGGGTATCCTTCTGAGATGTCGGGAAATGGTTCATTCGTCTCCGCCGTGCCTTCGATCACTTCGCTGGGAATCTACAGACGGTTCAGCAGAGGGTGGATGGCCCTTAATTCCTTACTAACCAGAGCCCAATCATGGACCGCGAAATGATAAGGACGTGTGCACCACGGCGAGACTGGGGGTAACCTGGTGCACACGTCCGAGGGAAGTACTAGGATGCAGCGAAAGCTCCTCCGCCGCCGTAGGCTTGCATGCCGTGCTCGCTGACGTCGAGCCCCTTCTGCTCTTCGATGTCGGAGACCCGCAGGAAGCTGAAGGCCTTCATTGCCGAGAACAGAACGAACATCGTGATGAACGACCAGGCACATATGGCCAGCGTTCCAGTCAACTGGACGCCGAACGACGTGGCTCCACTATCCAAGTGGGTATTCGGCAAAATGCCGATCGCCATGCAGCCCCACACGCCGCACAAGCCGTGAACAGGCCAGGCGCCTACCGGGTCGTCAATCTGCAGTTTATCGAGCAGGGCGATGCCGGCAACAATCAGCAGGCCAGCAACCAAGCCAACTACTACTGCCATATTGTCGCTCATGCAGTCGCAGCAGGCAGTAATGCCAACCAAGCCGCCGAGAATGCCGTTCAGGCCCATCGAAAGGTCGGGCTTGCCGTACAAAAACCAACTCAGCAGCGTCGCACAGAGCCCACCTGCAGCCGCTGCCAACGTGGTGGTGACGGCAATGTGCATCGTGGCATCAATGTCGCCGGTCGATTGAAATGCCAATTGACTGCCAGGATTGAACCCGTACCAACCGAACCAGAGGATGAACACGCCCAAAGCCGCAATCGGCAGGCTATGCCCCGGCATCGGGATGCTCTTGCCGTTGACGAAACGACCCAACCGCGGGCCCAGCACCAGGGCACCGGCAAGCCCGGCAAATCCGCCCACGCCGTGCACGACCGCCGAGCCGGCAAAGTCTTGAAATGCCATAGAAAAGCCGTCGGCCGTCTCTTCGCCAAACTGGGTTAGCCAGCCGCCGCCCCATTTCCAGTAGCCGCTAATCGGGTAAATCAAGCCTGTGAGAACCGCACTGTAAACCAAGTAGGCGCCCACCTTCATCCGGCCAGCGACGGCGCCAGAGACAATCGTAGCCGCCGTGGCCGCGAAGACAGCCTGAAAAAGCCAGTCAACTTCGGGGCTAAAAGTTCGATCGGCCGCAGCTTCGTACCCCTTCAAACCCGACCCGCCAAAGGCGAAGTATCCCGAGACATTGTCCCAATCGCCCGAATAAGAGGTTGGGTACATCAGGCCAAAGCCGATGAAGAAGAACAGCAGCACCCCGACGCAAACGTCCATCGAGTTCTTGAACAAGATGTTGACAGCGTTTTTCGAGTGATTGAAACCCGCCTCGACCATGGCAAAGCCTGCTTGCATAAAGAACACAAGAATGGCTGCAATGAACAGCATGGCGTTATCCAGTGCATAGCCAACTCCCAAGTCGGCGTCCGCAGCCGCCGCCTCTTCTGCGGGAGCCTCTTCGGCAGCCGCTGCCTCAGCTTCTTGAGCGTAGGCCTTGGGTGCGGCCCCGCCGATCAACACGAGCGACATCATAGTCGCCGCCAGGAGGGCCAAGCCCCCTCTTTCCAGTAGATTTGTCATTGATTCGCCTTTTAATGGTTTGTCAGAAGGAAGGGAAGGATGGTGCGGGAGGAAGTCGTTCGGCAACTAGGGATAGTTGGCTCGCCGACGCGTCCCGCTCTAAACGAGTGGAGCGCTCCACTTCTCAGCCGGTGGAATACGTGCTTATCCGTAAGAAGACCCCAGCCGCCTGTTGATGTGATGGGTGGGATGCAAGCGGCGTGCCAAGTGGAACGCGGCACAGCGGATTGGGCGATTATGCCCTAAGAAACTCGGGGAAAATGCAATTCGCGGCCCTGGACGAATGCACTGCTACGTATCACCCAGACAGTAAGGTGCCTACGAGGTACTCACCCGATGACGCGCAGCTAGGCACTCGACGAAGATCCAATCCGCAAAGCGTAGCC